>JBBRWO010000001.1:0-100181 GCA_038249135.1 Coriobacteriia bacterium
CAGGACGACAGCCGTTCCGCGCGATGTTCAATCCCATGAACTGAGAGTAGACCCCCCGAATTCTTACGCGCTCGATCACAAGTTTGGCATTGCCTCGGCCACCGAGGGTGGTCTATACTACCAACTCGCGCCCGCCACTAACTGCGGGCGGTTTTGCGAGTCCGACTCAAAGAACAGGAACCACGGGAACATGGATATCATTCGCGCTATCGAACAGCAGCAGATCCGTGAAGACCTTCCTGAGGTCAACGTCGGCGATTCTGTGAAGGTTCACTACAAGATCATCGAGGGTACCCGCGAGCGCACTCAGGTATTCCAGGGCGTCGTCATTCGCCGTCATGGTGCCGGCAACCGTGAGACGTTCACGGTTCGCAAGATCTCCTTCGGCGTCGGCGTCGAGAGGACCATCCCGGTTCACTCGCCCAAGATCGATAAGATCGAGGTCCTCAGCCACGGCAAGGTCCGTCGCAGCAAGCTCTACTTCCTGCGCGACAAGGTCGGCAAGGCCGCTCGCCTTCGGGAAAAGGGCTTCTAGGCCAACCCGCCGAGAAGATCGCCATCTCATGAAGGTGGCACACATGACATCAACGAACGGGGCGCCCTCACCTGAGTGGCGCTCCGTTTGTCGTTTTCGGAGGGCGTGAGACTGATGGCCGAGTCTGCGAATCACATGAGTGTGGCCGAGATCCGCGCCAGGCTTGCTTTGGCGGAGGGCCGATCGTTGAGCGAGCTTCTTTCGCGCTACGAAGATGACACCCGTGCCGGCGTTGTCGACGCCTGCGAGCGTGCGCGGGCTAGGGAACGCTCACGACGAGCAGAGCAGGACAGAACGGGTCGGATGTATGACTTGGAACGAACCCTCTACGCAGCCGGATTCGTGGCGGTGGCGGGAATTGACGAGGTCGGACGCGGGGCACTTGCGGGGCCGGTGTCCGCGGGTGCGGTCATTCTCTCAGTTGATTCTCCGATTCTGGGGCTCAATGACAGCAAGAAGCTATCTCCTGCCCGGCGTGAGGAGCTCGCACTCGTCATCCATGAGCGTGCGCTCGCCGTCGGTGTGGGGCATGTGTCGGCTGCAGATATCGATGCGGGTGGACTCGTCTCGGCTCTGCGAGCGGCGATGCACTCTGCACTCGCTCAGCTCACGCTCGTTCCCGACCACGTGATTGTCGACGGCATACCGCTCGGACTCCACAAATCAGAGACGGCGGTGGTCAAGGGCGATGCTAAGGTGGCCGCCGTTGCCGCTGCGTCGATTGTCGCAAAAGTCGCTCGCGATTCGCTCATGCGGGAGGCCGCCCTGCTGTATCCGGAGTACGGATTCGATATCAACAAGGGCTATGGAACCGCCGAGCATACCGCCACGGTAGCCAGACTCGGACCGTGTCTTTTGCATCGGCAGACTTTCTGCGGCGGTGGGGGCAACCCGACACTCTTCTGAGACCCGCTTCGGTCGTCATGCGTCTTTTCGGCACCGTCCCTTCAGCGGGTAGGGTTTTTGGAAGGTCCGGGTAATGCCGGCATGCGAGATTCTTCTCGGAGGTGGTCATCATGACCGAGAAGAGCAAACGGCTGGGTGAGCGCGGCGAAGACGCTGCTGTCGCCTATCTGGAACGTATCGGGTTCACCATCGTTGAGCGCAACTGGCGATGCCCGACAGGCGAGATCGACATCATTGCTCTCGATGAAGAGGCGCTGGTGTTGTGCGAGGTGAAGACCCGCAAGGGGGTCGGCAAGGGCACACCGGAGGATGCCGTCACACCTGCGAAACAGAAACGGTACAAGCGACTCGCGGCAGCGTACATCCAGTTCGCTGACATTGACGCGGTCGAGATCCGATTCGATGTCATCACTCTGCTCGTCTTGGCTGAGGACCGTGCACTACTCCGGCATCACCGCGCAGCGTTTGTGACGGAGTAGACCATGGCGCAATGCACAGTGCGCGCAGCCACGGTGTTCGGGCTTGAGGTGCTGCCGGTCGACGTCGAAGTCGACGTGGGCGCAGGGCTTCCCTCATTCGCGATTGTGGGGTTACCGGATCTTGCGGTGCAGGAGGCCCGGGAACGAGTGCGCTCGGCAGTGCGGGCAGCAGGTTTTGACGTGCCCAACTCCCGCATCGTGGTCAATCTTGCGCCGGGGCCGGTCAGGAAGCACGGGACAGGGTTCGATCTTGCAATCGCTCTGGGTCTCCTCATCGCAACGAAACAGGTATCCCCATCGGTGGTTGATGGATGTGTTGTGGTCGGCGAGCTCTCGCTGGACGGCTCGATCCGCTCCGTACCGGGAATGCTCGCGTACGCGCTAGCCGCGCGTGACGCTAGTCGTGCGTTGCTTGGACCCAGGGGACTCGGGGTGGCCGAGGAGCTCGACGGCCTGGAGTATCGCGCAATTACGCACCTCGCGCAGTCCCGTTCAGCGCCGATTGCCCTGCGGGCCTCAACTCCTTACGTGAGTTCTCCGCACGAGAGGGATGGAGCTGACTTCCTTGATATCGCCGGACACGAACAGGCCAAGCGCGCACTGCTGATTGCAGCTGCTGGTGGGCACAACGTTCTCATGGTCGGCCCACCGGGCTCCGGCAAGACCATGCTGGCGCGACGGCTGCCATCAATTCTGCCGCCTCTCGATCAGAAGGAACGTCTTGAGACTGCGGTGATTCACTCCATCGCCGGGCTCGAAGAGTCAGATGCACTTGAGGGGGTGCGACCGTTTCGAGCGCCGCACCACTCTGCGTCGATAGCGGGTCTGGTCGGCGGCGGTTCGCCGGCCAGACCCGGCGAGGCATCACTTGCCCACAATGGAGTCCTCTTTCTCGACGAGATGCCGGAGTTCGGTCCAGCGTCTTTGCAGGCGCTTCGACAGCCCCTTGAAGACGGTCAGGTCACGCTGGTGCGTGTTGAGGGGCGGATGCGTTTCCCGACACGGTTCTCACTGGTGGGCGCAGCAAACCCCTGTCCATGCGGGTTTCGCGGCGATCGGGCTCGGGCGTGTACGTGTACGCCCGGTGTTGCCGCACGCTATTTGTCGCGTATCGGAGGACCGCTTATCGATCGAATCGATCTTGTCTTCGATGTCGATAGGGTGGACCCAGCTCTCCTTTTGAGGGAATCCGACGGGCTGTCATCGAGCGCGATGCGAAGGCTGGTGCTTGAATCGCGAGATCGAGCGAGCGCACGAGGCCTGGGTCCGACGTCGTCCCTTCAAGGGACCATGCTTCTCAAGGCGTGTCAGCTTGATGGGTCAAGCGCTCGACAACTTGAAGCCGCCGCCCGCCTCAAGCATCTGTCGGGAAGGGGGGTCACGCGCCTGCTGCGGGTGGCGCGAACGGTGGCCGACCTCGATCGGTCAAGTCGGGTGACGGTTGACCACATTTCAGAGGCATTAGGGTTCAGGGCTAAGGAGGACTGCTGATATGACTGCGCTTTCGCTGGCAAGGCGGTTTGAGCTTTCGCGTGATGACAGCGGGTACCCGAGCGCGCTGGCATCAACCGAGTATGCGCCTGCGCGCCTCTACGGAATCGGTGATCCGGCATCGCTGGTCACGGGATTCTCCGTGGTCGGTGCGCGAAAGGCGACACCTTATGGGCTTCAGGCAGCCGATCTCTTGGCTGGGTGGGCGGCACGGTCGGGCTACACGATTGTCTCGGGGGGAGCAATCGGGTGTGACCAGGCGGCACACAGGGCCGCGCTTGCGAACAGGGGGACCACCGTCGCGGTTCTCGGGTGCGGTGCCGACGTGGTGTATCCGCGTGGCGCGACGGAGCTTCTGGACGCCGTAGCGCGCAACGGTGCGGTCGTTTCCGAGCACCCGTGGGGCACCCCGCCGGCAAAATGGCGCTTCAGAACCCGCAATCGTCTGATAGCCGGTCTTTCCGCGGTGCTGCTCGTAGTTGAGGCGGGTTTGCCCAGTGGGACGTTCGCTACGGCGGACTATGCACTCGATGCGGGTCGCGAGGTGTTGGTGGTGCCTGGTTCGATCTTTGCGCCTGAATGCCGGGGTGCAAACCGACTGTTACGTCAAGGTGCCCAGCCAGTGACGGATGTGTCCGAGTTGGCGGCCGCTCTAGCCGATGCGCTGGGACCCGTACGTCGCGACGCGGGCGCACAATGGACTCTGGATGGAGTGGAACCGTCGCAGGATCTGGTCTTGGCCGCCGTTCGTACCTCGCATATGCGACCCGATGATATCGCCAGAGCACTTTCGATGGATATCATCACGGTTGCTCGGCGAATCGGTAGATTGGAGCTCGATGGCCTCGTGGTTCGCTTCCCAGATGGTCGATACGGCCCAACGCCGCCCCACGCAACTCGATAGCCGCGATACACTGGTACTGACCACCGCGATCGAGGAGCAACGTGTCAGTAAGCGTCAACACCCAGAACCAGCCGAGGGAGACCGTCACTATTGTGGGCGGGGGACTTGCCGGAAGTGAAGCGGCATGGCAGCTGGCGATTCGTGGAGTGCCGGTTCGTCTGCTGGAGATGCGGCCTGACGTGATGACGCCAGCTCACCATACCGGTGAACTGGGTGAACTCGTTTGTTCGAACTCGCTTAAGAGCGAGGATCCGACAACTGCGGCCGGACTTCTTAAGAGCGAGCTCGCTGCGCTTGGCAGCGTTGTATTGCAGGTCGCACTACAGACGAAGGTGGCTGCGGGGACTGCACTCGCAGTGGATCGAGGCGAATTCTCGGCACGGCTCACACAGCTTATATCGTCTCATCCGCTTATCGAGGTAGTTCGACAGGAGGCAGCCGCGCTACCGGATGGCCACGTGATCATCGCGACAGGTCCCCTGACCAGTGGCGCGTTCGAGCCCATCATCAGTGGACTGGTCGGCGCAGATCGCCTCTCTTTTTTCGATGCCGCTGCACCAATCGTTGATGCGGAGAGTCTCGATCGAAACATCGTCTTCGCTGCCTCTCGTTACGGCAAAGGAGGGGGAGCGGATTACCTCAACGCGCCATTCACGCGTGAGGAATACGACCGCTTCTACGATGAGTTGGTCGACGCGCGCCGCACTACTGAGAAGGACTTCGAGCGTCGGGAGCTGTTCCAGGCGTGCCAGCCGGTGGAAGAGGTCGCGCGGACCGGTCGAGATGCTCTTCGTTACGGCGCACTGAAGCCTGTCGGACTGACGGACCCGAGGGACGGGAGGCGTCCGTGGGCCGTCGTGCAGCTCCGTTCCGAGAATCAGTCGTGTAGTGCGTACAACCTGGTCGGATTCCAGACGAACCTGACATTCGGAGAGCAGGAACGGGTGTTTAGGAGAATCCCGGGTCTCCAGCATGCCGAGTTCCTGCGCCATGGAGTGATGCACCGAAACACGTTCGTTGATGCGCCACGACTCCTCGACGAGACACTCGCACTTCGTTCGCTCCTGCGTGTGCGCCTCGCCGGACAGGTCACCGGTACCGAGGGCTACGCTGAGGCGGCGGCATCCGGACTGCTGGCCGCAGTGAACACCTGGGCGGACATCAACGGTGCTCCACAGATCGTGTTGCCGGAAACCACCGCGCTGGGTTCGCTCATTGCGTATGCGACAGATGTAGCGACACATCCGTATCAGCCGATGCACGTCAATTACGGGATCATTCCGCCGCTTGCAGAGCGGGTGCGAGGTAAGCGCGAACGCTACGCCGCATACTCCGAGCGGGCGCAAGCCGATCTCACGGCCTGGATCCAAGGACGAAAAGACGCGTTTGGCTTGGAACCCCGGAATGTCTAAGTGCCCCTCGGCAGAAGAACTGGTCGACAGATTTCTGAATCATCTGGCGGTTGAGCGAGGACTCTCTCCCAACACAGTACGAGCCTACTCCGCCGATCTTGGTCGCTATCTCGAGTGGGCGGAGCGCTCGCAGGTCGATCCGATCGCGCTCACCCATCGGCAGATGCGTTCGTATTTGGCGGAGCTCGATAGAGCGCACTATGCGCGCCGAACCATCGCGCGCAGACTCTCTGCGATACGTACCTTCTTCGCGTTCCTGCACGCAGAGAGTGTGGTCAGCTCGGACCCGGCTGCGGTGCTCGCTACGCCCAAGATCCCCTCGCGTCTACCGAAGGTGCTGCCCACTGAAGCGGTAGCGGCTCTGCTCGAGGCGCCGGACACCTCAACCACAGGGGGACTGCGAGATAGGGCTGTGCTTGAAGTTCTTTACGCCACCGGCGCGAGAGTCAGTGAGGTGTCGTCTCTCGAGTTGAGGGACTTGGATTTGTCGCAGGGGCAGGTGAAGCTGATGGGAAAAGGGTCCAAGGAGCGCATCGTGCCCATGCATCGCATTGCCGTGGAGAGCCTGAAGAACTACCTGCGCGACGGACGTCCCATCCTGCGGTCGAACGATTCAGGCGACTATCTCTTCTTGTCGGTCCGTGGTCGCCGGTACTCCGCAGATGCGATTCGCAGGATGTTCAAGAAGTATCTCGCTGCGGTTGGCGCCGCAAGTACGCTCACGCCGCACGCACTTCGGCACACATTCGCGACCCACCTGCTCGATTCTGGTGCAGACCTTCGTACAGTGCAGGAGCTTTTGGGCCATGTTGCCCTCTCCACCACCCAGATTTATACTCATCTCAGTACTCAGCGTCTGCAAGACGTGCATCGCAACTCGCATCCTCGCGCCTGAGCCACACTTTCTACGCAGTTAGGGGCAACCTGCATGAGATCCGACCCACGGGCGGATGTGTCCGCGCTCTGGGCTCGTTACAAGCTCGATGACGACTCGTCGGCTCGCGATGCACTTATCCTGAACTACTCGCCACTGGTGAAGTATGTCGCCGGCCGTTTGGCCTCCGGGTTGCCTCAGTCCGTCGATACCGCCGACCTGATCAGCTATGGGATCTTCGGTCTCATCGATGCGATTCAGAAATTCGATCCGGGCCGCGCGATCAAGTTTGAGACGTACGCAATCGCGCGCATCAAGGGCGCAATCATCGACGAACTGCGTGCACTTGACTGGGTGCCGCGCAGTGTCCGCTCGAGGGCCAGGGAGATCGAGGCCAGTTATCTCGCGCTCGAGAATCAGTTCAAGCGCGTTCCCAGTGACCAAGAGGTCGCCGATCACATGGGCGTATCGCTCAAGGACTTCCAGGCGATTCTCACGAAGCTGTCCTACACCTCGGTCGTGTCGTTCGAGGAGTTGTGGGTGGGCGGCGATAAGGACGAAGGGCAAAGCGCCCTCGGGTCGATCAAGGACGAAACCGCAGAGGACCCGGTTGCGATCTTTGAGAGCGTGGAGATCAAGGACATCCTCGCGGAAGCCATCGAGCGTCTCCCTGAGAGAGAGAAGACGGTCATCGCTCTCTACTACTACGAGGGTCTGACGCTGAAGGAGATTGGTCAGGTTCTAGGGGTCACCGAGTCTCGTGTCAGCCAACTGCACACCAAGGCAGTGCTCCGTCTCCGCGCTCGTCTGCACGCCGCTCAGGCCGCATCCTGAGACAGGTCACAAGTGTCGGACCGCTGGCTCTCTAGTTGCTGGCGGTAGTCTCGAGTCGCGTACATGCCGTATCGGTCAAGGGCGCACTTGCCGCAAACAGGGAGTCTCACATGGCGCAAACCATTCTGGTCGTCGAGGACACTGAACTTCTCCGGCGCATGTACGTTGATAGGTTGACGCAGGACGGGTATACGGTGCTGGCCGCAGCTGACGGACTCGAAGCGTTGAACCTGATGCGCACACAGGTGCCTGATCTCGTACTGCTCGATCTCATAATGCCGATGATGAGCGGGCTCGAGGTGCTCGAGCGCACCCAAGCCGACGTGCGGCTCAAAGAGATTCCTGTGCTTATCCTCTCGAACTTGGGCCAGGAAGAAGACATCCGTCGCTGTATCGAGCTCGGCGCATGCGACTATCTGATCAAGAACGACTCCCGTCCCGCCGATATCGCGGCCAAGATCAAGCGCATCCTTGCCACCCGTACCGCCAGCACGCATATTCAGGCGTATCGGTTGCAGATTCGTGACCACGAGGCAGACGCAGACGCGTTTGTAGCTGATGCGGCGCTCCCGCGGCGTTTCTGGTGTCCAGCGTGTGAGATCGAACTCGTAGTCGAATTCGCTCCACTCGAGGATGTGCCCGGGCACTATGACGCGCACCTACTGTGCCCCAGTTGCGGTCGCGACTACTAATACCGCAGTGCACCCTTGCGAGGACGCGCTTGACGCGCTCGCGCTCCGTCAACACGACGTCTTGTCTCGGCGTGCGTGTCTGCTATACTGCCAAGGCTCTTAACACACACGGCTGTGGACTTCGGCGCGAGGTGTCATCGCACAAGCGGTGATCGCTGTCCGAGGGAAGAAGCGGTCGGAGGAAGAACCGAACCAGGAGGCTTTGCTATGTCCGTAGTCAGCATGAAGAGTTTGCTCGAGGCCGGAGTTCACTTCGGTCACCAGACCCGCCGCTGGAACCCGAAGATGAAGCCATACATCTTCACCGAGCGCAGCGGCATCTACATCCTCGACCTTCAGCGCACGCTGCGCGAGCTCGAGGGTGCGTACAACTTCACCCGCTCCATGTCACAGCGCGGCGGCTCGATACTGTTCGTCGGTACCAAGAAGCAGGCGCAGGAGCCGATCCAGTCCGAGGCCGAGCGTTGCGGCATGCCGTACGTCAACAACCGCTGGCTCGGTGGAATGCTCACCAACTTCGTCACCATGCGTGGTCGCGTCTCCCGCATGGAGGCACTCGAAGCCATGGAGGCCAACGGCGTCATGGCGACCCTTCCCAAGAAGGAGCAGCTACTTCTCAAGAAGGAGCTCGGCAAGTTGCAGGCGAACCTGAACGGCGTTCGCGATATGCGTGAGCTGCCCAAGGCCATCTTCGTCGTGGACACCAAGCGCGAGGACATCGCCATCAAGGAAGCCCAGCGTCTGCGCATCCCGATCATCGGCTTGGTCGATACCAATGCCGATCCCGATGACGTCGATTACGTCATCCCGGGTAACGACGACGCCATTCGTTCGGTCGGCCTGATGTGCCGCGTCATCGCTGACGCCGTCATCGATGGTCGCGGTGGCGTTCAGGACGAGGCTGCAGCTGCAAACGCAGAGGCCGCACCCGTCGTGGTCGCCGAGGCCCCGGTCGAGACCGTCGTGGTCGCCGAGCCGTGCGTCGAGACCGAGAGCCCTGCCGCTGCAGTGGCCGCCGTCGCGGATGCCGTCGAGGCCCCCGCAGCCGAGTAACACTGATTGATCTCGTCGCCGATGCGGCGGCGTGTGGTTCGTACTGACAGACATCCTCGTAATAGCAGGAGGTATTCCCATGGCTGAGATCACCGCCAGCATGGTCAAGGAGCTGCGCGAGTGCACGGGCGCAGGAATGATGGAGTGCAAGAAGGCCCTGACTGAGGCCGAGGGCAACCTCGACGCCGCCGTTGATATTCTGCGTACCCGCGGTCTTGCTGCGCTTGCTAAGAAGTCTGGCCGTGCCACCAATGAAGGCACCATCGCGTCTAAGGTGTCCGCAGACGGTAAGGTGGGCGTTCTCGTCGAGGTCAACTCCGAGACGGACTTCGTCGGTCGCAACGCGGAGTTCACCGGCTTTGCCGCTGAGCTCGCGGAGCATATCGCAATCGAGGCGCCCGCAGACGTCGAGAATCTCCTGACGCAGACCCTCACCGGTCGCGACATCACTGTCGAGGAGGTCTTCGGCGAGAAGGTCTCCAAGCTCGGAGAGAACATGGGTGTCGCCCGCTTCGTACGTGAAGAAGTTACCGGTAACGGCGCCGTGCAGACGTATATCCACGGCGGCGGCAAGATCGGCGTCATCGCGGTGTTCGCGTTCGAGAAGCCTGAGACTGCCAGCGCCCCCGAGTTCGCCACCTTCTCACGTGACGTGGCCATGCAGGTAGCCGCCGCGCAGCCGATCCGTGCCACGCGCGACGAGATTCCGGCTGACGTCATGGAGCACGAGCTTTCGATCTACAAGGCGCAGGCCGCCGAGTCGGGTAAGCCTGAGAACATCCAGGAGAAGATGGCCCATGGCCGCCTGGAGAAGTACTTCAAGGAGGTCGTGCTCGTCGAGCAGGCCTTCGTGAAAAACCCCGACATTTCGGTGTCGCAGTACGCCGTAGAGATTGGTAAATCGCTCGGCGACACACTGACCATCGTCGGTTTCACTCGATTCGTTCTCGGCGAGACCGCTGCCGAGTAGGTTTGGGGATAGTCTGCGACTCCCGAGTCGCCGAAAGCACACGGGTCGGCACCGCCACGTGCCGGCCCGTGTGCTGTATCCTGTCTGACACTGGGTATTCACCGACTAGGTACTGACGAGGGGAGTGTCTGTGGGCGAGGGGATCGAGTTCAAGCGGGTGTTGCTGAAGTTGTCTGGCGAGGCCCTGATGGGTGATGTCGACTACGGCATCGATCCGAAGATCCTTGATTCACTCTCTCTGCAGATCAAGGATGTGCGTGCCCTCGGCGTCGAGGTCGCCATTGTGGTCGGTGGAGGCAACATCTTTCGCGGCATAGCTGCCTCTGCCAAGGGCATGGACCGTGCGCAGGCCGACTACATCGGGATGCTGGCGACGGTCATGAACTCGCTAGCGTTGCAGGAAGCCTTGGAGCGCAACGGCGTGTTCACTCGCGTGATGAGCGCGATCGATATGCAGGCCGTTGCCGAGCCCTACATCCGCCGTCGTGCGATGCGGCATCTGGAGAAGGGCCGCGTCGTCATCTTCGCGGCCGGCACGGGTAACCCGTACTTCACCACTGATACCACTGCGGCGCTTCGGGCACTTGAGATCGGCGCAGAGTGCATCATGAAGGCAACGAAGGTCGACGGTATCTACGACGCTGATCCCAAGACGCACCCCGATGCCGTCAAGTTCGACGAACTTACCTACATCGAGGTACTGAACCGCGGGCTCCAGGTCATGGACTCCACGGCAATCTCGCTGTGCATGGACAACGCGCTGCCGATTCTCGTGTTCAACATGGAGACAGAAGGAAATATCGAACGCGCGCTTTCGGGCGTTCGCGTAGGAACCATCGTGAGAGGAGATGACCGATGAGCACCACAGAGATCCTCGCCGATGCCGACAGTCACATGAAGAAGACCGTCAAGGCGCTCGGCCATGAGTTCACCACGGTACGTACCGGTCGCGCGAGCGGCGCGATCCTCGAGAACATCGTGGTCGACTACTACGGTACGCCCACCCCGATCGCCAACCTCGCGGGCGTCAAGACGCCTGAGGCCCAGTTGCTCGTCATTGAGCCCTGGGACAAGTCGGTCCTCTCGGCTATCGAGAAGGCGATTCAGGCCTCTGACCTGGGCATCACGCCGAGTAATGACGGCTCCGTCATCCGCCTGCCGTTCCCGCCGCTCACCGAGGAGCGCCGTAAAGAACTCGTCAAGCTGTGCAAGCACTACTCCGAGGAAGCCAAGGTCGCCGTCCGCAACATCCGACGCGATGCCAACGCCAAGCTCGAGCGTGCCCAGAAGGCTGCCGAGATATCTGAGGACGATCAGCGACGTGCCGAGGTGGAGATTCAGAAGCTGACGGACAACCACATCAAGGATATCGACGAGTCGCTGAAGCGCAAAGAATCAGAAATCATGGAAGTCTAGGGGCAGTGCCTCCCTCTGATTCGTCCCGACGGGAGTTCTTTCGTTCGAAGCGCGCATCTGCGCTGTTGAGCGAGTTCGACCCCGTTCGGACCCCGTCACATGTCGCAGTGATCATGGACGGCAACGGTCGCTGGGCAGCGAAACGCGGCCTCCCGCGGCTCGCCGGGCACAGCGCCGGAGCAAAAGCCGTACGCGAGATAATCGCCGCGGCAATCGAGCTTGAGGTCGCGTACCTGACCATCTACTCGTTCTCCTCGGAGAACTGGAATCGTCCCGCCGATGAGGTCACGGGACTCATGCGTCTGTTCGTAGAGGTGCTCGAGCGTGAGCTGATCAATCTCAACCGCATGGATGTGCGCGTTTCGGTCATCGGACAGCAGGAGGGTGTGCCCACCCACACGCGCGAGGCGTTCGAGCGAGTGGTCGCAGCAACCGCCGACAACGACGGGCTCACGCTTGTCGTCGCACTGAACTACGGCGCGCGCGAGGAGATCACCGCCGCCGTCCGGGTCATTGCAGCCGACGTAGCCGCGGGTCGTCTGGCGCTGGACGACATCTCTGAGGGTCTGGTGACCGGCCGGCTCTATACCGCCGCGATTCCCGATCCTGACCTGGTTATCCGCACCAGCGGCGAACTGCGGCTCTCCAACTTCCTTCTTTGGCAGGCTGCCTACAGCGAGTTGTGGGTCACTGCTACGCTTTGGCCGGACTTTTCCCGCGCGGACTTCCTGCGGGCCGTCGTTGATTTCCAGCATCGTGACCGAAGATTCGGGGGCCGCTAAGTGACCGATACGCAGTCCGCCTCGAAGAGGAACTGGAAGGTCGAGGAGCCGGCCGGAATCAAGCCTGCACGGCTACTCACCAGAGTCGTCACCGCGGTTGCGTACGGTGCGATCGTACTTGGTGCAATCGCGTTCGGGCGCTACGCCACAGGCGTTGTGTTTGGCGTTATGGCGGGTGGGGCAGCACTTGAGTTCTACGCGATGTCACGCCGAGAAGCCCGGCTCCCCAACGAAGTCTTTGGGGTTGCTGCTGCCGGCTTCATGCCAATGGCGGCTGCCCTGTGGGGGATGGCCGGACTCTCGGCGATCATGACCGCACTTGTTGCCGCATCGCTGGTGTGGCACGTATGGTTCATTCGTGTGCGGACCGCTGACACGGCGATCACGGTGTTCGGGGCGCTCTACACCGGCTTCCTTATCGCCTACCTCGTGCTTATTATCGATGTATTCTCCGCCGGCACGATTCTGGCGTTCTCGGTTGTCGTCAGCGTATGGGCGAACGATTCGTTGGCGTACTTGGTCGGCTCCATGTTCGGGCGCTACAAGATGGCCCCGCGCATCAGTCCCAAGAAGTCATGGGAGGGGTTCTTCGCCGGCCTTGCGGGAACTCTGGTCGTTTGGCTTTCTCTGGTGACGTGGATTCCGGCCGTCTTTCCTGCTCTTCCAAACACAGGGCTGTCGCTGCTGTGGGCCATCTTCACCGGCATCACCATCAGTCTTGCGGTTGTTGTCGGCGATCTCGCCGAGTCGCGCATGAAGCGCGAGGCCGGCGTCAAGGACGCGGGGACCATCCTTCCCGGGCATGGCGGATTCCTCGACCGGCTCGACTCGCTGATTCTCGTGTGTCTCGTTGCCTACTGGATGCTCTGGTGGGGCGGGGCGACGCTGCGATGACCGAAAGGCTCAGAGTCGTCATTCTCGGTTCGACCAGCTCCATCGGCCGACAAGCACTCGAGGTCGCGGCCGCCCATCCCGATCGCATTCAGGTTGTGGCTCTGGCTGCTCACTCAAGCGCTGAGCTGCTCGCCGAGCAGGCGGCGGCTTTCGGTGTCGGGCGTATTGCGCTATCGGATCCTTCGGCCGCCGCCCGAGTCGCGTCGATGCTGTCCGGCGTCCAGGTTGGTTCTGGCTCGGACGCGGTCGTAGCGCTTGCCGAGCTCGAGGACGCTGACATCGTACTGAATGCATTGGTCGGGGCCGCGGGGCTGCGTGCGACGATGACCGTGCTGGCGGCCGGAAAGACGCTGGCGCTCGCGAACAAAGAGTCGTTGGTAGTCGGTGGCGAACTGGTGATGGCCGCAGTTGGCCCCGGTCAGATGCTGCCGGTCGACTCTGAGCACTCGGCAATCTACCAGTGCCTCGTGGGCGAAGACGCACGGGATGTGAGCCGAATCTGGCTCACGGCCTCGGGTGGTCCGTTCAGGGGCTGGTCGCGAGGACAGCTCGAATCGGTTACTGCGGCTGACGCGCTTGCTCATCCGACATGGACGATGGGACCAAAAATATCGGTCGACTCATCGACTCTGATGAACAAGGGTCTTGAGGCCATCGAGGCGCACCATCTCTTCGGTGTGTCGATCGACGACATCAAAATCGTCGTTCACCCACAGAGTTGCGTGCATTCCATGGTCGAGTACCGCGACGGGAGCGTAAAGGCGCATCTCGGCGCAACTGATATGAGGATCCCGATCCAGTACGCGTTCTCCCATCCGCGCAGGTGGGAGGCCCCAACCACGCCCGTGGACTTCGCGGCGTTGGCGCGACTGGACTTCTCTGAACCGGACCCGGAGACGTTCCGCTGCCTTGCAATCGCTCTTGAAGCCGGGCGTATCGGCGGCACAGCACCAGCTGTGATGAACGCGGCAAACGAGGTTGCGGTCGCTGCATTCCTGGCAGGAGAGGCCCGCTTCTTCGATATCGAGGAAACGGTGGCCTCAGCACTGGCCGCGCATGCACGTGAACCGCTCTGCTCGATCGAGCAGGTTGAAGATGTCGACGCATGGGCACGCCGGTTCGCGCGTCGGGCGCTGGGCCTGACCGGGTAGACACTCCACAGTATCTCCGCATGGGTGTGGCAGGTTGTTTGCATCGTCGACCCATGGTCGCTCCGCCCAACCCACTGTATTCAATGACGACAGGAGTCACTCCAACATGATGGAGACACTTTCCGCGGTCTTCTGGGGAGTCTTGACCTTCTCAATCCTTGTGATCCTCCACGAAGGCGGTCATTTCGCCGTTGCCCGCTCGTTCGGCGTCAAAGTGCATGAGTTCATGGTCGGGCTGCCTGGTCCGGCGATTCGCTGGCAAGGCAAGAACACGGTATTCGGGATCACGGCGATTCCGTTGGGCGGTTACGTTCGCATTGCGGGAATGGAACCCGGCCCGGAAGATCCGCGACTAGCCGAGGCCCTTGCGAGTGCGACTCGTCGTCGCAGGGTGACCGCGGCAGACATCTCCGAGGATCTCGGCCTCGAACTGTCCGAGTCTGAGGCGCTTCTGGTGACGCTCGCCGACTGGGGCGCGCTTAAGGCCCCTTCTCGTGATGACGACATATACGAGTCGTTTCATACCGAGGAGAGCGCCGCAGACCCGAAGGTGCTGCTCGACGCCGCTCGCTCCATCACCTATCGCGGGCTGTCGACGTGGAAACGCGTCGCGGTGCTGAGTGCCGGTGTCGCGGTGAACCTGGCTTCTGCTGTGCTGGTGTTTGTGCTGGTGCTGTCGCTGTACGGCATCCCTTCGCAGACCCTCAAGGTAGACGTCGCCGCGTCGGGCGGCGGTGCTGCGGCTGCCGGGGTCATGTCTGGCGATACCGTTACAGCGGTCGCCGGCAAGCCCCTGAAGGTGTGGCAGGATCTGCTCGACTCACTGGCCACCCTCAAGCCCGGCCAAACGGTGCCCGTTACCGTTGAACGTGAGGGATCCCCTCGGAGCTTCGATGTGACCCTTGGAAGATCCGACTCCGGAACGGCGCTGCTGGGAATCCAGGTAACCATCGAGAATGTCCGGCTTTCTCCGGTGGCGGCCCTGAAAGAATCGTTCATGTGGATCGGCCTTGTGTTCAAGGCCATCGGCGGTTTCTTCAATCCCAGCACATTCCAGAAGTCGGTCGGTGGGTCCATGAGTGTGGTGGGCGTCTCGGTCGAGGTCTCCAAGGCCATCCAGCGTGGTCCCATCGACTATGCGTTCCTGGTCGCGTTGCTCTCGCTGTCGCTCGGAGTGATGAACATCCTCCCGATTCCACCGCTCGATGGCGGCAAGGTGGCCCTTGAACTGATAGAGGGAGTGTCACGTCGCCAGATTCCTCGCAAGGTGGCGTACGGCATCTCGTTGGCCGGCGCGCTTCTCCTGTTCACGTTCATCGGATACCTCATGTACGCTGACGTTGTGAAGCTCATGGTCAAGGGCGGCTAGACGGCAACGACAAGGGGAGTGGTGCCAGGGTGATCACGCGCCGAGAAACACGCGAGGTGAAGATCGGTTCGGTGCCGATAGGCGCAGGCCATCCCATCGCCGTCCAGTCGATGACGAATACCGACACCCGCGATGTCGCCGCGACTCTCGCGCAGATCGAGCGGCTCTCTGCCGCAGGCTGTGAGATCGTCCGGGTCGCAATTCCGCACCTCGATGCCATGGACGCGTTCGTTGAGTTGTGCGCCGTCTCTCCGCTTCCGGTCGTTGCAGACGTCCACTTCGATCACCACATCGCCGTCGGCGCCGCCCAAGGTGGCGCGGCGAAACTGCGCATCAACCCCGGCAACATCGGCGCCATGTCGCGAGTTGACACCGTGATCGAGGCGGCCGGCATCGCGCGGATTCCCATACGCATCGGCGTGAACGCAGGCTCTCTGGCACCTCAGTACCGTGACCTCGATTGGCCGCTTCCGGAGAAGCTTGTAGCGAGCGCCGTCGCATTCTGCGAGCACTTCGAGTCGCGCGGGTTCGACAACATCGTCGTCTCTGCGAAGGCCTCGAGCGTTAACGCCACAGTGGATGCGTATCGGCGACTTGCCGAAGAGATCGCCTACCCGCTTCACGTCGGGGTTACCGAGGCGGGAACATCGCTGATCGGTACCGTCAAGTCGAGTGTCGGCATCGGCATACTTCTCGGCGAGGGCATCGGCGATACGTTGCGCGTGTCGCTGACGGCCGAGCCTGAGCAGGAGATTCGGGTCGGCTGGGAGATTCTCTCGGCGCTCGACATCCGTCGTAGAAGTCCCGAACTCGTGAGTTGCCCCACATGTGGCCGTTGTGAGGTCGATTTGATTCCCATCGCGGAGCAGATCGCCGAGCAGTTGGCAGGGCGCACCACCGCCATCAAGGTCGCGGTCATGGGATGCGTCGTGAACGGACCAGGCGAAGCCCGTGAGGCAGACATCGGTGTTGCTGCCGGCCGAGGACAGGGCGTGATCTTCGCCAAAGGGGAGACCGTTCGCAAGGTTCCCGAGGATCAGATTGTCGATGCGCTGATGCAGGAGATCGACCGTTTGGAGTCCGAACGCGCCTAGTGTGTTCTATGCCCAGACCACCTGCCGACCAGTACACGCCGCTCACCCCTGCCGGGTGGGCGGCGTGTTTGCCATTTACCGCTCCAGGCGGTGCTTTCACGCCGCTGCGCCGCCGTCGGCGGTAGCTTCGTTACACACCCAACCGTGTACCCGCAGAATCTAGTTACAAGGAAGTTGCTGCATGCGCCGCGCGCGCAGTGTGTTTGAAAGGTGGGTGTGCTCGATGACCAAGATGGACCTCCATAGCGAGGAGTTCCTCGGCATGATCATGCGAAGGCAGATCAGGCTGTCTATCTCGATCGCCTCTGTGTTCGTGCTGATCATCGTTGTGGTGCCATTGCTGAACAAGTTCGTGCCGGAAGTGATGAACCAGCCGTTCCTGGGATTCACGTTCAGCTGGTTCGTTCTCGGATTCGGCATCTTCCCGATTCTGATTGCGCTGGCGATTCTCTTCGTGCGGCGATCCAACGCCTTTGAGGATGAGGCGATCGGGATGGTCGATGCGTCAACTCTTCCGGTTGCCGGGGACGCTGACCACCGCGACACCTTCGCCACCCAGACCCCTGCTCACTAGAAAGGAGTTCCTCAGGTGACCGGAGTATCGATCATCCCGTTGATGTTCGTGGTCGGAATCGTCCTTGCGACGATCGGGCTGGGCATCTACGCAACGCGACTGTCACGCACGACCAGCGACTTCTACGTTGCAGGTCGTGGCGTCAACGCGTTCTGGAACTCCTCGGCGATCTCGGGCGAGTACCTCTCCGCAGCGTCGTTCATGGGTATCGCCGGAATGATCATGAAGTCCGGCTACGACGTGCTGTGGTACGCGGTCGGCTACGCGGCAGGCTACGTGTTCCTCCTGTTGTTCATCGCAGGTCCATTGCGCCGGTTTGGCGCCTATACGATCCCGGACTTCGCCGAAGGCCGCTTCGACAGCAAGAATATGCGTAAACTCGCCGTCGGTTTCGCCCTGACGATCAGCTTCTTCTACATGATGCCGCAGATGAAGGGCGCCGGAATCACGCTGGCGCAGCTGCTAGGGTCTCCGTACTGGGTCGGCGTCGTCGTGGTGGGTACCGTTATCACGATGAACGTCATCCTCGGCGGCATGAAGGGCGTTACCTTCGTCCAGGCCATGCAGTACTGGGTGAAGATGTTCGCCATCGCCGTTCCGATGTTCATTCTTATGATGGTGTTCGGCCCGTACAACTCGCAGGTCGCCACCGGCGGATCTCCGGAGACCAAGCCGTACACGCTTACCGAGCGCGCCACCTACAAGTACCCACAGGCTGGCGAACTCAAGTTCACGAGCTCTGGCACGATCAAGCCGGAGACCACAGTCGCCGCCAAGCACATCACCTACAACACCGAAGGTTTCGTTGCCACCAAGAAGAAGGTGGAACTTGCCGGCGGTGAGTCCGTCAGCTATCCCAAGGGCGACAAGATCGTGTTCGCTACGCCGGTGAAAGTGGAGCTCGAGGCCGGAATGACCGTCCCGAACTTCACCAAGAGCGAGTCCTGGCTGCACCCGTTCGGCCCCTTCACCAGCAAGTACGTCACGAACGCCGAGGACAAGCAGTGGGTCCCGCTCCTCTACACCTACTCGCTCGTGGTCGCGCTTCTGTGCGGCACGGCCGGTCTCCCTCACATTCTGGTGCGCTTCTACACCAACCCCGATGGCCGAGAGGCCAAGAAGACCACGCTCCTCGTCATCGGCCTTCTGTCCCTCTTCTACATCTTCCCGGCCATGTGGGGCGCCATGGGACGCAACCTGATCCCGTCGCTTTACGCCAACGGTGGCACCGACCTGGTCACGATTCTTCTTCCGACTCAGCTTGCCAACCCCGTGTTCGGCCAGATTCTCTCGGGTGTGACGTCGGCCGGTGCATTCGCGGCGTTCATGACCACCTTCTCGGGACTGCTGGTCTCGGTGTCAGGGGGATTCGCTCACGACATCTACGGCCGTATGCTCCGTCCCAACGCTTCGCCTGAGAGCCGTCTCACCGCGTTCAAGGTCGCAGCACTTTTTGGCGGCGCGCTGGCCATGGGTCTCGGCCTGCTCGTCCAGAACTTCGACATCAATATGTTGGTCGGCTGGGCGTTCGCAATCGGTGCCTCGACATATTTCCCGCTGCTCCTCATGGGCGCCTGGTGGCGCAAGCTGACCTCGGCTGGAGCAGTCGCCGGAATGGTTGGTGGCGGCGTAGGCGCAATCGGGTCAGTCGTCTTCACGATGCTGGTCGACAAGGGTCTCGCGACGCCACTCTCAAACGGATACGTCAATACCCTGCTCGCGCAACCGGCGATCTGGACGGTCCCGCTGGCGCTCACGCTTATGGTGGTTGTGTCGCTGGCGACCGGGGACACGATCCCGTCAGACATCCGCCTCAAGATGCTCAAGTTGCACGCTCCGGAGACTCTGGGCCTGAAGGCCGACTACATCAAGGACTAGGAGGTGGCGCGACATGGCTTCAACACTGGATAGAACCGCGGAGTTGATGACCGACGCCGACATCGGAGAGGTATCGATGCCGGTTGAGAAGATCCTGGTACCCACCGATGGTTCGGCCACCGCAGTCGAGGCCACCAAGGTGGCGATCTCGATGGCCAAGGTGTTCGGTGCTGAGATCATCGCCCTCTACGTCAACTTCGGCTCGGTCGAGACTCCCATCGAGTACATCGACACCGAGGCGATGGAGGGCATCAAGCACAGCTCGGCCGGACTTGATGTCGCCCTCAAGCTAGGCGAGAAGAACGGTGTCAAGGTGTCGTGTGTCACCAGTGCGGGCGCAGTGGGCAACCGAATTGTCGCTGTCTCGAAAGAGGCTGAGGTGGACCTGATCATCATGGGGTCCGTGGGCCGCACAGGCTTCAAGCGTCTCGCTCTTGGCTCCGTGGCCGAGTCGGTCATGAAGGAAGCGGACGCGCCCGTTCTCGTCGTACGCAACTGCACCACCAAGTTCTGCATAACCCCGCGCGGCTGACGAGCCCCCCTCGTAGCTGCTGCGATACTTCTCAGGAAGGGCCGGTGCCGGCGCGCCGGCCCTTCCGCTCGTCCGAGACCCTATGTTCAGCGGCACGAGTCTGTTTCGGTGACACCCGTCCCCAGATCGCGTTCTTCAGCGGGCGGGGTGCTGGTATCCTATGCTCTGCGCTTGCATATCATGGGGCGCCCGTCTGATGACTTGAAGGGGGAGTTCGCATGGCACAGGAAACAGTTCGCGTTGCGATTGTCGGCGGAGGACGAACGGGAACGCCGCTCCTTGAGGACTTTCTCAAGCGGCCGTTTGTGGAAGTCGTCGGACTTGCGGACAAGGATCTCGACAGTGTTGGTTCCGCGCTCGCCCGTGCCAATGGGATATCCGTGTATCAGGACGCTGAGGTGCTCGCCGCCAAGGCGCACGAGATCGATGTCATCATCGAGGTCTCGGGTGACCCGATGGTCAAGGCGACGCTCAAGGCTGCATTCATGGCGCAGGGTAACCGTACAACCGTGATAGTTCACGATATTGTTGCGCGCATGATGCTCTCGATAGTCGCGAACTCCGATACCCTGATTGAAACCTATCACCCTGAGGACCTCGGGGTAGGCTAGCTCCTCACGCCTGTTGATTCTGAATCCACACATCGTTTCCTGGAAAGAGGCACCTATGTCCGTCGCTGTGCGCATGAGCTCGCTGTACGCCCCCACGCTCAAGGAGAGCCCGGCCGAGGCGGAGCTGGCCAGTCACAAGCTGCTGCTGCGGGCCGGCATGATCCGCAAGAACGCCGCGGGCATCTACAGCTTTCTCCCGCTCGGACTACGCTCTCTGCGCAAGATCGAGCAGATCGTGCGCGAGGAGATGGACGCGATCGGGAGCCAGGAGATGCTCATGCCCGCCGTGCAGCCGGCGGAGCTCTGGCTCGAGTCGGGGCGCTGGGATGTGTACGGGCCCGAGCTCGCTCGTCTCAAGGACCGCCACGGCCGCGAGTTCTGCCTCGGGCCCACACACGAGGAGATCGTCACCAGCCTTGTGCGCAACGAGGTCCGCAGCTATCGCGAGCTACCGATTTCGCTCTACCAGATCCAGGTCAAGTTCCGCGACGAGGTGCGTCCGCGTTTCGGGCTGCTCCGCGGGCGAGAGTTCATCATGAAGGATGCCTACAGCTTCCACGCGACGCAGGAGTCCCTCCAGGAGCACTACGACGCCATGAGCCGTGCCTACGGGCGCATCTGTGAGCGTCTCGACATGGACTACCGAGAAGTCGAGGCGGATTCCGGTCAGATCGGCGGCAAGGTCACGACCGAGTTCATGGCGATCGCCGAGAACGGCGAGGCTGAGCTCGTCTACTGCGGCTGCGGATGGGCTGCTGACGTCGAGGCCGCCGAGACGGTCATCACGCGCACGCCGAGCGCTACTGAGCCGCGTGCTATGGAGCGAGTGCATACGCCCGACATCAAGACGATCGCCGAGCTCTCGGCGTTCCTCGGCATCAGTGACTACGACACCGTGAAGACGATGGCGGGCAAGACGCCCGAAGGCCGACTGGTCTTTCTGCTCGTCCCCGGCGACCGTGAGCTCAATCCGATCAAGGCCGGATGGGCGGTCCCCGGCATAGAACTCCTGGAGGAAGCCGACTTCGCCAAGTTCGACATCCCCAAGGGCTCGCTTGGTCCGGTGAACGCGCCTGCAGGCACGCTTGTGATTGCGGACAAGGGCCTTGAAGGCGACGTTTCTTGGGGCGTTGGTGCCAACGAGAACGACTACCACCTCATCGGCGCCATGCCCGGCCGTGACTTCGACGTTGAGACGTGGACGGATTTGGTGCTTGCGCAGGCCGGCGACGGTTGCCCGGCGTGCGGAGGCGTGTTGAAGGCCGCCCGCGGCATCGAGGTCAGCCAGGTCTTCCAGCTTGGCACCAAGTACTCAGAGTCCATGGGTGCGACGTTTGCCGACGAGAACGGCGACGAGCACCCCTTCCTGATGGGATGCTACGGCGTCGGCGTGAGCCGTTCGCTCGCAGCGGTCATCGAGCAGTACAACGACGAGGGCGGCATCAAGTGGCCGGTCTCTGTGGCTCCCTATGAGGTAGCGGTGTTGCCACTCATGGCAGACGGTGAGGTCGCGGAAATCGCACAGCGCGTAGCGGACGAAGTTGCCGCCGCCGGCATCGAGGTTGTCCTCGACGACCGCGATGTACGCGCGGGGGTGAAGTTCAACGACGCAGACCTCATCGGCTGGCCGTTCCAGCTGGTCGTCGGCAAGAAGGGTCTCGCAGAGGGCGTTCTCGAGCTGAAGGTACGCGGTTCCGGACAGCGGACCACTGTCCCGATCGACGAGGCGGTTTCACACATCGCGGCTCTGGTGAACGCCGAGCGCACACGCTTGGCTCACTAGCCCGTTTGTCGCTCGCATCTTTGTCCGTGGCCGCTGCGCTGTGGTAGAATCACGCCTGCACTACGAAACATGCCGTCTCGCACGAGAAGTGGGCTTATGCTCGCTTCTTTTGTTCTGTGGACAAGGAGGTGACAGACATGCTGATGAAGAACGTTACCACCCGGCTCACAGAGCTCTTGGAGCCTCATGCCGAGGAGCACGGATTCGAGTTGGTCGCCGTCGAGCAGACGGGCGGTCACGGCACGCCTGTCATCCGCGTCATGCTGGACAGGCCGGACGGTTTGACGCTTGACGCGATTGCGTCGGCCAACGAGTGGGTCTCCGAGGTACTCGATGCCGAGGATCCGTTCGATAAGCCCTACACGCTGGAGGTTTCATCTCCTGGCGTGGACCGACCGCTCGTGAAGCGCGCGGATTTCGTCCGGTTCGCCGGCGAGACCGTGAACTTGAAGGTCCAGAACGCCGAGAAGCGCAAGTCGTGGACCGGCGTACTGGTGGGCATGGAAAACGACGATGTCGTACTCGACGTCGAGGATCAGCGTGTGAATGTTGCGTACGAGAACATCCTGAAGGCACGCATCAAGGGTGTCGTCGACTTCGGCAAGGGAAGGGGAGCAGAGTAAATGAGCTCCGATCTGATGGATGCACTTCGCCAGCTCGCACGCGAGAAGGCGATCGATGAGTATGAGATGTTGGACCGGCTGGAGCAGTCCCTTGCTACCACCTATCAGCGCATTCTCGACCTGGAGAATCCCACGCGCGTGACCATCGACCGCGAGTCGGGTCACATCTACGTCTACGAGCTCGTTCCGCAGGGCGAGTGGGATGAGGAGGCGGGCGAAACGCCCGTCTACGAAGAGCGCGACGTCACACCCGCCGACGTTTCTCGAATCGCTGCGCAGAGCGCCAAGAACGTGATCTCGTCGATCATCCGTGACGCCGAGCGCGAGAAGATCTTCGACGAGTACGCGGACCGCATAGGTGAGAGCGTCACCGGCACCGTGCAGCAAAGCGACAGCCGCTACACCCTCATCAAGCTCCGCGAGGGCGTCGAGGCGCTTTTGCCGCCGTCGGAGCAGCCCAACAATGAGCGCTACGATCACAACCAGCGCATCAAGGCCTACATCATCGACGTGCGCAAGACGTCGAATGAGCCTTCGATCGTGGTCTCCCGTACTCATCCCGGCCTCATCCGCCGCCTCTTCGAGATCGAGGTGCCCGAGGTCTACGATGGCATCGTCGAGATCAAGAGTGTCGCCCGCGAGCCCGGTCTGCGCAGCAAAGTTGCCGTTTCGAGCCGCGAAGGTGGTCTCGATCCCGTGGGAGCCTGCGTCGGTCCCAAAGGCAGCCGTGTGCGTATGGTCGTGAGCGAGTTGCGTGGCGAGCGCATCGACGTTGTGCCGTGGAACGAGGATCCGGCCACCTACGTCGCTAACGCCTTGTCGCCGGCGAAGGTCTCTCGCGTTCTCGTCGAGGAAGACGGGCATACCGCGACCGTCATCGTTCCCGACGACCAGCTGTCTCTTGCCATCGGCAAGGAGGGGCAGAACGCCCGCCTCGCGGCCAAGCTCACCGGCTGGCGTATCGACATCAAGAGTTCAACCATGGCGGCCCAACAGGGCATCGTCATTCCTGCCGCGTCGGAGTCTTCGGCGTCCGAGTCCTATGACGGTCGTTGTGTTGCAGTCGCTGCAACCGGTGTGCGTTGCCGCAACCAGGCGCGCCCCGGCAGCTTCTACTGTGGTATTCACGACAAGGAGGCTGCCGCCGAGTGATGAAGCCGCGCAAGGTATCCAACCGTACGTGTGTTGCATGCCGCGCTTCTGATGAGAAGCGTTGGTTCGTGCGGATCGTTCGGACGCCCGACGGCCATGTGGTCGTCGACCCCACAGGGAAGGCGAATGGACGAGGCGCGTACCTGTGTGCGAAACCTGAGTGCTTCGATGTGGCCCGGCAACGGCGCCGCCTCGATGCCGCCCTCAAGGTGAGCCTGAAAGACGACGACTACGATAGGTTGCGACGAGACTTCGATGAGCTGCTGAGCGCCAGTTCCAGCTCGCAGCAAGGACGGTGATTTGATGCCCGCAATGAGAGTCCACGAACTCGCTAAAGAGTTCGGCATGACAAGCAAGGAGCTCCTGGACAGACTTCAGGACCTCAAGATTCCTGCCAAGAACCACGCTTCGACATTGGTCGAGGCCTATGTGGACAAGATCCGCAAAGCCCTCGGACCGGAAATCGCCGAGCGTCAGGCAGCAATCGCCGAGGAGAGTGCCAAGCATGAGGCGGCCGAGGCGGCCAAGCACGAGGCCGAGGAGACCGTCAGGCGTGCTGCAGAAGAAGAGCGCCGCAAGGCCGAGGAGGCCGAGCGTCGCCGCCGCGACGAGGAGCAGCAGGCCAAGGCCGAGGCTGCGCGTCAGCGCGTCGAGGCTGAGGCTCGTGCCGCAGCGCCGGTCGTGCGCGAAGAGGTCCCTGCTCCGGTGGCCGTCGAGGCGCCCGCAGTGGCCGTCGAGCCGACTCCCGCCGCTGCGCCCAAGGCTGAGCCTGAGGTTACGCCTGAGCCTGCGGTGAAGAAGCCGGTTCCGACGCCGTCTTCGCCTGTGAGTGACGCCCGCGCAGGACTCGAAGCGGCAATCGCTGCTGAGCGCACGCGTCTCGAGGCCGAGGAGGCCGAGTCGCTCAACAAGGACGAAGAGGACCGCTATCGCAAGATGGCGCAAGAAGCCGAGCAGCTCGAACGCCAGAAGGTGCTCGACGAGGCCAAGGCAGCAGTCGCGGCCGCTGCGAACGAGGGCGGGCGCAAGAAGAAGAAGCACAAGAAGCCTGTCGGTGAAGAGGTGGAGGCTGCGCATCATCACGAGGCTGCCACTCACACCGATCTTCCGATCGGTGGCGATTCCGTCCAAGTCACCGAGGGCATCACCGTCGCGGAGTTCGCAGACGCCCTCGACGTACCTGCCAACGATGTCATTAAGCGTCTCTTCATGCTCGGTTCGCCGCTGACGGTCAACCAGCCCATGATGCGCGACGTAATTGAGATCATCGGCGAGGACCTTGGCCGAGAAGTCATCATCGTTGCCCCTGAAGCCGAGGCGAAGATGGTGTTCGATGACAAGGATGAGGACCTCAAGCCTCGTCCGCCTGTCGTCACCGTTATGGGCCACGTCGATCACGGTAAGACGTCGCTCCTAGATGCCATACGTGAGACGGGCGTTGCCGCCACGGAAGCCGGCGGCATCACGCAGCACATCGGCGCGTCAGTCGTCGTCAAGAATGACCGCCAGATCACCTTCATCGACACTCCCGGTCACGAGGCGTTCACCGCCATGCGTGCTCGCGGAGCCAATGCCACCGACATCGTTGTACTGGTTGTTGCGGCAGATGACGGCGTCATGCCGCAGACCGTGGAAGCGATTCACCACGCACAGGCCGCCGGTGTGCCGATCATCGTTGCGGTCAACAAGATCGATAAGGACGGCGCCAACCCTGAGACCGTTCGACAGATGCTCACCGAGTATCAGATCGTGCCGGAGGAGTGGGGCGGCACCAACATCTTCGTGAACGTCTCGGCGAAGAAGCGTCTCCACATCGATGATCTGCTCGAGATGATTCTGCTTCAGGCGGACATATTGGAGCTCAAGGCCAACCCCGATGCAGGTGCGAGTGGTGTCGTCATCGAGGCCAAGCTCGATAAGGGTCGAGGTCCGATCGCGACCGTTCTCGTGCAGCGCGGTACTCTGCGTGTCGGTGACGTTCTCGTTGCCGGCACCAGCTACGGTCGAGTTCGTGCGCTCGTCAGCCCCAAGGGCGACACCGTCAAGACCGCTACCCCGGCCGATCCGGTCGAGATCCAGGGTCTGGCCAGCGTTCCCGCGGCGGGCGACGAGTTCATCGTGTTCGCCGATGAGCGTGACGCCCGTAACGTTGCCGAGGAGCGCGCGCTCAAGCAGCGCACGCTTGCCCAGCAGACCAAGAAGCATGTCTCCCTCGACGATCTCTTCGCTCGAATCAGCGAAGGTGCGTTGCGCGAGGTGAATCTTGTCGTCAAGGCTGACGTTCAGGGCTCGATCGAGGCGCTCAAGGACTCGCTCGACAAGATGGACCAGTCCGAAGTCACTATCAACGTCATCCACTCGGCTGTCGGTGCCATCAGCGAGAGCGACATCACGCTCGCCGACGCCTCCGACGCCATCGTCATCGGATTCAATGTTCGTCCGCAGCCCAAGGCCAAGGCTCTCGCCGAGGAAGAGGGTGTGGATGTTCGCCTGTACCGCGTCATCTATCAGGCGATCGAAGACATCAACGCGGCGCGTGTAGGCATGCTCGCTCCTGAGTTCCACGAGGAGGACACGGCTCGCGTCGAGGTCCGCGATCTGTTCAGAGTTCCCAAGGCTGGCGTCATCGCCGGTTGCTACGTTCTCGACGGTGAGATCACCCGTGATGACAAGATCCGCATCGTTCGCGACGGAACGATCATCTACGACGGTACGATCCACTCGCTCCGACGCTTCAAGGACGACGTCAAGTCCGTGCGTCAGGGCTTTGAATGCGGTATCGGTATCGACAACTTCCAGGATCTCAAGGAGGGCGACATCATCGAGGGTTACAAGATCATCGAGGTCGCTCGCGAGTCCTAGGATCCACTGAGAGCCGAGGCGTTTCGAAATGAAGCAAACACCAAACAGCCGCAGACTGAATGAGCAGGCGCGGGAGGTGGTCGCATCGATCCTCATCGATGAGATCTCCGACCCGCGCCTGGGTCTCATCACCGTGACCGGCGCTGAGGTTAGTCCCGACCGCTCCGTGATGATCGTTTACATCAGCACTGATCCTGGCCGCTACGACGAGGTCCTCGAAGGCCTCGAGTCGGCCAAGGGACGCATCAGGTCGCTTGTCGGTAGGGCGATCACGTGGCGCGTAACTCCGGAGATTCGCTTCTTCATCGACCAGTCGGTGGACTCAGGCGAGCGGATCACGCAGGCGCTCAAGGACGTTCCTCCGTCGCTTGCCTACGAGCGTGAGCACCCGGAACTTGCCCAGAACTCCGACGACGCCACTGAGCTAGCAGTAGCCGATGAAGAGGTACCTCCGGTCGAGGAGGCGTAAGCGAGCGTGCTGCCTGAGTTTCACCACGTCGCTGTCGCGCTTAGAAGAGCGTCCTCGGTCGTGGTGTGCGCGCACGTGCGACCCGATGGCGATGCGATCGGGTCCGCGCTCGCGATGACGCTGGCGCTTCGAGAGAACGGCATCGCCGCTGTTCCTACGCTCGCCGATGATGAAGAGCCGCCGGCCACCTATGGGTTCTTGCCGGGATTCGGGCTGTACGTGCCCGCAAGCGAGTTGGCTCCTCCGGACATCTTCATCGCATTGGACACACCGGTGCTTAGTCGGCTTGGTGTAGCCGCGTCGCTTGCCGAGAGCGCCAAAACGCTGGTGGTTCTCGACCATCATCCCGACTGTTGCGACTACGGGGCCGTGACCGTCTCGGATGCAACCGCGGCCGCCACGGCGCAGATCGTCTGGCGTTTCTGCTCAACACTCGATCGCGCCCCCAGCCGGGACGTGGCGCAGTGCTGCTACGTCGGTATGATCACCGACACGGGGCGCTTCTCATACGACAACACCTCGGCGGACGCTCTGCGAGATGCCGCCGCGATGCTCGACACGGGGGTAGACGCGGCCGAAGTCAGCCGACTGGTATATCAGAGTCGTTCCGCATCATCGCTGGCTCTCGAGGCGCTGGTCGTGTCCCGCCTCGTGACGGTCAATCACGGTCGGGTCGCCTGCTCCTGGGTAACAGACGACGACTATGCGCTGACCGGTGCGCTTCGTACCGAGTCAGAGTCATTGCCTGATGCGATCCGTGTTCTCGGCGGAATCGACGCGGCGGTGCTTCTCGGACAGCGCGGTGACGTGATCCGTGTCAATCTGCGGTCAAAGACCGGAGCCGACGTGGGCAGTGTGGCTCGCGCGTTTGGCGGGGGAGGACACCGAGCGGCATCGGGCTTCACCTGGGAAGGTACTGACCGCGACGAACTGCTCGCGAGGCTGCTCCCGCTTCTGCCCGGAGGTCAAGCGTGAGTGCTCGCCGTGGCGAGAGCGGCTTGTCGGGCATTCTCGTCGTGGATAAGCCCGCCGGCATGACCAGTCACGACGTGGTGAACCGCGTGCGGCGCGCGACCGGCGAGCGTCGGGTCGGTCACGCCGGAACGCTGGATCCGATGGCCACCGGCATCCTGGTGGTGCTGGTGGGACCGGCGACTCGGCTCGCACCGTTCCTGACGGCCGCCGAGAAGGCCTATCGGGCAACTATCGTCTTTGGAGCGCAGACCGATACCGACGATACGGATGGGCGTGTGGTTGCCACCGCGCCGATTCCCGATGAGGTTTGTGATCCGTTCTTCGCTGCGGGTACAGTTGCCGCACTCGTCGGTTCACACGAGCAGATACCGCCGGCCTTCTCGGCGATCAAGCGTGGGGGAGAGGTCTCATACGTCGCTGCGCGGCGCGGTGAGGTGCTTGAGATCGAGCCTCGCAGCATTGAGATTCTCGAGTCTCGACTGGTCGGTGTTGATGGAAATCGGGCGCAGTGGGACGTCGAGCTTGCCGTTTCGAAGGGCACGTACATTCGGGCGATTGCGCGTGATATGGGACCCGCACTGGGCACCGTCGCCCATTTGGGCTCGCTGCGGCGTACGCGATCGGGTTCTTTGTGCGCTGAAGGAGCGGCGACGTTGGATGCGATTGACTCGTCTGACGACATCCGTTCGCTCTTTGCAGACCCCATCGCAGCCCTGGGATTGGATCAACTTGAGGTTTCGAGTTCGCAACTGAATGATGTGACGAATGGAAGACGCCTGGGAACTCAGTCGATGGAGCAGCCGCGTCGGTTGGTGTCCGTGGTGCACGAGCGCAGACTTCTGGCGGTCTATGAGCAGGTCGGTGGGTTCGCCAAGCCCGTAGCGGTCATTCCCGGTGGAGTGGTTGGGGGTTCGCGATGAACACTCGTGCGGTGGAGTGGTGTGAGGACATGCACTCCCTTGGTGCGGCTGTCGTGGCGATCGGCGTCTTTGACGGCGTTCACGTCGGTCACCAGACGCTGCTTCAGGCCACCGTTGCAGAAGCTCGGCTGCAGGGGGCGAGTGCCGTTGCCGTCACATTTGACCGGGATCCGGACCAAGTGGTCTCCCCTGAGACGGCGGCACCGCAACTGCTCAGCTTGGCTGACAAACTGCGCTTCATCGCTGATACCGGAATCGACACCGTCCTCGTGATTCCGTTCACGCTTCAGGTGGCGTCGATGTCCCCTGAGATGTTTCTTGAGAATGTGCTGACGCTGGCGATGAGGCCGGTCGCACTACACGTCGGACGTGATTTCCGTTTTGGCGCTCGTGCGAGTGGGGACTTGCAGGCACTGGAGCGGTTCGGGATGTCCCGTGGATTCGCCGTGACCGGACACGAGCTTGTGGAAGTCGGTGGAGAACCCATCACCTCTACGCGCATCCGCCGTTTGGTCGCCTCCGGCGATATCGTTGCCGCATCGGCCCTGCTCGGGAGGTCGCCCAGAATCACCGGCACTGTTCGTCCGGGCAGAGGAGAGGGCGCCAAGATCGGCTTTCCGACTGCGAACATCCTTCCGGAACCGTATGCCGCGCTGCCCGCAGACGGTGTCTATGCCGGGAGAGTCGTGTTTCCCGATGGGTCGGCGTGGGCTGCGGCGGTGTCCGTTGGCACACCGCCGACGTTTCCCGCCGCGCGTGACTATCTCGAGGCGCATCTCATCGGCTTCGAAGGCGATCTCTACGATCAGGAGCTGACTATTGAGTTTCTTCAGCACCTGAGGGCTCAGCAGGCGTTTGCTTCGTTACCTGAGCTCACTGCGGCTATTGCGCTGGACGTCGAACGAGCGCTCGACATCGCCGGGTTCGACTTGGAAGATGCTGACCTGGCCGACGACGACGTGGCTGACGATGACGCGGCTGACGATGACCTGATCGATGACGACGTTTACATCGACAATCCCGCTGCGCTCGCTGCTGCGGAGAGAGCTGTCCGATCGGTCGATCGTGAGGCGGTGTACGGGCAGGTCGATGAGGAGTGGGTCGAGCTCCTCGGACCGGTCGTCATCTCTGGCCTCATGGGATCAGCCGGGCTGAATGGATTCCGCATCACCGCACCGCTTGAAGCGGCAGGTGTTCCCTTCGTGTGGCAACCGTATCCGCCTGAGGAGATGCCTGCATTCAGGGTCGCGTACGGCGCGGTAGACCGTCCGTTCACGCTCTTTGTTCCGGCGAGCTATCTTGAATCAGCGCGTCAGGTGCTTACCGATGACACCTCGGTTGAGGTAGATCTATACGAGGACGACATACCACAAGACGGTTCGCAAGAATCGAGTGACTCTGGAGCCGCATGGTTCATCGATGACCCGGCCCTGCTTGCCGCAGCCGAGGAGACTGTGCGCTTGCAGGCCGAGGACGAGGACGGTGACATCGATTGGGACTCGTGGATGCCGGTGCTTATCGACCAGCCTTACGATCGTCGACGCCTTCTCGGACTGCAGTTCGCACTTCAGTCTGTCGGGATACCCGTGAAATGGGATCCGTTCTCTCCGGCCAAGACCGGGCTTCTTGATCGTGGCTTCTTCAAGCGGCCCGAGTTCACGCTCGCGGTGCCGGGGGATCGTTTCGATGAGGCGCAGAACGTCATCGAGCAAAGCGAACCACAGGCGAACTGAGGCAGGCTACTCCCGGCGGCGTGTGTGATATACTTCGGCGGTTGTTCGAAACTACCCCTGCCTTAGAGGTGCGATTAATACCCGCCCATCTCGGACTGGGGCGAATTCCACGTGAAAGGTGGACAAGATATGCCGCTTCCCAAGGATGTAAAGACCGGAATCATCGCTGAGTACAAGCGCGGTGACTCCGACACCGGTTCGACCGAGGTCCAGGTCGCTCTGCTCACGCAGCGCATTCGTGACCTCACCGAGCACCTCAAGATGCACAAGAAGGATCACCACACCCGTCGTGGTCTCCTGCAGATGGTCGGCCAGCGTCGTCGCCTTCTGAACTACCTCAAGAAGTCAGACATCGAGCGCTACCGTACGGTCATCGCTCAGCTCGGTATTCGCGGTTAGTCAACATCGAAGGACTGAGGGCGGGAGATTTCTCCCGCCCTCTTCTTGATACAGGCCGGGAGCGCATGGGGCGCTCCGGTAGAGGACGAGGGAAGAAGAGAGATTCATGGCTAAAGTAGTAGAGACATTTGAGCTTTACGGTAAAGAGTACGTTCTGGAGACCGGCGAACTGGCCAAGCAGGCCGGTGGCGCCGTTCTTGTTCGTCAGGCCGAGACCATCGTTCTTGTCACCGCGACCGCGTCGAAGTTCCCTAAGGACCTGGACTTCTTCCCGCTCACCGTCGACTTCGAAGAGCGTATGTACGCCGCGGGCAAGCTCCCAGGTGGCTTCATCAAGCGTGAGTCCCGTCCTTCCGAGAAGGCCACCCTCACCGCTCGCATGATCGACCGCCCCATCCGCTCGTCGTTCGCCGACGGGTTCCGCAACGAGGTCCAGGTCATCGCGACCGTCCTCTCGGCGGATCAGATCAACCAGCCTGACGTCATCTCGATCATGGGCGCCTCAGCTGCGCTGCTCGCCGCTGGTATCCCGTTCGAGGGTCCGCTGGCCGGCGTTCGTATCTGCCGTGACATGGAGACTGGCGAGTTCATCGTGAACCCGAGCTTCGTTCAGGCCGAGGATTCCGATCTCGACCTCGTCGTCGCCGGTTCCAAGGACGCTGTCTACATGCTCGAGGCCGGCGCTCGTGAGGTCAGCGAGGAGGACATGCTCGCCGCTCTCATGTTCGCGCAGGAGGCCATCGGCGCGTTTTGCGAGGTGCAGGAGCGCTTCCTGGCCAAGCTCGAGATCACGCCCATGGACGTCAAGCTGCAGTCCGTCGATCCCGCTATCACCGAGCGCGTCTTCGCGGCAGGTACCGACAAGATGAACGTCGCGCTGCACAACGCCGACAAGCACGCTCGCATGGCCGGCGTTCAGGCCGTCAAGGACGAGATCCTCGCCACCTTCTCGGAGGAAGAGATCGCGGCCAGCGGCAAGGACATCAAGGCCACGCTTAAGCAGCTCGAGAAGAAGACCATGCGCACCATGGTCCTCAAGGAGGGCGAGCGCGCCGACGGCCGTAAGCTCGACGAGGTCCGCCAGATCACCACGGTCGCCGGCTACCTGCCGCGCAGCCACGGATCCGGCCTCTTCACCCGCGGTCAGACCCAGGTCCTCTCCGTCCTGACCCTCGGCATGCTTTCCGAGTGGCAGCGCATGGACACCATCGACGTGGCCGAGGGCAAGCGCTACATCCACCACTACAACTTCCCGCCGTTCTCCACCGGTGAGACGGGCTTCATGCGTGGCCCCAAGCGTCGCGACATCGGTCACGGTGCGCTCGCCGAGCGTGCCCTGCTCCCGGTCGTTCCCGCCGAGGAGGACTTCCCTTACACCATCCGTATCGTGTCTGAGGTGCTCGAGTCTAACGGCTCCAGCTCCATGGGCTCGGTCTGCGGCTCGAGCCTGGCGCTCATGGACGCCGGCGTGCCGATAAAGGCACCGGTTTCCGGTATCGCGATGGGCCTCATCAAGGAGGGTGACGACGTCGCCATCCTGACCGACATCCAGGGCCTCGAGGACTTCCTCGGCGACATGGACTTCAAGGTCGCGGGTACCGCTGAGGGCATCACCGCCATGCAGATGGACAACAAGGCCAAGGGCCTCTCGGTCGACATCCTGCGCGCTGCGCTCATGCAGGCCAAGGAAGGTCGCGCGTTCATCCTCGGCAAGATGCTCGAATCGATCGACGTTCCCCGCGAGGAGATGAGCCAGTACGCTCCCCGCATCATCACCATCAAGATCCCGACCGACAAGATTCGTGACGTCATCGGATCAGGCGGCAAGGTCATCCGCAGCATCCAGGCCGATACGGGCGCACAGATCGACATCCAGGAAGACGGTACGATCTTCATCGCGTCGCGCGACCTCGGTGGCGAAGAGGCTGCGGCTCGCATCAAGGCCATCTGCAAGGAGCCGGAGATCGGCGAGGAGTACCACGGTCGCGTCGTCGCCATTCAGGCGTTCGGTGCCTTCGTCGAGCTCTTCCCGGGCAAGGACGGCCTGCTGCACATCAGCCGTGTGGCCAATGGTCGCGTCGGCAAGGTCGAAGACGTCCTCAACGTGGGCGACGAAGTCCACGTCAAGATCCTCGAGATCGACGATCGCGGCAAGGTCAGTCTCGACCGACTCGACAAGCCGGATGCCCCTGCGGGCTCCGCGTCGTCAGCGCCGAGCGGCGACCGTGGCGACCGCCCCAGCGGCGACCGCCCGCCGCGTCGTGAGGGCAGCGACCGCAAGCCGCGCCGTCAGCACTAGACAGCCTGCGCGAACCTAGCACTCAAGATGAGACCCCGTTTCCCGCTAGGGAGGCGGGGCCTCATTCGTTACAATTCCGCCGGATAGGCATCGAGTTCTGTGGTTTCGTCAGGGTTTCGAAGCGCCCGCCTAGGAGTGCCGAGCCCTACGAGCCAGGCAGTGGACGTGTGTGCAGCGAGTAGTGCAATGATCGCGAGCGACATGCCTGTGATCACAACGAGCGACAGGACGGCGAACCACGGCGAGCCCCACAATGCGGATGCGCCGAGCGCAGTAACCGCGGAACGCCAGACGAGCAGCAGTGCCGGGTGGACAAGGTAGACGCCATAGGAATACGCGGCTGCTGTCGCAACACGAGGTCGTGCTGGGTCATCGAGGCGTATACGAAACGCCAGCCCGGCGAGTCCGAGTACCAGTAGACCCATCACCACCGGGGTCACGGTGATCGCCAAGGGTGTTCGGCTAAGAGCGGGGAGGTAGCCGGTGGCTGTGGCCAAGGACAACGTCACGCCGGCCGTCGCGAGGACAGGCCAGAGGAGTTGCAGCCACGGGAGAACGTGTTCTTTTCGACGCGCGAACCACGCACCCAATGCCATGTGACTGAGGTGAGTGATGGCGGCTGCTGCGAAGGTCACGAGCATCGGCCCGCCGACGCGGGACCCAAGTGCCGTCACCGAGCCAGTGAGTGTCAGAACGGCTACGTATGCTCCCAGTACAAACAGCTCGGGCCATCGACGCGCGAGCGGGGCAGCGAGAGGAGTGAGTACGTAGAAGAGAACGAGCACGGGCACGAAGTAGAGGTGATACCAGGAGCGCCCTGTGAGCACGAGGAGTGGTGCGTGGGCGACCCAGTATGTCCAGTCGCCCCGAATGCCCGCGATGGTCAGGTAGAGCGCCGACCACGCGAGATAGGGTGCCGTGACAGTGATGGCACGGCGTTGAAGAAACCGTGCGTAGTGACCCGGCGAGCTTCCCTTGTAGCCGCCCCACACTAACGCGCCTGAGACGAAGAAGAAGACCGGCACAGCAAAGTGCAGGAGTTCGTCGAGAAACGATACCCTTGTAACCGGTGCGCCAGGGACGCGGTAAACCATGAGAACATGAATGCCGACAACGGCGACCATCGCCCAGACCCGCAGCAAGTCGTAACCGGTTTCGCGTTCCGTTTTTGCCACCCTGTATGATGAATCATGTGTGTCCGGGCGCATCGGCAGGTCAACCTCTCACAAGAATCTCTCAAGGGAGAATTCATGTTCTATCGAAAGACCGTACTCGACAACGGTATCACCGTCATATCCGAGCCCGTGGAGTCTGTGCGTTCTGTGACTCTCGGCATCTGGTTCGCCGTCGGCAGCAGAGATGAATCGCCGGCAGAGGCCGGGATGTCCCACTTCATGGAGCACATGATGTTCAAGGGAACGCCCTCGCGAACCGCCAAAGACATCTCCGAGGAGTTCGACCGCATGGGCGCGGAGTTCAACGCCGGCACCTCCAAGGAGTACACGGTCTACTACGCACGGTTCCTGGACCAGCATCTACCTACCGCCTTTGAGCTCTTGGGCGACATGGTGGTGAACGCCACGCTCGATGAGGAGGACTGCCTCAAGGAGCGCGAGGTTGTCATAGAAGAGATCGCGCGCATGGAGGACAACCCTGAGGATCAGGTCGGAGAGATATTCGAGAGCGCCCTGTGGCCGAGCCACCCAATCGGACTGCCGGTCATTGGATCACGCGAGACGGTGTCCACGTTCGATCACGATGCCGCCGTGCAGTTCAGGGCTAAGCACTTCCTGACCGGCAATGTCGTTGTGGCGGCGGCTGGCAACGTCGATCATGAAGCTGTCATCGCTCTGGCGGAGCGCTTCCTCTCCGACCTTCCTGTTGGGCCCCGTACGCCCCGTGTACACGCCGCGGCAGTCGAGCAGCATCCTTTGGCGGTCATCGAGAAGGATACCGAGCAGGCTCACATTCTGTTCGGGATGGTCACGATGGACTCCCGTGACGAGGATCGTTTCGCTCTACAGATGCTCAACGACGTCGTCGGCGGAGGAATGTCCTCACGGCTGTTTCAGCAGATTCGGGAGCAGCGTGGCCTTGCCTACGCCGTGCAGAGTTTTCCGGTTCTCTATCAGGACACGGGTCAGTACACGGTCTATGTGGGAACGCGTCCTGACAATGCCAAGACCGTGATCGGCCTGATTCGTGACGAGTTCGCGAAGGTTGCGTCCGAAGGCATCAGTTTAGAGGAGCTCGCGCGTGCGCAAGAGTCGGCCGCCGGTCATTTGGTGTTGTCCACTGAGGCAACCCGCACTCGCATGATGCGGCTCGGACGTGCTGAGGTATGCGGTAACGTCGTGCTCTCGATTGAAGACGTTATCAGTCGTATTAACGCGGTCACCCTTGACGATATCCGCCGGGTCGCAGAGAAGCTGCTCGTCGCCAAGACCACGCTCGCGGTGATAGGTCCCTTTACCGATGCGGAGATCGCGGAACTGACCCACTAAAGGTCGATGCTGCGACCGGTAGCCCATTCACGAGGAGTAACGAAATGGTTCGAGTACTGGTGTCAGGTGCAGGCGGCAAGATGGGCGGCGAGGTCGTCCGGGCTGTGGCCGCAGCTGAAGGCATGGAAGTTGTGGGCGCGGTTGACCCTGGTGTTTCCGGTTGTCTCATTCCCACGCGGAGCGGCGAGCACGTTGAGTGTCGAGCGAATCTCGCCGACGCGATAGCGGCGTCTAAGCCTGACGTAGTGGTCGACTTCACTCATCCGACCGTGGTCGAGGCCAACCTACGCACAATCATGGCGTCGGGCGTCGACTGTGTTTTGGGCACCACGGGCCTCTCGGAGGAGACGCTCTCGGAGCTCGCCGCACTGGCACCCGCGGGAACGGCCCTGTTCTTCGCTCCGAACTTCGCCATCGGCGCCGTCCTCATGATGCAGTTCGCCGAGAAGGCCGCACGCTTCATGCCTCACGTTGAGGTCACTGAATTCCATCACGACAAGAAGGCTGACGCACCGTCCGGTACGGCTATTCGCACCGCGCGTATGATCGCTGCGGCGCGTCAGGAAGTCCCTGATGCCCCCGGTCGCGAGACCGAACTTCCGGGCATGGAGGGTGCACGCGGCGCGCTCGTGGATGGCGTGAGAGTGCACTCGGTACGCCTGCCCGGCCTGGTCGCACACCAAGAGGTGCTCTTTGGCGGTCAAGGTCAGACCCTCACGATACGCCACGACTCGATCGACCGAACCAGCTTCATGCCAGGTGTCGTACTTGCCATCCGCGAGGTCGGAGCGCGCTCGGGTCTTGTGGTCGGACTTGAACGACTGATGGGGGAGTAGTGTGACTGGCACTGGTTCGACACGTCCGATCGTCGTCATGAAGTTCGGGGGAACGTCGGTCGCAGACTGCGCTGGCCGCGGCGCACTCGCGTGCAGAGTTTCTGCCGCGCTCGAGCTCGACAGGGCTCCGGTGGTGGTTGTCTCAGCGATGGGCCGTTCGGGAGCCCCCTACGCGACCGACACGCTGCTTGAACTCGTCGCGGACCTGCCGGCGGATGCGCGCGAGCGTGATTTGCTCGCAAGCGTCGGAGAGTTGGTCTCGGCGGTTGTCGTAGCGCATGAACTGCGCGCCGCCGGCATCGAGGCGAGCGCATTCAGCGGCGTCGAGGCGGGGATATCAACGGACGGAATCGCCGGAAGCGCGTCGATCACATCGGTCGACGTGTCGAGGCTTCGCAGTGCGATCGCTTCAGGAATCGTTCCCGTGGTCGCCGGATTCCAGGGTCTCTCGGCCGATGGGTCGCTCACGACGCTCGGCCGAGGGGGGAGTGACACCACCGCATGCGCGCTCGGTGTCGCATTGGGCGCCGAGGAGGTCGAGATCTACACGGATGTGGATGGTGTCATGAGCGCGGACCCGCGTGTGTGTGACGGGTCGGGCGTCCTTGAGGTCATCGGCGCCGACGAGCTCTTCCAGATGGCACTGACCGGCAGCAGGGTCGTGCACACGCCAGCTGCCGAACTTGCGCTCAATAGCGGGATTCCCGTGCGGGTTCGAAACACATTCAGCCAGCATGAAGGCACCCTCGTTGCGGACGTGGCTGATATTGCAGGATATCGCCCGGATCGTGTGGCAACGGCGGTCAGCCACGCTCCGGGTGTGGTCCAGTTCCGAGTCACATTGCCGGCACCCGAAGGGACGCCGGAACACATGCGATCGCAAACTCGCGTGTATCGAGCGATGGCAGACGCAGGTGTCTCACTCGATATGTTCACGCCGGTGGGCGACCGAATGGTTTTCACGGTCGCTGAGAGCGCGAGCGCAGACGCGTGCGACGTTCTTCTGGAGCTGGGGCTTGAACACGAGACGTTGCCCGGTCTGTCGAAGGTCACCTTGGTTGGCGCAGGCATGCATGGGGTTCCCGGTGTGATGGCCCGTCTTGCGGAGTACCTTGCGGCCGCAGATGTCGACATCCATCAGTCCTCTGACTCACACACAACCATTTCGGTTTTGATTCCAGCAAAGGACACGGTCGCTGCCATTCGTGCTCTGCATGACGGCTTCGAGTTGGGAGACTGATCATATGCGCCGCGTTGCACTCATCCTGACCGCATCACTCGACGGCTTCATTGCCGAGCCGGACGGCGGGATCGACTGGCTGGTGGAGCCACCCGACGAGGCGCCGGCCGACTATCTCGATCTGCTCGACTCCATCGACTGCCTGATCATGGGCAGCGCCACGTACCTGGTCTCGCTCGAACTCGAGGGCGGCACTCAGGTGTTTGAGGGCAATGACGCCTACGTGTTCACCTCCAGAAACGACTTGCCGCCGCGCGAAGGGGTGACCTTCGTCTCCGGACGCGCCGAGAAGTTCGTGTCGGACCTGAAGAGGCGCGACGGCGGCACAATCTGGCTGTTCGGGGGCGGACAACTCGCCACATCATTGTCTGACGCAGGTCTGGTCGATGACTATCTGGTCGTCGTTCAGCCGATTCTCCTCGGTGACGGTATCCCGCTTTGGGTGAGCCCCCATGGATCCACCAACCTCGAGTTGGTGAACGCTCGCGCATGGAATGGCGGTATCGCAGAGCTTCGGTATCGACGACGGAGCTGACACCATACTGCGCAACGTGTGGGTTACGCTCGCGCGCCGCGCAGGCGCGCGTCAGAGTGGTGTGGCACAATACAGCAGGTAGCACTATTCGCCGCGCCCATCAGGGTTGCGGGTATTCGAGGGGAAACTCACATGAGCACGCCGCGCTTTGGCCGCATGATAACCGCTATGGTCACTCCGTTCACGCCTGAGCTGGAGCTCGATCTGCCACGCGCCCAAGAACTCGCTGTCAAACTCCTGGACGAAGGTAGCGACGCCCTCGTGGTGTGTGGAACCACTGGCGAGTCTCCCACCGTCTTCTACCCCCAGAAGCTGGATCTGTTCCGAGCGGTGATCGAGGCCGTGGATGGACGAGCGCCTATCATCGCCAACGCGGGAGACAACTGCACTGCCGATTCCGTGGACTTTGCACAAGAGGTCGCGGCTCTTGGCGTCGACGCGATCATGGCGGTTGTTCCGTACTACAACAAACCACCGCAAGAGGGACTCTATCAGCACTTTTGTACCATTGCGCGGTCCGTTGATCGACCTGTCATCCTCTACAACATTCCCGGTAGAAGCGTCGTCAATATGACCGCCGAGACAACCTTGCGCCTGGCAAACGACGTGGAGAATATCGTCGCCGTCAAAGAGGCCAGCGGCGACCTAGGTCAGATTGCCGAGATATGCCACGGTGCTCCGGATGGGTTCGAGGTGCTGTCGGGCAATGACGAGGACACGCTGCCGATGATGGGCCTAGGCGCAACGGGAGTCATCTCGGTTGTGAGCCACGTTGCGGGACTCAGATTCAAGGAGATGGTTGTGGCACAGGCTGCGGGCGACCACACTCGCGCGCTTCGTATTCATCTCGAGCTGATGCCGCTCATGAAGACACTGTTTATGACGAGCAATCCGATCTTGGTCAAGAAGGCACTTGAGCTCCAAGGATTCCCCGTGGGAGGTCTTCGTCTGCCACTGATCGAGGCAACTCCTGCCCAGACCGAGGAGCTGACGCGCGTCATGCGTGGCGTCGGGGTACTCGCATAGCAATTTGTATGGACGCGGAGCTCCGATGAGCTTCGCTTGTGACAACAATCGTGCGGAGACCTTCACGGTCGATCGCAAACGGGGCGCATGCCTCGAAAGGAGACGTACCCAACCATATGACACAGTCCAAGAAGACCGAACGACTGCGCGTCATACCGCTTGGCGGCCTTGACGGTATTGGCAAGAACATGACGGTCATCGAATACGGCAACGACATGATCATGGTCGATGCCGGAATCATGTTCCCGGACGACGACCATCCCGGCGTCGACCTGATTCTCCCCGACTACAGCTATGTGGTGAAGCGCAAGGATCGATTGCGAGCCATCATCATTACCCACGGCCATGAAGACCACACCGGCGCGCTTCCATATCTCTTGAAGGATCTGGGGATTCCGGTGCCGATTCTTGGCACAAAGCTGACCCTGGGTCTGATCAAGGGAAAGCTCGAAGAGCACAAGATCAAGAAGCCGAAGCTGCGTGAGATCAAGGGTTCCAGTCACGTATCCATGGGAGTCTTCGGACTGGACTTCTTCGCGGTGAACCACTCGATACCCGACGGAGTCGGTGTATTCATTCGCACCCCCGTGGGTAACGTCATGCACACCGGCGACTTCAAGTTGGATCAGACGCCTATCGATGGTCGTCTGACTGACTATGGCGCCATTTCCAAGTTCGGCAAGGCGGGGGTGACCCTGCTCTTGTCAGACTCGACTGGAGCAGAAAGTCCTGGTATCACTCGGTCCGAGGCCTCCGTCGGGCCCGCGCTGCACGACATCATCAGGCACGCGAAGCAGCGCGTCATCGTCGCATCGTTCGCTTCGCATATCCATCGCCTGCAGCAGGTGTGTGATGCGGCCGTCGCGGCGGATCGCAAGATAGTCGTCACCGGTCGCTCGATGGTGCAGAACACGAAGATCGCACGCGAGCTTGGCTATCTGAAGATTGACGACGAGAACATCGTCGACGCTTTCGACTCTCACGGGCTTCCGCCTGAGAAGGTGGTGGTTCTCAGCACGGGTAGCCAGGGCGAGCCGCTGTCGGCTCTTGCTCGCATGGCGAATGGAGATCACCGGACCGTTCAGGTGGAGAAGGGCGATACGGTCATCATCGCGGCCACTCCGGTACCCGGCAACGAGAAGGCCGTCAGCCGTGTCATCAACCGCCTTACCAGGGCCGGCGCCAAGGTTGTACACAAAGGCACGGCGGACGTTCACGTTTCGGGCCACGCGTCCAGCGAAGAGCTCAAGTTGATGCTCAACCTTGCTCAGCCCGAGTTCTTCATGCCCGTGCACGGCGAGACTCGCCATCTTGCTGCCCATGCTCGTCTCGCTGAAGCGGTTGGAATCCCTGAAGATGCGATCTTCATCATGGATAACGGCGACTGTCTCGAGATCGACGAAGTCGAGGCAAGGCTTGGCGAGCGGGTTGAGAGTGGCGTCGTCTACGTGGATGGTCTCAGCGTGGGTGACCTTGGCCAAGTTGTTCTCCGTGACCGGCAGCACATGAGCCAGGACGGCATCGCGACGATTGTCATCGCAATTGACGCGCAGACCGGCAAGCAGGCCGGCGAAGTTGAGATTGTCACGCGAGGCATTGTATTCGCGGATTCCGATAAGGTGATGGAGGAAGCGCGAGCGCGTGTGACCAAGGCGCTGGCCAAGACGGGCTCAGAGGGCGTCACAGACTTCTCGGTTGTTCAGAAACGCGTCCGAGAAGTGCTGTCGCAATTCTTCTGGGAGCGCACAAAGCGCCGTCCGATGATCATTCCAGTCGTCATGGAGGTCTAGCGAGTGACTGCATTCCAGGCGATCATTCTAGGCGTCGTCCAGGGGCTGACGGAGTTCTTGCCGATCTCCTCCGATGGACATCTTGCAATCACCTACAAACTGCTGGGCGAGTCCCCGAATCTGTCGTTTGAGGTATTCCTGCACGGTGCGACACTTCTGGCGATGTACTGGTACTTCAGGCACGACGTCATCGAGCTGCTGGCATCGCTGCTGCCCAAGAACGCAGAGCAGAAGAGTGAGCGTCGGCTCGTGCTTTACCTAGTTCTCGCCACCGCGGTGAGTGCGGTGATCGCACTAGCGCTTGGTCCCTATCTCGAGGCCTTCTCGTCGAACATGGTCATCGTGGCCGTCGGCTTCTATGTCACCACGGTCCTGCTGGTGATTGCCGAGGCTCTCACACACGGGGAGGCGAGGATCGAATCCCCTGATCGGCTGAAGCCTCTCTCGGTTGCCGTCATCGCCGTGTTCCAGGGCATCGCCGCCTTGCCCGGGGTGTCGCGCTCCGGGTCTACGATCGCAGGATCAATGCTGTTCGGTCTCAAGAGGGATCAGGCCGCCCGGTTCTCGTTCCTACTTGGCATTCCGATCATCACGCTCGCTGCCCTCAAAGATGGCCTCGATGTCATTCGAGGGGCCAGTCATCTCCCGGGTTCCATTCCGGTCCTGGCGCTGGGATTCATCGCAGCAGGGCTGTGTGGCTACTTCGCGATCTGGGGACTCCTCCGATTCGTTAAGAGCCATCCGCTGTACTGGTTCGCCGCGTACACCGGGATACTCGGCACGGTTATCCTCCTACTCAACATGACAGGCGGTAGGGGGTAGTCGTGGCGACCGCTAAAGGTAAAGGCGCCCCAAAGGGCTCAAGCGCGCCTCGCAAGACAGGTGGCTCGAGTGCTGGTCGTGCCAACTCGAAGTCCGCAAAGCCCTCGCTCCTGGACGATCGCTCGCGCCGCGACATTATCGGCGTGACGTTGTGCGTCCTCGCCATCGGGTTGCTCATCGCGGTTATGAGTCAGTCCTCAGGGATGGCCGCCGAGGCCGGAGCGGGCGCATTGAAGTTGCTGTTCGGTGTCGGCGCCTATGTCATCCCGGTATTCCTGCTGTTGTGGGGCGTGAGCTTCTTCGTGCGAAGTGAGGTGCGTGAGGGCCGTACCGGACTCGGTCTGGGTTTGATCGTTCTGGCCGTGATTTCCATGGCCGCGCTGGCGACTCCCGGTGGTGACTTCTTCAACAAGGCGTTGCTCGTTACGCATGGCGGATACACGGGCAGCTCCGTCGCATGGGCGCTCAACCGCATGTTGGGATCCACGATTGGATACGTGTTGCTTGTAGGTATAGGGGTGGTCGGTCTGGTCGTTATCGGCCTTTCGATCTCCGCGCTGGTTGAATGGGTTGCGGATGCGACCCACCGTGACCCTGCTGATCAACCCACGACAAGGCCCAGCCGCGAGCGCGCACCTAAGACGATGCCGCTTTCGCCCGTTGCCGAAGTGAACGCGGGCGGTGCTGAGACGACCGCGTTGTCCGCACGCCGCGGCCGTGGAGACGGTCCTGATCCTGAAGCCGCTCGCAAGACCGTGCCGACACCGCGGTCCGTCTCGCCTCGGGCCATGGAAGGGTTTGTCCTCCCGCCCCTGACGCTTCTGGGCCGAACTGCTGAGTCAGCGGCAAAACACAGGACCTCCGATACCGAGCTCAAAAACACGGCCGCCGCAATCGCCGAGACCCTGGCCACGTTCGACATCCCGGCGCGCGTCGTCTCGTGGGTTGCAGGGCCGACGGTCACGCTGTTTGAGGTGGAGATAGCCAAGGGCGTGCGGCTGTCAAAAGTGACTACCCTCGCCGACGACATCGCCCTGTCGCTTGCATCTTCGGTCGTGCGCATCCTTGCGCCGATTCCGGGCAAGGCGCTCATCGGCATCGAGGTTCCCAACATCCGTCGGACGTCCGTCACACTTGGCGACGTGATTTCACCCGCGGGTGACGGTGGCCCGCTTCTGCTCGCCATAGGCAAGGACGTTTCCGGCGCTCCCGTTCTTGCGGATCTGGCATCCATGCCTCACTTGCTGATCGGCGGAACGACCGGCTCGGGCAAATCGGTGGCCATCAACGCGATGTTGATGTCGATTCTGATGAGAGCCACACCCGCCGAAGTGCGACTCATACTCATCGACCCCAAGCGAGTGGAGCTGTCACTCTACAACGGTCTGCCGCACCTCTACGTTCCCGTTGTGACCGAGCCCAAGCAGGCGGCAAGCGCTCTCGCGTGGTCGGTCTCGGAGATGGAACGGCGTCTCAAAGTGCTGCAGGTGGCCGGTGCCCGCAACATCGGTGCCTACAACGCCATGGTGCAGGACGGCAAAGGACCGGAAGGCGCCGCAGAACTACCGTACCTCGTTATCGTCATCGATGAGCTGGCCGACCTGATGATGGTTGCAGCCAAAGAGGTCGAGGATTCGATCGTCCGCATCGCCCAGCTCGCTCGTGCTGCAGGCATTCATTTGGTCGTCGCTACCCAGCGGCCCGAGGCAAACGTCGTCACGGGCATCATCAAGGCCAACATCACCAACCGAATCGCGTTTAACGTCGCAAGCGCAATCGACAGCCGTGTCATCTTGGATCAGCCCGGTGCCGAGAAGCTTGTCGGACTCGGTGACATGCTGTTCTCGATTCCGTCGTGGCCCAAGCCCAAGCGCATTCAGGGATGCTATGTGGCCGAGAACGAGATCGAGGCGGTCGTAGGGCATCTTAAGCAACAAGCGGAGCCGGACTACCATGAGGAGATTTTGCACCTCAGAGTCTCCGCCGTTGGAGGTGGCGTAGACTCAGGTGATGACGATGATCCTCTCCTGTGGGAAGCCGCTGATATCACGGTGACCAGTGGGCTGGGATCAACGTCGATGCTGCAACGTCGCCTCAAGGTCGGGTATGCGCGGGCCGGACGCATCATGGATATGCTCGAGATGAAGGGCGTCGTCGGTCCGCCCGATGGAAGCAAGCCCCGAGAAGTGCTCATGGACGTCGAGGACCTCTCGGCACTGCGTGCCTTTGAACGCGAAGAGCAGGAAGAGGGAGGCTAGCAGTGGGACAGCTTGGAGACACACTCAGAGAACGCCGCATGGCTCTTGGAATGAGCTTGTTGCAGGCCGAGGAAGCCACGAAGATCCGCGCCAAGTTGCTCGAGTTGCTTGAGAACGGCGAGTACGTTCGCCTTCCCAATCCCGGATATGTTCGTGGCTACGTCACGAGCTACGCGTCGTTCCTGGAACTTGATTCCGCGTCCTTGCTGGCCATGTATCGTGCCGAGACGGGTGCGGGCGGTCGCTCTCGGGATATTGCCCCTGCGGCGGAGGCGGTCAAGCCGCGTGGACAACAGCACGCCGTTCCACTCAAAGCTGCCCTGATTCTGGTGGTGATTCTGGCAGTAGTGGCGCTTGGCGTATGGCTTGTGGTGCGTGCGGTACAAGGTCCCGAGACTCCGACTCCGATTCCGACCGCCGGTTCACCGGTTGCGACATCCTCTGCACCTGCGAGCGACGCGGGAACCACTGCGCGGCCGGATAACACCGCAACTGCGCCTCCGGTTCTGGAGAACAAGCCGTTTGCCCTCAGGGTCGCGGTTGCACCTGATGGGGCCTCCTGGATTCGTGTCACGGTTGACGGGTTGAATGCCTACGAGGGTTCACTCACCAGTGGGCAGTCCAAGGAGTTCCAGGTAACGAAGTCTGCGGTAGTCAAGATAGGAAAGCCGTCGTTCGTTACCGTGTACCGCGATGGCAATAGGGTCCCGATTCCCCCTGGCGGGGGAACACCCACGGTGACACTTAAGGCCGAGCCCACGCAGTAGACGCGTGCGCTTCCGAGTTGAGGAGGATTGACAATGGCGAAGGACAGCAGCTTCGACGTGGTCTCTGAAGTCGACATGCAAGAGGTCGACAATGCGTTCCAGCAGACCACCAAGGAACTCGTACAGCGGTATGACCTGAAGGACTCCGGTGCGACGATCGAGTTCTCCAAGGCCGACAAGACGTTCACTCTGCACGCACCGAGCGACTTCATCGCGCGTCAGGTGATCGACGTGCTCAACACGAAACTCGTTCGCCGGCAGATCGATCTCAAGGCGGTCGAATGGGGCAACACTGAAGCGGCGAGCGGGAGCTCTGTTCGCATCATTGGCAAGATCGTCATGGGAATCGAGACCGATCTCGCCAAGAAGATCAACAAGGAGATTCGCGACGAGAAGTTCAAGGTCAAGGTGCAGATCGAGGGTGACAAGCTTCGAGTCAGTGCCGCGGTCCGAGACGAGCTCCAGCGCGTGATCGCGTTCTTGAAGGACAAGGATTACGGCATTCCACTTCAGTTCACGAACTACCGGTAGCTCAGGGTGCCGAACGCTCCCGCTATCGCCTTCATCACTCTCGGCTGCCCAAAGAACGAGGTCGACACGGACCGCATGCGCGCGGCGGTCCTGTCTTCGGCGTATGGGCTTGTCGAGGATATCGACGAGGCCGATGTCGTCGTCGTCAACACCTGCTCGTTCATCCAAGATGCCACCGAGGAGTCTCTGGCCGCAGTGCTCGAGGTTGCCGGCCAGTGGGTTCCTGCACGTGAGGGTCGACATCTCGTCGTCGCGGGATGCATGCCGTCGCGCTACGGCGACGAGTTGGCGAGTGAGCTGCCGGAGGTCTCAGCATTCGTGCCGGTGGGGGACGAAGCGGGCCTGCTCGGCATCGTCGAGCGTCTGACGGGGGTGGCTGCCGGGCCGAGACCGCGTGTCTCGGCAACGCGCACGCTTGAGGGGTTCTCGGCCTATCTTCAGATCTCAGACGGTTGTCACAGGGACTGCGCATACTGCACGATTCCTGCGATCAGGGGCCCCTACGTGAGCCGTCCTCTGGACGCGATCGTCGCAGAAGCCGAAGAGCTCGTTGCTCTGGGTGCGCGCGAGATCGTACTCATCGGACAGGACACGAGTGCCTACGGTCGCGATCTTGAGGCGGACAGCACGCTAGCCGACGTCGTTCGTGCCGTCGCAGCTGTGCCCGATCTGCGCTGGCTGCGGCTGATGTACGTGCAGCCTGACGGGGTGACTGACGAGCTGCTGAAGGCAATCGCCGAGAACGCGAACGTGTGTCGTTACCTGGATATCCCGCTGCAGCATTCGGCGAGGCCGGTACTGAGAGCCATGAAGCGGTCAGGAGATACACAGTCGTTCTTGTTGTTGCTCGAGCGCATCCGATCCGTGCTGCCCGACGTCGTGCTTCGCACCACTATGATCGCGGGGTTCCCTGGTGAGACGACTGCGGATATGCGTGAACTGCAGCGATTCCTCGGTTTGGCTCAGTTCGATTATGTTGGTGTCTTCGTATACTCGCCAGAAGCCGATACCGCGGCCGCCGAGATGGAACTCCAGGTGCCGATTCGGACCCGGCGCGCGAGGGCGCAACGTCTCAGGGACCTGTCAGACGCGATTGGCTTTGAGCGCGCAGCCACGCGCGTGGACAGCGTCGTCCAGGTGCTGGTCGAGGGAGTGGATCCCGACGATGGCGTGGTGGTCGGTAGGTGGCGGGGGCAGGCACCGGAGATAGACGGCTTGGTCCTGCTCGAAGGCGGAGTGCCCGGCGAGTTGGTTGCCGTACGCATCGTGGATTCACTCGGCTACGACCTCGAAGGGGAGGCCGAGTAGCGTGCCCGAGAAGAACAGGCTGGGCGTAACGCTCAATGCCGCAAACAGCGTCACGCTCGCACGCATGGTGCTCATTCCCGTGTTTTTGCTCGTGCTACTGGTTGACTGGCCGAGCTGGCTTCCCGCCTCCGAGCTTCTCTATCGATGGCGTCCCTGGATAGCCGCAGGCGTGTTCGGACTCCTTGCTGCCACCGACGGCGTGGACGGTTACCTTGCTCGCTCTCGAAACGAGGTGACGACATTCGGGAAGTTCCTTGACCCGCTTGCCGACAAGCTGCTCGTGACGGCCGCGCTCTTGGCTCTCATCGAGACCAACGTACTGCCAGCTTGGATTGGATTCGTCATCATCTCCCGAGAGTTCATCATCTCGGGACTGCGCATGGTCGCCTCAGCTGAGGGTACGGTCATTGCAGCGTCTTGGTATGGGAAGCTCAAGACGGTGCTGCAGATTGCCGCGATCCTTCTGTTCATCGTCAAGGACTCGTTCGCGCTCCAGTCGCTTGGGCCGGATGTGTTCTCGTGGGCGCAGGCCATCTCATGGACCGTGATGGGGGCGGCGGTCATCATGACCATCGCGTCAATGGTCGACTATTTCATCAACGCGAAGATGGTGCTGGTCGGTCCTTGGTCCGGTAACCCGACAATCGCTGCTGACGTCGAGCGAGATGCCGAACTTGACGACGATCTTGACGCCGGAGACGCCACTTAGGGGGCACTGTGTACGACACCCCGCGTGCAGCCGCGATAGTCACTGTTGGTTCGGAGCTGACGGAGGGTCTGCGGATAGACTCCAACACAGCTTCAGTCGCCAGAACCGTCTCCGGCCTCGGATTCAATGTCGTTGAGGCGGTAAGTGTTGGCGACGATGTTCGGCATCTGGCTGAGGTTCTGACACGCCTTACCTCCAGGTGCGAACTCGTGATCACCACCGGAGGGCTCGGACCCACACACGACGACATCACCCGGGAAGCGGCTGCAACCGCGCTCGGGGTCGGCCTCTGCCCAGACGTCGAGATCGCTGAGTGGCTAGCGGGTATCGCCGAGCGACATGCCGATGCAGCATCGCGTAAGGCGGTGTTGACTCAGGCGCTCGTGCTCGAGGGGGCGACTATACTGGCTCCCTGCACAGGTACCGCTCCCGGCCAAGACGTTCCTACGCCCGCTGGTCGGCTCATTTTGCTGCCTGGACCACCGCACGAGATGTCCGAGATGCTCGGGAGGGCTCTTTCAGGGTATGTGCGGAGCACTGCGAGCCCTCGCGACCTGGGCGTCACCGGTATGCCCGAGTCGGACGTGCAGCACGCGGCGCAACGCGCACTCGCCGGCCAAGTTGGCATCACCCTGACGGTGCTCGCGAAACCTGGCGATGTCAGGGTGCTCTTGATCGACTCCGGCGCCGGGAAAGACGCGCTCGACGACATGGCCACGGCTGTCGCTCTTGAGATCGGCGCTGCGTGTTACACGACGACCGGCGAGACACTTGCGCAAGCAACTGTAGCGGAACTGAGTAGCCGTTCGAGGACACTCTCGGTCGCTGAATCCTGTACCGGCGGCTTGGTCTCTGCTGCCCTGACAGACGTAGCCGGTGTGTCGGAGGTCTTTCTCGGCGGGGTCGTTAGTTACGCGAACTCCGTGAAGCGCGGAATCCTCCAGGTACCTGACGGGTTGCTCGCGCAGTACGGTGCAGTGAGCGAGCAGACCGCGGTGGCAATGGCCGAGGGTGTACGCGCGCTCACGGGATCGGATGTAGCTGTCTCAATCACCGGTGTCGCCGGGCCAGGGGGAGGGACGGCCGATAAGCCCGTTGGGCTCGTCTGGTTCGCGATCAGTCATCAGGGCGGCACCGACAGCGGAGAGCAGCGATATCTCGGAGGAACGCGCGATTCCGTGCGTGCACGAGCCACTGCACGGGCCTTGGACATCGTCCGCCGTCACGTTCGGGATGCCGAGTAGCCGACTCGATCTGGTAGCGCATCAATCCGTGTCAGTGTCATCGATTAAGGTGTTCTCGAGTTCGCTGGAACGCTTGGGACCGACCTACTTGAAAGTGGCAACAGTGCCGCTTCCGGAATCAGGTTCTAAGTGAGTCACCGAACAGGCCGAGTCGACAGAACTTTCGTTGACATCGAACAGGTGTTCGTATAGGGTGGAGCTGCCCCGAAGGCGCGCCCGGTACCCGGATTGGAGCGAGTGAGGTATGGAACGCGAGAAGGAAAAGATACTCGACGTCACCAAAGAGCAGATTGAGAAGAAGTTCGGTAAGGGATCGCTGATGAAGCTTGGTGAGCACGCTGCGACGGACCAGGTTGCAGCCATTCCCACCGGATCGCTTGCCCTCGATGCTGCGTTGGGAATCGTCGGTGTCCCGCGCGGCAGAATCGTTGAGATCTACGGTCCGGAGTCCTCCGGCAAGACGACGCTCGCATTGCAGATAGTGGCCGAGGCGCAAGCTGCAGGCGGCGTGGCTGCGTTCATCGATGCGGAGCACGCACTGGATCCCAGTTACGCTTCACGTCTTGGCGTGGATATCGATGAGATCCTGATCTCACAACCGGACACCGGCGAGCAGGCGCTTGAGATCTGTGACATGTTGGTCCGTAGCGGTGCAATCGATGTCGTTGTTATCGACTCTGTCGCAGCACTGGTACCAAGGGCCGAGCTCGAAGGCGAGATGGGTGACACCACCGTCGGACTTCAGGCCAGACTCATGAGCCAGGCGTTGCGTAAGCTCGCAGGATCCCTGTCACGCTCCAACACCACGTGCATCTTCATCAATCAGCTGCGTGAGAAGATCGGTGTCATGTTCGGCAGCCCCGAGACCACGAGCGGCGGTCGTGCACTGAAGTTCTACTCGACCGTTCGCATCGATGTTCGCCGAATTGACTCGATCAAGCAGGGAACCGAGCTCGTTGGCAACCGGGTTCGCGCCAAGGTTGTAAAGAACAAGGTTGCTGCCCCGTTCCGTATCGCCGAGTTCGACTTGATGTACGGAACCGGAATCAGTAAGGAAGGCTCCATCCTCGACCTCGGTGTTGAAGAGGGTATCGTTGCCAAGTCCGGTGCCTGGTACACCTACGGTACTGAGCGTCTCGGACAAGGCCGAGAGGCAGCCAAGGACTTCTTGCGCGAGAATCCGGCACTTCGTAATGAAATCGAAGTGAAGGTTCGTGATTCACTAGGGCTTCCCGTCAACCAAGCCGCGGTTGTCGAGGCCCCTGCTGGTTCCGCGAAGCCCGCCGCCGCGGCCAAGTAGCCGCAGTCACGATGTGCGCGCTCATTTCCAGAATAGAGAGCGTCGGGCCTGATCTTAGGGCCCGGCGCATCTTCTTTGATAGCGACCCTGACTATCGCACCACGGCTTCCACAGTGGTTAAGCGACTTGCGTTGACCGAGGGGATTGAGGTTGACCGAGCCGTGCTTGAGACCCAGCTCGCAACTGAGGAACTTCCCCTTGCCAAAGAACGGGCGCTTAAGCTTCTCGGCTATCGGGAACGCTCGGCCTTCGAGGTTCATCGAAAACTCAGGGACTCCGGCTTTCCCGAGTCGGTCTGCCAGTCGGTCGTCGGTCGGTTCTCGGAGATTGAGTTGATCGACGACGAGCGGTTCGCGTCCGCATGGACGAGATCGCGCCGTGCAGGTGGGTATGGGGAGAGAAGAATCGCCCGAGAGTTAGCCGAGAAGGGTGTAGCTGCTTCCCTCATCGAGTCGGCGCTCGAGAGCGATGAACGCGAGAGCGAGACGGACCGCGCCTTTGCGTCATTGCGCGGTAAGACACCTCGCGACAAGGCCGACGGTCACCGTCTGACCAAGAGGCTGCTCGGACGGGGGTTCTCGCTGTCGGTCGCACGCGAAGCCGTTGGCCGGGCTGGCGGTTTAGCGGACATCGACGCTGGCGGGTCTGACGATGGAGACACCGCCGATGACCTGCGCAAATAAGCACTGAGAACTCAATTTCGGCGGGCGACACTCCTTGACGATTCTGCCGCCCAGAGGGTACAGTTTGCGCAGGCATCAAGATCACCCGTCGGGTTCTTGGGGAACAGGAATTGTCGGCGGTTCGTATGTTGCAAGCGAAGACGTTCATTTCGGACGACCTATGGGTCGCTTCTTGCGTACTCGGGTACCTTTCGCTGGGCGCCATGTGATCCTGATGCTGAACGCACGCGTTCGGCATTCTTGCGTCCCCCTGAGCGAGCGCCAAACGCGATGTGACCACCTACATCAGCGAACGCTCTACTATCGAAAGGAGGGCGCGCATGAATTCCATGGCCGTTGTATTCATCTTCGTCGCATTGATTGCTGGCGCTGCCCTCGGCTTTGCCGTCAACCGCTTCTTCATGAAGGACCGCACCGCTCGAGCCGCCGAAGAGGCGGACCGTACGGTCAAAGACGCGGAAAAGCAGGCCGAGACGCTCAAGAAGGAAGCCTTACTCGAGGCTAAGGACCAGATCTTCAAGTTGAAGCAGGAAGCCGAGACGGACGGCAAGGAGCGTCGCAAGGAGATTCAGTCCTTGGAGTCGCGGCTGGCGGATCGCGAGGCCTCGATTGACCGCCGAGCCGAGTCGCTCGACAAGCGCGAGCACACCCTGTCATCTCAGTCCGGCCAGATCGCCAAGCGCGAGCAGGACCTCGAGGTTCTCATCACTGAGGAACGCGAGGCTCTTGAGCGCGTAGCCGGGATGACTGCAGACGAGGCACGTGCAGAACTGCTGAATCGAATCCAGGATGACGTCAAGCACGACGCCGCTGCATTCATTCGTGAGTCTGAGGCCCGCGCTCGCGAGGAGGCGGACAAGAAGGCACGTAACATCGTTGGTATCGCCATCCAGCGCGTTGCCGCCGACCACACCGCCGAGTCTACCGTTTCCGTCGTCCACATTCCCAGTGACGACATGAAGGGCCGTATCATCGGCCGAGAAGGGCGCAACATTCGCGCCTTCGAGCAGATGACCGGCATCAACCTGATCATCGACGACACCCCCGAAGCGGTCATCCTGTCGAGTTTCGACCCGGTGCGTCGTGAGATCGGTCGCATCACGCTTGAGACTCTGATCGCAGACGGTCGCATTCACCCTGCCCGCATCGAAGAGATGTTCAACAAGGCAGAGCAGCTCGTCAGCCAAGCCGTTCACGAGGCCGGCGAGCAGGCGGCGTTCGACAGCGGGATTCACGGTCTGCATCCGGAACTGATCCGGACCCTGGGTCGACTCAAGTACCGCACGAGCTATGGACAGAATGTACTGAAGCATTCGCTTGAGGTTTCCTACCTTGCAGGAGTCATGGCGTCGGAGCTGGGTGTTGACGTACAGCTCGCCAAGCGCGCTGGTCTGCTTCATGACTTGGGCAAGGCGATTGATCACGAGGTCGAGGGCCCCCACGCGCTAATCGGTGCGGATCTCGCGCGTCGCATGAACGAGCCCAAGGCCATCGTTCACGCCATCGAAGCTCACCATGGTGATGTCGAGGCGGCGACGGTGGAAGCCGTTCTCGTTCAGGCCGCAGATGCGATCTCGGCTGCTCGCCCCGGTGCTCGTCGTGAGACTCTCGAGAGCTACATCAAGCGCCTTGAGAAGCTCGAAGCGATCGCCAACGCCCACAAGGGCGTTGAGAAGACCTACGCCATGCAGGCCGGACGCGAGATTCGCGTCATGGTCAAGCCCGATCAGATTTCCGACACGGATTCTGTGGTTCTTGCGCGCGATATCGCCAAGCAGATCGAGGACGAGCTGGAGTATCCCGGTCAGGTTCGCGTCATGGTGATTCGCGAAAGTCGTGCGGTGGATTACGCGAAGTAGGTGCGGCATCGCATCGTTTGAGTGACACGCAGGCGCTCCGGTCGCATCATGGCTGGGGCGCCTGCTTTTAGAGAACCGCTACGCCCACTCGAGAAGTGATGGACCAGAATGTCGAACGAGGATCTACTCGGATTTGTGACTGCAGTGTCGGGTGATGCGTTTCTGAAGGTCGAGGAGAGTCTCGGCGACGGATTTGTTCGCCTGAAGGTATCCGAGGCCGAGCGCCGTCAGGCGAAACACGATATCCGCAGCGTCGAGGACATTGTCGTCGAGTTGCTACGCAACGCCCGCGACGCTCACGCCAGCCGCATCTTCGTTGCAACCACACGCGAGGGCGACCTGCGCACGATGACCTTCGTTGACGACGGGGTAGGTATTCCCACCGCAATGCACGACAAGGTGTTCGAGCCGCGTGTCACCAGCAAGCTCGAGACCATGGTCATGGATCAGTGGGGAGTGCACGGTCGAGGAATGGCGCTGTTCTCGATTCGCAGTAACGCTTCAGAAGCCCGAATCGCCGCGTCTGAGCAGCACAAAGGTACGGCGCTGACGATCCTCATCGATTCCGCGCAATTGACCGAGCGCGCGGATCAATCCACGTGGCCAGTGGTCGACAGGGAGCCTACCGGGGCGTTCAAGGTGTGTCGCGGACCGCATAACATCATCCGCAGGGTTGTGGAGTTCGCTGTGGAGCATCCCGGCATCGATGTGTATATCGGCTCGCCTGCGGAGGTTGTTGGGACACTCTATTCCCTCACGCGGGATCATGTCGATGCGAGCGACCTGCTGTTCTGTGACGATGCGTCGGCTCTAGCCGTATGGCAGCGTCCTGGTGGTGTCAGCGACGCCGGGGATCTCACCGAGGTCGCCGAGAGCCTTGCGCTTCCAATCTCTGAGCGAACCGCGCATCGTATCCTTGCTGGCGAATTGGCGGTGCTGCCGACGGTGTTTCAGAACGTCGCAGGTGCTTCCTCCGCGGCCACGGATTCAGCGCCAGATATCTACCGGGATAGGCGCGGTCTGAAGATTCACCACACGGATCTGGCGCAGTTCCGAGGGGAGCTCGAGGCAGCGTTCGACAGCATCGCGGAGCGATACTATCTGCATCTCAAGTGCGAACCAAAGATCATCGTTGGCAAAGATGACATACGGGTCAGGTTCGAGGTCGAGAAAGAGGACTGAGCCCTTCGGCTTCACACGCGCTATACTCTAGGGCGGTACGCACACACAGCCTCGTCGCAGTAGTGATTCTTGTATCTGTCGCACTCGCCGTCACACGACGGCCACCACTAGGTGTTTTACCAGGGAGGGTCCGTGGAAGTCCTTAAGGTCTCGAGCAAGTCCAACCCCAATTCGGTTGCCGGGGCTCTCGCCGGAGTCGTTCGCGAGCAGGGCGCTGCCGAGATTCAGACGGTGGGTGCAGGCGCTCTCAATCAGGCCATCAAGGCAATCGCCATTGCTCGCGGATTCCTTGCTCCGTCCGGTATGGAGTTGACCTGTGTGCCAGCGTTCGCCGACATCGAGATCAATGGTGAAGAGCGAACGGCAATCAGGCTTCTGGTTGAGCCGCGCGATATGCATCGTCCGTAAGGACTTCGCGTGCGCGCGGATCTGCACGTTCACTCCACGGCCTCGGACGGGACGCTTTCGCCTCGGGAAGTCGTTGAGCTTGCGGCGCACAACGGCGTGAGTGTGCTCGCCTTGGCTGACCACGACTCGGTCTCCGGTGTTCAGGAGGCTACCGTCGTCGCCCGTCCACTAGGGATCACGGTGATTCCCGCAGTTGAGCTTTCAGCGTCTGTCACTGAGCGCTCCGTGCACATTCTCGGATACTTCATCGACACCACCAACCCAGTTCTTCTCGCCACGCTCACTCGGCTTCGCGCAGCGCGCGTGGAACGGGCGCGGGGCATCGTCTTGGCGCTCCAGAGTGCCGGCTACGAAGTCTCGCTTGATGAGGTGATGGCGCTATCGGGTGGGGGAGCCGTTGGTCGCACACATATCGCGAGGACTCTCGTCACCCTTGCGTATGCTGAGAGCGTCTCAGACGCTTTTGAACGTCTGGTAGGGCGCGGTAGACCGTTCTACCGCCCGAAAGCGCACCTGAGCCATGTGGAGGCCATCCGGCTGATTGTCGGAGCCGGAGGGATTGCAGTGATCGCGCATCCTGGCGTCTCGGGCACGGAGGACCTCGTTTCGGACCTCGTCCCACTCGGGTTGCGGGGAGTCGAGGCTCACCATGTGGATCACTCCGCCGAGCAGCGCTCGCAGCTCGTGATACTGGCTCAACGGCTCGGCCTGTTGATGACGGGTGGTACGGATTATCACAGTCCGCAGGCGCCGCACCCCGATCTGGGCGAAGTCAGCATTCCTCAAGCCCATCTCCGTGCGTTCCTCGACGCGGGAATGAACGAGGACACGCGCTAGGGTGCCGGGCTCAGAATGGGCCTTCAGGTCACCCTCACGTGCTACACTGCCGAACGCTATGGACACCTACTTGATCCGCACCTTCGGGTGCCAGATGAACAAACACGACTCGGAGCGCGTGGCCGGCCTGCTGAACGAGCAGGGGCTGCGTGCGGTTCACGATGCCGAGGAAGCCGATGTCGTCGTGTTCATGACATGCTGCGTGCGTGAGAATGCCGATGAGCGTCTCCGTGGTCAGGTCAAATCACTCAAGAGCGTCAAAGCGGGTCGACCGGGTCAGCTCATCGCTGTGGGCGGCTGCATCGGGCAGCGAGATGGCGAGCTGCTTCTTCGTCAGATCCCTCATATCGACGTGGTCTTCGGCACGCACAACATCGGTCACCTCCCGGCGCTTCTCGAGAGCGTCCTGACTGAACGTCAGCCTCAGGTTGAGGTTCTTGCGGAAACCACCGACTTCGCGTCTGAACTGCCGACCGAGCGCGAGCACCCATGGCATGCATGGGTGCCGATCACCGTTGGCTGTGACAACTTCTGTTCGTACTGCATCGTTCCGTATGTCCGTGGTCGCGAACGGTCTCGTCCAATGGACTCGATTGTCAGCGAAGTGACTCAGCTCAGGGCGGACGGCGTCCTTGAGGTCACGTTGCTCGGCCAGAACGTCAATAGCTACGGGCGTGATATCTACGGATCTCCCAGATTCGCAGAGGTTTTGCGAGCAGTCTCGGACACCGGTATCGAGCGTATCCGATTCGCTACCAGTCACCCAAAGGATCTCTCCCAGGACACTATCGCTGCCATGGCGGAGCTGCCTACGGTGATGCCGTATCTCCACTTGCCCGTTCAGTCCGGTTCGGACAAGGTGCTCCAGCAGATGAATCGGCACTACACCAATTCTGACTACCGCGATCTTGTCGGCAGGATTCGTGATGCGATTCCTGACATATCGCTGTCGACCGACATCATCGTTGGTTTTCCGGGCGAGACCGAGGAAGACTTCGCCGAAACCCTCGATTTGGTGCGTGACGTCACCTACGACCAGGCATTCACGTTCATATACTCGCCACGAGAGGGCACGCCTGCTGCGACACAGCCGGATCACGTCGCTCGTGAGGTTTCGCAGATGCGACTGGAGCGCTTGATCGAGGCTGTGCACGCGTCCGCATTCGAACGCTCGACGCACTTCGTTGGGTCGATTCAGCCGGTGCTCTTCGAGGGCACCAGCAAGCGTGACGACCGGATGCTCGCTGGGCGCGCGCCGTGCAATCGTATGGTGCACGTACGACTTCCTGACGGCGCGTCTGCCGATGACTATACGGCTCGTATCCTCGACGTATACATCGAGGAAGCGCAGACATGGTTCCTGACTGGGCGGTTGGCGGGTACAAACTCCTAACGGGTCGATCTTCTGACCCGGTTCCGACTTGGGAGGTCACCGTGTCTTCGCCCATTTTTGGTGTCATGGTTCCGCATCCACCGATCTTCGTCGAGTCTGTCGGGGGAGCAGAGCGACATCGAGCTGATGCATCGCTCAGCGCCTTGGCTCTCGTCGCGAGGGCCATTGCTGCTTTCCGTCCTGACACGTTGATCGTTATGTCGCCGCACGCACCAGCGGTGTATGACACGTTCCTGGTGGACACCTCGGATGTGATGCAGGGGTCGTTGGCCGAGTTTGGAGACGTCACTCCCCTGCAGTGGCAGGTCGACACCGAACTCGCCAGGAAACTTGTGAGCGCCGTTGACCGGGCGGGGATTCCCGTCGCCCCGCGTGACGCGGATACACGGCTTCGGCCGGGATGGCTGGATCATGCCTCCCTTGTGCCGCTCTCGTTCTTAGACCCGCAACATGCGTTCAAGATCGTGGTTCTCTCGTTGTCTTACCTGTCGTTTGCTTCTCATCACGAGATGGGTCAGGTGATCCGAGAGACGGCGGAGTCTCTTGGCCGCAAGGTGGTGTTCGTTGCCAGCGGCGATTGCTCTCATCGGCTTACGCCCGAAGCGGGAGCTGGCTACTCGCCGCAGGGCCAAGAGTTCGATGAGGCACTGGTTGCACTGGTGAGATCCGGCGACCTCAGCGCATGTGCGGGATTGGACCCGGCCCTCATTGAAGCGGCTGGTGAGTGCGGATTGCGTTCATTCGTCACACTCAGTGGGTTCGCGGGAGATGATCCGGTTCCCACGAAACTCCTCTCGTACGAAGGGCCGTGGGGCGTCGGGTACCTCACGGCGATGGTGGGAGACGCCGCTATTGCGTCGGCTGTTCAGGACGATGATCGCGATTCGAGGCAATCTTCGCCGGAACCGGAGAGCGAGATCGTCACACTGGCGAGGAGCACCCTCGGCGCGTACCTCAAGGACGAATCGCCGCCGGCGCCGGTTCTGACCGATCCTACGTATCCGCTACGCGCAGGAGCGTTCGTTTCGCTGCATCGGGAGGGCCGACTTCGAGGCTGTATCGGGACAATTTCACCGACTAAACCGACGCTCGGCGAAGAAGTAGCGCACAATGTACTCGAGGCCGCTTTTGAAGACCCGCGCTTTGACGCTCTGACGGCCGAGGAATTCGGCGATCTGGAGATGAGTGTGGACGTGCTTCAGCCGGCCGAGCCAGCGACGATTGAGGATCTCGATCCCGCGCGCTTTGGCGTGATTGTGACCGCTGGTTACCGAAGAGGACTGCTGTTGCCCGATCTCGATGGTGTCGACGACACCGCGACGCAGCTCGATATCGCACTACAGAAAGCAGGCATTCGCCCCGATGAAGATTTCAGTATCGAACGGTTCCGAGTGGACAGGTTCCACTGACGCAGCGGCCGCTGCCGCGCCACGGAGTCGGGATGTCGCACCACCGGTCGCGTCCACACGCGTGTTGGTCGTCGTCGGTCCGACGGCTGTTGGTAAGAGTGCGCTCGCCGAAGAGTTGTGTGTTCGTCTCGGTGGTGAGATCGTCTCTGCAGACTCCATGCAGGTGTATAGAGGAATGGATATCGGTACCGCAAAGACACCTCGGGACGTCCGACGAGTTCCCTATCACTGCATCGATGTCGTCGATCCCGGTGAATCGTTCTCTGCCGCGGTGTTTCAGGATTGCGCCCGAACCGCAATCGCGGACGTTGGCTCTCGCGGTGTGTTGCCAGTTGTGTGCGGCGGTACCGGACTGTACGTCCGCGCAGCTGTGGACTCGTTCGACTTCGCCCCGGGCGGGCAGGCGAGCAATCCTGCTCGGGCAACCTACGAGACGTTCGCAGCCGAGCACGGCGCCGAGGAAATCTACGCGTTGCTTGAAGAACGCGACCCTGACTCCGCAGCGCTGATTCATCGCAACAACACGCGAAGAATCGTCCGTGCACTTGAAATGCTCGACGAGGGCGTCTCATACGCTGACCAGAGATCCGGTTTCGCAGTTCGCGAGAGCGTGTACGACACGCGGCTTGTCGGGTTGACGATGAATCGCGAACAGTTGTATCAGCGAATCGATGCTCGTGTGCAGGCGATGGTCGATGGAGGGCTCCTTGGCGAAGTCGAGCGTTTGCTTGAAGAGGGTTTCCGAGATGCGCTGACCGCGTCTCAGGCGATCGGATACAAGGAACTTGTACCTGTGGTTGAGGGTGAGGCTGACCTCCATTCAGCGATAGCCGATATCGCGCAGGCTTCTCGGCGTTACGCAAAACGGCAGCTCACGTGGTTCAACGCCGATCCCAGAATCACATGGATCGATGTCACCGAACGCAACCTCTCGGAGACGGCGGATGCTGCTCTCGATGCGATAGACTGGTAGACCAGCGGCTAAGGTGGTCGCACTTGACCTGTGAGGGGTGTCGGCACCGTGGATTTGGCTTTTGTGAAGATGCATGGCCTTGGCAATGACTTCGTCGTCATGGAGGACCTCGCAGAGGAACTCGATCTATCGCCTGAGGCGGTAGCTTGGTTCTGTGACCGTAACTTCGGAATCGGCGGCGACGGACTGATTTTGGTTCGACCCGCAACGACGCCGGAAGCTGACTTCTTCATGCTGTACTACAACTCGGATGGGACCACGGCCGAGATGTGTGGCAACGGAATCAGATGCTTCGCGAAGTATCTGGTCGATCACGAGCTCATTCCCGCGGATCAGAACTCGGTGCGGGTAGAGACTCTCGGCGGCGTTAAGCCGATCGAGATCACCCGCGCTTATGACGGCACCCTGTACCTCGCGACTGTCGATATGGGCCTGCCCGGGCTGTTGCCCGAGCAGGTACCGACGCAACTCGGCTGCGAGGCTCCCGGTGATCCGGTCGTCGGCTGTGAGCTGGAGACCTCGGCTGGTACCTTCTTGGTCACCTGCATCTCGATGGGTAATCCTCACTGCATCCTGTGGGTGGATGACGTCGAGACCGCTCCGGTGCCGGAAATCGGACCGATAATCGAGAATCACCCTGCGTTCCCCAACAAGACCAACGTGGAGTTCGCTGAGCTGATAGACGACGGCTTCGTCCGACTCCGTGTGTGGGAGCGCGGCGTGGGGGAGACCCTGGCGTGTGGAACGGGTGCCTGTGCCACTGCGGTCGCCGCCTCTTTGACGCTGCGAACAGGGAGAGAGGTCACGGTCGAACTCCCCGGTGGTGACCTCGAGATACGTTGGGCCGAGGACGGCGCCGTCTACATGACCGGACCTGCCGAGGAAGTGTTCGCGGGCTCGGTTGTCATCTCAGAGGACGACGAAGACGGCGAATAGTTGTCGCTTCACATCCGCACGTTACGGTGCCGGCTCGTTCCTTCTGTAACACGATGGCAACCTGAAGGGACGCGGCCGAGTGATACCATGTCACCCACGGCGCTCCGGTGCCGTTGTTCTGCACACTCAGACTGAAGGGGAGAGCACCCAGTGAGAACTGCTCAGCGCATTGACAATCTGCCTCCGTACCTGTTCGCCGAGATCGACCGCAAGAAGGCGCTCCTTACGGCGCAGGGCATCGACGTCATCTCTCTCGGCATCGGTGATCCCGATACCCCGACGCCCGATCACATCGTCGAGGCGATGATCGAGGCGACCAGGAACCCTGCGAACCATCAGTACCCCAGCTATGTTGGTTCGCCGCGCTACCGGGCTGCTTGCAGTGAGTGGATGAAGCGTCGTTTCGACGTTGAAGTCGACTCCACCACGGAGATGCTCGCGCTCATCGGCAGCAAGGAGGGCATCGCCCACTTGTTCACCGCGTTTGTCGATCCCGGCGAGTACACGCTTGTTCCAGGTGCCGGCTACCCCGTCTACTACACGGGCGGCGTAATGGTCGGCGGAGAGACCCACTGGATGCCCATGACCGAGGAGAACGGTTTTCTCGCGGACTTCGAGTCGACCCCTCCTGAGGTGCTCGCCAAGGCGAAGATGATGTTCCTCAGCTACCCCAACAACCCGACGTCGGCCATCGCCAACGATGAGTACTTCGATCGCGCAATCGCCTTCGCTAAGAAGCACGACCTGCTTATCGTGCATGACAACGCGTACTCCGAGATCGGCTTTGACGGCTACGTCGCCTCAAGCTTCCTCCAGCGTCCGGGTGCGATGGACGTTGCAATCGAGCTCTTCAGCTGCTCAAAGGCCTACAACATGACCGGTTGGCGTGTTGCATTCGCATGCGGCAATGCCCAGGCAATCAAGGCGCTTGGAACGGTCAAGTCGAACATCGACTCGGGCGTGTTCACGGCTGTCCAGGATGCCGCCATCGAAGCTCTCCTCGGACCGCAAGATTCCGTGGCCGAGCTCAACGCCATGTACCAGCGTCGTCGCGACTTGGTTCTCGATGCGCTTGCGAAGATCGGTATCGAGGTTCCGTTCAAGCCTGTCGCCACTATCTACGTATGGGCCAAGGTGCCCGATGGCTACACCTCCGCGAGCTTTGCGGCCAAGATCCTGGAAGAGGCGCATGTCATCGTTGCGGCCGGATCCGCTTATGGACCTTCCGGTGAAGGCTACATTCGCATTTCGCTTACGACTCCGGATGACCGCCTCGAGGCGGCCATCGAGCGTATCAAGAACTCACTCTAAGGAGGCGCTGCGCCTTTGGGCGAACGCCAGTCACTCCAGGCTCGGGAAGAACTCCACGAGCACCGCGAACGTGCGGTGCTCGTTGGCATGGACAGGGGCCGCACCGACTGGCCGATAGATGAGTCGCTCGCGGAACTCGAGAGGTTGGCCGACACTGCCGGTGCCGACGTCGTAGCGACCGTGGTCCAGCGTATGGATCGACCGAGCCCGCGCACCTTCATCGGCTCAGGCAAGGCCGAGGAGGTCGCTGCACTCGTCAAGGAGCTTGACGCGTCGCTGGTCATCTTCGATGACGACCTGACTCCGTCGCAGCAGGCGAATCTCGAAAACGCGATTCCCGAAACGAAGATAGCCGACCGTACCGGTCTCATACTCGACATCTTTGCGCTTCACGCGAGCAGCCGAGAAGGCAAGCTGCAGGTTGAGCTTGCTCAGATGGAGTACCTGCTCCCGCGTCTTCGAGGTCTGTGGAGGCATCTGGACAAGTACGCAGGCGGCGGGGTCATGACGCGCGGTCCTGGCGAGTCGCAGCTCGAGACCGATCGCAGGCTGGCGCGCAAACGGATCAGCGAACTGAAGCGGGAGCTCAAGCACGTCTCTGGCGAGCGGGAGCTGCAGCGCAAGTCGCGAGCGCGAAGCGGGGTGTTCCGCGTGGCGCTGGTGGGCTACACCAACGCCGGTAAGTCCACTCTGCTCAACGCCATCACCGGTGCAGGAGTGTTGCAAGCCGATATGCTGTTCGCCACGCTTGACTCGACCACACGGCGAATGTCGCTTCCTGAGGGCCGCGAAATCACCCTCACCGACACCGTCGGATTCATCAACAAGCTCCCTCACGGGTTGGTGGAGGCGTTCAAGTCGACACTCGCCGAGGTAAACGAAGCCGACCTGTTGTTGCAGGTAACGGATGCCGGGTCATCTCAGCGAGAACCGCAGATGCAGGCGGTCCGAGAGGTGCTCCAGGAGATCGGAGCACACGAAGGACCGAGCGTCGTGGTATTCAACAAGATCGACACCCTGACCCATGAAGAGCGCTCCACGCTCACAGGTCGTTATCCCAACGCCGTGTTGGTTTCCGGAATCAGCGGCGAGAGTCTGGATGTACTTCTCACGAGAATAGCCGAGGAGGCGTCGCGTGGGAGTGTGACGATGAGCGTGCTTGTGCCCTACACTCGCGGCGATCTGGTCCGAATGGCCCATGAGCGCGGCCAGATACTGAGTGAGCGGCATTCCGAGGAGGGAACTCGACTGGTCGTCAGGGTGGACGCCGAACTATCGGCGCGTTTCGCCGAGTTCGCCGTGGAGCCTGAGACCGAGTAGCAGGGCACACTGAGACCGCCCGTAGAGCCGCTTCCGGCTTCTACAGGCGCCTGAAGAGCGCGACGACTTTGCCCAGGATGCTGACATCACGGGCGTAGATCGGCTCCATTGACGAGTTCGCCGGCTGGAGTCTGATGCGGTCCGCTTCTCGGTAGAACGTCTTGACCGTGGCGGAGTCATCGAGGAGAGCTACCACGACGTCTCCGTTCTCGGCGGTCTGCTGCTGCTTGACGACCACGAAGTCGCCGTCAAGAATGCCGGCCTCGATCATGGATTCGCCCTTCACCTTGAGGATGAAGGTGGAGTCATCTGCCATCTCCGCAGGCAGCGACATCGTCTGCTCTATATTCTCGGCAGCCAGCAGCGGGACTCCGGCTGCGACGGAACCGACGATCGGGACAGCTCGGACTGACCCGTAGTCGATACCTCGGTCCGAATCTCGATAGTCGAGGACCTCGAGTGCCCGTGGTTTCGAAGGATCTCGCCTTAAGAACCCCTTGGTCTCAAGCGCAGCCAGGTGCGAGTGAACCGTGGACGAAGACGACAGGCCGACGGCTTCGCCGATCTCTCGTACGCTTGGCGGGTAGCCGCATCGGTGTATCTCACCACGTATGAAATCGAGAATCTCCTGCTGGCGCTTAGTCAGTTCCCGCTGGTAGGCCATGAGAGCTCCCTCTGTATCGAACAGGTGTACGCGAATAAGTGTAGACGCGATGACTCGCGTAAGCAAACACCCGTTCGACTCATTGTTGCGCAGCGAACACGTGTTCGATATAGTGGGATATGCGAACACACGTTCGAAGTTTCAAGTCCGAATGTCAGAGCCAACATTTACGGTGTGCTCAGACATGTTGAGACTGCGGCAGGGGAGACACGATGGCATCAACGACACACACAACCCGAGTGGCACGGTCACGACCTTCCAGGCACGGCGCGGAGTCGGCGCGGACGGCAGTAAGTGAAATCCGAGTTATCGCCGAGGTAGCCGCACTTCTGGTGATCATCGTGCTCCTCATCGCCATACCTGTTCTTTCGCGCCATGCCAAAACCAGTAGTTCTTCAGAAACCACCAAGGTCCTGATTCAGTCCGGAGACACACTTTGGACCTTTGCGCAGTCGAACCCGCAACCCGGCTTGAGTACTGCACAGGCCGTGGAGAACATAGCTGCCCTCAATGGCCTTCAAACCGCGCAGATACCAGTTGGTTCTGCGATTGAGATCCCCGTGAGCCCTCAAAGCGTCGAGCTCGCCTGCAAGTAGGCGCCACAATGCGTTGATGCCCTATATCTAGTGTGATACGGTTGCACCTAGCCTAGATGTAGGGGTGGGGATTTTATGCGCTGTCCGTTTTGCGGGCACGATGAGACCAAAGTCGTCGACTCTCGTATGTCGGAGTCGCAGGATGCCATACGACGCAGACGAGAGTGTCTGAGCTGTAGCCAGCGTTTCACTACGTATGAACGGCGCGAAGAGACTCCGCTGATGGTCATGAAGAAGGATGGGACCGCGGAGCCTTTTGACCGCGGGAAGCTACTACGCGGGCTGATGGTCGCCACCACCAAGCGTAATGTGTCCGTTGAGCAGCTAGAATCCTTGATCGCTGATGTTGAGTCCGATCTGCACAACTCATTCCGTTCCGAGGTTGGTAGCCGACAGGTCGGCGACATGGTGTTGCTGAGGCTGCGTGACCTTGACCGGGTTGCTTACGTGCGATTTGCCTCGGTCTACAAGGAGTTTCAGGACCTCGACGAGTTCACTTCAGAGCTGAAGGCCCTTCGGTGACGGAACATGTCCCCTCTGCGATTCAGATGCAGGTGAGGAGACTCGATCGGGATCTGGCCATGCCCACCTATGCACATGCTGGCGATGCCGGGCTGGATATTCGCTCAGCGGTGGACGTTGTGATAGCGCCAGGTGAACGCGCATTGGTGCCCACGGGAATCGCGATCGCGGTACCCGAGGGACATGCCGGCTTTGTCTTACCCCGCAGTGGGTCGGCGCTGAATCGAGGACTGGGGCTCGCAAACGCTCCAGGACTTATCGACTCCGCTTATCGAGGCGAACTCAAGGTCATTGTCATCAATCTCGATCGCATCGAGCCCATCGTGATCGCGCGCGGCGAGAAGGTCGCACAGCTGGTCATACAGCGCATCGAGCACTGTGTGCTTGTGGAAGTGGATCAGCTTGATGACACAGCTCGAGGGGAGGGCGGTTTTGGGAGCACGGGCATCTGAGTGGCCCCGCGTCAGAGTCGCTGCGCTTCTCCTGCGAGACGGCAAGGTCGTCGTCGTGAGGCATCGATCGGCGGGGAACGCTTATTACCTGTTGCCAGGTGGAGGCGTCGACTATAGAGAAACACTGGAAGCCGCGCTGCTGCGAGAGGTGCGCGAGGAGACCGGACTTATTGCCAAGATCGGTGAACTGCTTTACGTCAACGACACCATCGATCCCAACGGTCCCCGTCACGTAATCAATATTACGTTTTCCGCAGAGATTGTAGGAGGCGCTTTGACCGACGCGCCGATCGACGAAAACGTCGAAGCGGTCGAGTTGGTCACTCCCGAGAGGCTGATGAACCTCGACCTGCGTCCTCCGATGGTCGCCGAGATTCTAGAAGCGCTCTCCGGCAGCAATACCCATGGGTATCTTGGCTCGTTGTTTACGGCGGGTCGTTGATTGGTCGCAAAGATACATAAGTCCGTTGGATTGGAGTCAGTGAGAGGGGCGTGAGCTCGGGAGGGCAGCTGCTGCCACAGTTGGAGATTGCCGGTTAACGTTGAGACAAACACAAGGGAAAGGACAAGGAATGGAGACCTTCTTCAAGTTCAAAGAACGAGGCACGAACCTGCAAACTGAAATTCTTGCGGGCGTCACGACGTTCCTAACGATGGCCTACATCATTTTCGTGAACCCGGGAATCCTCTCGGCGGCGGGTGTCCCGTTCGAGGGCGCCGCGACTGCAACCGCATTGGGTGCGGGTCTGATGTGTCTCGCAATGGGATTCATCGCCAACCGACCCCTGGCGCTCGCTTCAGGCATGGGTCTGAATGCGGTCGTGACCTTCTCAATCATCGGTTTCCAGCAGGCCAACGTTCCCTGGCAGGTTGGTATGTCGGTTATCTTTGTTGAGGGCCTGATCATCTTCGCGTTGGTCCTGACTGGGTTGCGTGAGGCGATCATGAACGCGATACCTCTCGATCTCAAGCGCGCAATCGGCGTGGGTATCGGACTGTTCATCACGCTCTTGGGCCTCATCGAGGGCGGCGTCATCACGCCTAACGCAGCCACCGTGGTATCCCTGGGAGACTTCACCAAGCCCTACGTGTGGGTGACGCTGATCGGTCTGTTCTCGATCATTGCGTTCATGGCCTTGAAGGTCAAAGGCGACATTCTCTGGGGCATCCTTGTCGCCACTGTCGCAGCGCTGCTCTTGAAGGTGACGCATCTGCCCACCGGCGTCGTCGCCAACCCGGACTTCTCCACCTTCATGGCGCCGTTCCAGCAGGTTGAGGGCGGCCTGGCGCTCCTCCAGATCTTCACGCCGGCACTTTTGTTCGCAGTGTTCGCAGTGATGCTGACCGACTTCTTCGACACAATGGGTACCGTACTGTCGGTCGGCGAACAGGCTGGCTTCGCGGATGCTGACGGTCAGGTCCCCGGCATCCGAAACATCCTACTTGTCGACTCTGCTGCAGCGAGCGTCGGCGGTCTCTTCGGCGCGTCGTCCATCACCACCTACATCGAGTCGGCCGCCGGGGTCGCCGAGGGTGGTCGTACCGGGCTCACCGCAATTGTCACGGGTGTTCTATTCGCCGGAGCGGCCTTCTTCTCACCTGTTGTTCAAATGATCGGCGGGGGATTCCCGGTTCCTAATGCGGAGCGCTTCGGCTCGTTCATCGGATCCGGATTCACGGTTCCTGCAGACGTTCCGGTACCCAGCTTCACCGCGTTCCCGATCACCGCGGGCGCTCTCATCATCGTCGGCTTCCTCATGATTCGTGGAGTTGCCGAGATTCCCTGGGACAACCTCGAAGAGGCCTTCCCAGCGTACCTCACCATCGTCGGTATCCCGCTGACCTACAACATCAGCTGGGGTATTGGCCTTGGCTTCATCAGCTACGTGCTGATCAAGCTCTTCCACCGCAAGGCTTCCGAAATTCATCCGCTCATGTGGGTGGCATCGGTCGCCTTCCTTGCGGCGTTCCTGCAAGGCCCGATTCTCGGGTTGTTCAACTAGTTTGACTCTCGGGGCCCCGGTCGACCGACCGGGGCCCTTTCAGCACAGACATGGAGGGGATTGATGGCCGAGCGCGGAGTAATCCAGACCGACGAGAAGCTGCCGGTATTCCAGGCGTTTCCGTTGGCACTTCAGCACCTGATGGCGATGTTTGGAGCCACGGTACTCGTACCCATTCTTACGGGTCTCGATCCGGGTGTGGGTCTCATGACATCTGGTATCGGAACAATCATCTATCTGATCTGCACACGCAACAAGATTCCGAGCTACCTCGGTTCTTCGTTCGCATTCATCGCTCCGTTGATCGCTGTGGGTGGCGGCGCGGCGGCCATCCAAGGTGGAACAGGCAACCTTCCGGCTGCTCTCGGCGGTCTTGTCGTCGCTGGTTTCGTGTATATGATCGTCGCTGGCTTCGTGAAGCTTTTTGGGACCGGTTGGATCAACAAGCTTCTCCCGCCGGCACTTGTGGGCGCGGTCGTCATCGTCATCGGTCTCGGCCTCTCTGCTGTGGCCGTCAAGATGTCGCTATACCCCTTTGCCGACCCCACTAAGGGAATCGACCTCAAGCTGGTTATGGTCGCATTCATCACGCTGGCAGCCGCAATCGTCTTCTCCTCGTTCTTCAAGGGCTTCATGAAGACGATCCCGGTACTGCTCGGCGTCGTGGTTGGCTACCTGGTGTCCATTCCGCTCGGCTTGGTCAGTTTCGATGCGGTCAATGCGGCCCCATGGATCGGTCTGCCCAACGTCACGTTTCCGACGTTCGAACTCGACGCGATTCTGATCATCGCTCCCGTGGCTATCGTCGTCATCGTCGAACACATCGGGCATCTCCTGGTCATCAACGAGATCACCGGCAAGGACTTCACTCCGATGATGCCGGAGTCGCTTTTCGGTGACGGTCTTGCGACGTCGATTTCGGGTCTTCTCGGCGGCACGCCTTCGACCACGTACGCCGAGAACATCGGCGTCATGGCGGTCACCAAGGTCTACGCCACGCAGCTGTTCTGGTACGCCGGCGCGCTGGCGTTCGTCATTGGCGGTTTCGTGCCCAAGGTGAGCGCCGTCATCAGCTCGATTCCTACGCCGGTCATGGGCGGTATCTCGTTGCTGCTCTTTGGACTGATAGCCTCGAGCGGTCTGCGTCTGCTGGTCAAGAGTGGCATCGACTACAGCCACAGCCGCAACCTCATCATGTCTTCGGTCGTTTTGACCATCGGCATCGGTATGGAGACGGGCGGATTCACGATTCCGTTTGGCAACTACTCCATTCCCGGTATGGCACTGGCGACCTTCATCGGCATCTTCCTGAACCTGATCCTGCCCAAAGAGTCAGAAGGGCTGGCGCTGGATTCGCCATCGTTCTACGCAGAAGTGCAGGGCGAAGCGTCGGAGTCTAACGCCTAGCATTCTCACGTGACGACACCGTTTTGTGTGTCGAGCGGTTTTCACGACGGCCCCGGGCTGCGGAAACGCAGTCCGGGGCCGCTTCAGTAGATGTGCCGGGGTGCAGCGTTCGTGGCTCAGAGAGGGCTTACGCGAACACCCGTGATACGCTGATAATGCATCTTATGTAATATCAGCGTGTGGTGAATCTCCCCCGTACAAGTGAACCCCGGGTGACGACGACAGGTACTGCCACCTGCCTCGGCGGGACTCAGCCGTGAGTACTACTCAATACCCGTGTCGCCTGACTCGGCGCCATCCAAGTATCTGATCTCGAATTCGGATTTGGTCATCTGGTCGAGGTCATCAGAGACCTGCGACATAAGCTCCCTTGCTTCAGCGGATGTGCCAAACGTCCCGATTCGACATACCGTCTCGGCATCGTCTAGACGGATCGCCTCGACGTGGTACAACTCGACCTCGTTCCCGAAGTCCACTTTGGGCCGTCGGTACAGGATGTCGTCGTGCCATTCGAAGTCGAGCCCGGTAGTCGTGTCCACTCGGGTGATTCTAAGACGCCAGAACTCATTCGCGTTTCCGATGATGCGAACCATCGCGTCCCCGCTACTTCTCGATACGGACGTACTGTGACTTGGCTGCGATCCAGCCGACCGTGTTCTTGGAGTCTTTGACTTGGTACCAGTCAGGCCTGGAAGCGACGACGACAAGCTTCTCGCCCTTCTTTAGTCCTCGAATCGTAACGCCCCCTGTGTCGGGTTCCTTGCGGAAGTTGAGACCCTCGATGAGCACAACCGCGGTGCCTTGAGTTGCCGCTGCACCCGTCGCGTCTTTGGAGGATACGTCGGCCGTGGATGTCGTAGGATTGCTGGAGATCTCCGACGCGGCCTGCCGGTAATCCCCCCACCAGTTCATCACCGTCATGAGAAGAATGAGGACCACCGCGAGACCCACGATGGCTTTGAGGAATCGAGTCGTCGAATTACTCACAAGTACAGGCCTCCACCATAGACGGATGCATCTTCTTCGACCGAGCACAGCTCACACTCACGTGAAATCTCAGTCCTGGCGGTGTTGAATGCCAAGGCAATTGCCGTGATATCAATGGCCGAGAGGGCCTCAAGAGCGAGATCCCCTACGTCACCATCATGTACTTTCCCAGCCTCGATGCTGACCTCATACGCGGCATCGGCGAGACGGCTCGCGGCAGGGACAAGTCGCCAAGGCAGAGGCATAGTGTCGAGCTCGTCACTCAGGATGCGGGCACGAACCCATACCTCATGCATGGTTCGGCGCTCGAGAGCCTCGGGATCCATGGCAAAATGGTGAAGCTGCTCGTCGCTACCCTCTGCCAGACGTCGAAGAACGTCTTCGAGCGCTTGGCGAGCAGCATCGACCGCTTCTCGTCGGCTTATGAGACGCAGCAGATAGCGGCGCTCTACGGCGCGCCATGCGTACAGCGCACCGACGACAATCGCAACGCCAACGAGGACGCTCCCCACCCCTACCGCTATCCATCCCCAAAGCGCCACGTGAAGGTCAGCCTTTCACAAAGACAGGAAATTCCAGCTAGAATCGCTCAGGAATCATCCTGTGTGTCGAGTACTCGTTTGTTCTTGCCGGCTCTCTCTCAACGAAGCTGGATTCAACCAAGGTGATCTTGGCGGAAAGACGGAGCGCCGTTTACACACGAACCTGAAGCGCCCTGCTGGAATTCGAGCATATCAGCCATGATATCCGAAAAGAGGTCATCGGCGACTTCTGCCAATTCAGATGCTGGTGATTTCCTCCTGAGTCACTAGACTGACCGAACTACCGGCGAGCATAGCGACCGCTCTGTCCACATCGGCCACATTGATGACAACATATGTGCCGATCAACGAATAGACATACTCGATGTTGACGCCGGCGTCCGAGGCGATCTTCAGGACCCCGGCGAGTCCGCCCGGGTGATCTGGGAGGGCGATACAGATGACCGCGTTCTCCTTCACTGTGAAGCCCGCACCCGACAGAGCTGCATGTCCGGCTTCAGGATCGTCTACCACGAGTCGCACGATTCCGTAGTCTGCAGTGTCTGAGACCGAGAATCCCCTGATGTTGACCCCTGCGGATCCCAAGACGTCTGTGACCTCACTTACGCGACCCGCCTTGTTCTCAATGGAGACGCTGAGTTGGATGACGTTCATCGTTCGCACTCCCCTCTCTGGCACGCTTGCCTACCGAGCTCGAACGCTCTCAGGTTCGCTTCAACGGTCTTTGGTGGCACCCGCCCAGCTATAACCGTGCGCCACAATTCCTGATCGAACTCCAGGCCCACAGACAGCGCACCCATGAGCACCACGTTTGCAGACTTGGGGCTACCCGCCTCGCATGCGAGCTCATCGGCGTCTATGAAGATGGCTCCCTCCTCGGCGAGTATGGCGTTGAGCCCGGTTGGTGCGGCGAGATCGCCGGTGAGCACGGGAAGCGGTTGTATGGCGCTGGGATTGACCATGAGTCGTCCGCCTGGACGAACATAATGGATGCGTCGCATGGCCTCTATGGACTCGAAGGCGACCAAGTGATCGACCATTCCGGGATCGGTGACCGGTGAGTGCACCTGTGTGCCGAACTTGACCACCGTGTCCACACTGCCGCCGCGCTGTGACATTCCGTGAACCTCCGAGAGCTTCACGGCGTACCCGTGTCCCGACGCGACCTTGGCGAGAAGATCGGCGGCGAGAATGGTTCCCTGTCCGCCGACGCCACACAGCATGACCGTGGTGACCGTCACGACAGATCAGCTCCCTTGAAGTCGCACCCAGGTCCGCTGTGAACGATTGCGTCGTATTTGCACACCTGGACACACTGTCTGCACCCGACGCAGAGGCTGACATCGATGACGGCCCGCGAGGTGAGATGATCTTTGCCGATTGCAGGGCAACCGAGTTTGATGCATGCGCCGCACTTCGTGCAGAGGTCCTCATCGACACCGTAGGGATCACCCTTGTCGCGAACGAGCAACGCACACGGAGCCCTGAAGATGATGACGGAGAGTTCCTCCGCGGCGGTCTCCTCGGCGATAGCCACACGAACAGCGGCCAGCCCGTGGGGATTTACGACTCGAACCCTTGGGACGCCAAGAGCACGCACCAGTGTCTCGAGGTCCACTTCACGGGACGAGCGCTCCTGGAGAGTGATGCCGTTGAGTGGGTTGCCCTGGTGTCCGGTCATCGCAGTGATGCGATTGTCCAGGATCAGGACGGTTCCCGTGCCACCGTTGTAGACCGTGTTCATCAGCCCGGTCACCCCGGAATGCGCGAACGTTGAGTCGCCGATGACGGCGACGATGGGTCGCTCGGTAACGGAACCGACGAGAGAGGCGCCATGCGCCATTCCGATTGACGCTCCCATGTCGACACAGCTGTCCATCGCGGAGAGAGGCTTGAGAGCCCCCAGCGTGTAGCAGCCGATGTCACCGGTGACCACGGCATTCGCCTTGCGCAACGCGTCGAACACGGGCCTGTGTGGACACCCCGGGCACATGAGCGGTGGTCGCGGGGGCAAGGTGGTGTCGGCCTCGCGCAACTCGGGATCAGGATATCTGAGCGCACTGCGGATGCTCCCGGGTGATATCTCGCCCGACGGGGCAAGGGGCAGAGTGTCGAGCTCAATACCCATCGACCTGATCGACCGTGCGAGATAGGCGTCTGCCTCCTCGACCACGTACAGAACGTCCACCTTTGATGCGAAATCGCGCAGCAATGTCTCCGGAAGCGGAAAGGTTAGTCCGAGTTTCAGTGTGGAGAGGTCGGGAGCTGCCTCGCGAACGTGTTCGTAGCACACGCCGGAGCACACGATTCCGATTGAGGTATCGCGATACTCCGTACGATTCAACGGAGAAGCTTCGCAAAGCGCTTGCAATGACTGGATTCTTCGGTCCAGATCCAACCGTCGGGCCTTGGCCATCGCCGGCATCATGACCCATTTGGCCGGATCAGTCTTGTATGAACCGGGATCACGGACGGCGGAACGTTCGCCCAAGGCAACCTGCGACTTCGAGTGGCTGATCCGAACCGTGGAACGGATGAGCACGGGGATATCGTGAGCCTCAGAGAGTTCGAACGCCTGCTTCGTGAACTCGAGAGCTTCCGTGGAGTCTGACGGCTCGAACATCGGCACGCGTGCAAAAGCGGCGTAGTTGCGCGAGTCCTGTTCGTTTTGGGACGAGTGCATGCCAGGATCGTCGGCAACCAGAATCACCAGCCCACCACGAACGCCGGTATAGGCGAGCGTGAAGAACGGATCCGCCGCAACATTGAGCCCCACATGCTTCATCGTGACGAGGACGCGCCCCCCTGCCATCGAAACGCCGGCAGCAACTTCGAGCGCGACCTTCTCATTGGGTGCCCATTCCGCATACACGTCAGGCAGCTCCGAGAAATACTGAAGGGTTTCAGTCGAGGGCGTTCCCGGGTAGCCGACGCCGACAGTGGCGCCCGCCTCCCATGCCCCGCGTGCGATGGCCTCGTTACCGGACAACAACGATGAAGTCACGCAGTCACGATCCCTTCTGACATCAGCTGAAGGTAGGCGAATGATATCACAGGGTTCTGTACGGCCCGGTGCAGAAAAGCTCGCATCTATGCGTATGAATGACGGTCGGGGGCCAGTCAGGGGCGCGTGGCACCGACGTAGTCGCCGCGTGATGCGATGCGCCCTGTGAGCGAGGTGATTCGGACCACGTCACCGCTCTGTGGAGCGTGTATGAACGAGCCGCCTCCGACATACATGCCGACATGATGAATTCTCGAAGCCGACCCTTCATACCCAAAGAACACAAGGTCCCCGGGCTGGAGAAGGTCGAGGCGGTTGGGCGGGATGAACGCCCCGATACGGTACTGGCTCCGGCTGGTCCGCGGTATGTCTATGCCAATGGCCCTGTACGCGTAACTAGTGAGCCCTGAGCAATCGAAACCACTCGGCGATGTGCCTCCCCAGACATAGCGGATACCCAAGTACCTGCGGGCGATACTGACGGCGTTGGGGTGTGGTTCACCAAGAGCATTTGGATCGAAGGTGCGCGATCCCGGCTTGTTGGCGTTGTCACGCCCGGCTGCGGCGGCACGCTCTGCTGCCTCGGCGGCACGCTTGGCAGCCAGCAGCTCCTGACGTTCACGTTCTGCCGCGACGAGCTTCTTCAACTCATTCGTGAGGCTCGAAAGACATGCTTGTTGCGACTCGTAGGCTTCTTGAACCTCGGCCTGCTTGCTGCGCGCGCGGTTTCGCAGCGCAATCTGCTCCGACTGTCGCGTCTCGAGCGATGCACGGGCAGTCTCGACACGGCTTTTGGCTTCCTTGACTGAGGCAACAACGGACGCGTCGCTTCGTCCGATTCTTCTGAGGAGATCCACCCGAGTGATGAAGTCATTGAAGTCAGTCGACCCTACGAATACCTCGAGGATGTCGACCTTGCCGCTGCGGTAGATGTTCGTAACGCGGCGATCGAGAATCGACTGCGTCATCGCGAGGTCCGCGTTCGCCGCCTGTAGCTCAGCTTGCGTGATAGCGATCTGTTTGCGGGTTGAAGCGACGGCATCTTCGATCTCCGCGAGGTCTTCGCCCTTGAGTTCGAGATCGGTTGCGAGTTTGTCGACTTTGTCGCGGGCGGCTTCGGCGTCCTTGCGCTTCGCTTCAATTGCGGCGTTGGAGGGTACCGCGAGTGCGGGAACAACCGCGCCCGTCATGACGCACAGAGCAACGAGGATGACTGCGACGAACGCGCAGACCGCACGCAAGCGATTCACACCCACCTCCTGCTACTGCAATGAAAGACTACGACTGAGGTGTTTCGGTTTGTGCACGTTGGAGCCATACGCAAACTATACCACCGCCAAAGGACTCGGGACCCCACAGGGGCCCCGAGTCCAGGCGTCGTGTCTTTGAAATCAGCCGCAGTACCTTAGTCGACGTGGATCAGCGAGACGATCTTTGCTTCGGGATCCAGCTTCGATCGACCGCTCAGAAAGTCGAGTTCGATGAGGAATGCGAAGCCAGCCACGCGGCCACCGGATTCCTTGACGAGCGAGGCCTTGGCAGCCGCGGTTCCACCAGTCGCAAGCACGTCGTCGACGATCAGCACAACATCTTCGGCGACGAAGGCGTCCGAGTGGACTTCGAGTGAGTCGGTGCCGTACTCCAGCTCATACTCAACAGACGAGATGTCCCATGGCAGCTTCCCCGGTTTGCGAGCTGGCACGAAGCCGGCGTTGAGACGATACGCCAGAGCTCCCGCGAAGATGAATCCGCGCGCTTCCGCACCCATCACCTTAGTGACGCCGGCATCGGCGTACGCGTCGGCCATGGCGTCGATGGTGGCGCGAAACGCGTCAGCATCTGCAAGTAGTGGGGTGATGTCCTTGAAAACGACACCGGCTTTTGGCCAGTCTGGAATATCACGAATGTAAGAAGCGAGATCCACGGTTCCTCCAATAGGCGCGATGTGGGCACCACGACAGGGTACCGCTTACGCGCGTCGTAGACTACAGCCGACAGGCCTGAAGCGACAGCGTTTCCACTTCTGACACCGTGCCGAGTACCACGATCTTCTCCCCTGCGTTGATGACGGTTTCGGGACCAGGGTTACCGTTCACTGTCCCGTCTTGTCGGAGCACGGCGACTACCTGCGCTCCTGTCAGCTCGCGAATCCTCGCATCGGCGAGGCTCTTCCCAGCGAAGCAGGAGTCGGGCATCAACTCGAGTTCCTGCAATCGGTAGCCGACTCCCTCGCCCGCCGACACTATGTCGAGGTAGTCCGACACCGTGGGCCGCATGACCATCGCGGCCATTCTGCGTCCGCCGATGACGTTGGGCGTTATGGTTCGATTCGCGCCGGCCTTCAGAAGTTTGGGCTCGGTCGACGCGTGGGAGGAACGCGCAACGATGAACACATCCGGATTGAGACCACGCGCCGTCACGGTGACGAAGAGATTCTCGGCGTCGCCAGAGAGGGCTGTGATGATGCTCCCAGCGCGCTCCAGTCCGGCTTCAAGCAGCGTCTCCTCCTCGGTGGCATCGCCGTGAACGCACAACCACCCGAGCTCACGCGCCTCCTCGACAGTGCCGGAATCGGCATCCACGATCACGAAACCGGCGTCTTCATCGGCGAGTGAGTGGCATGCCACACTCCCCACTCTTCCGAAACCCGCGACAATCGTATGGCCCTCAAGCGAACTGATGCGATTCTGCATGCGGCGACCTTCCAAGTAGCCGGTCACGTGACCTTCGAGCAGGAAATCGATGAACTGCGCCAGCGAGAAACCGAGTGCACCAACCCCGGCGAGGATAAGGACGATGGTGAATGCTCGTCCGGCTGTGGTAAGCGGATGCGTCTCGCCGAATCCCACGGTACCCACAGTGATTACCGTCATGTAGAGGGCATCGAAGACCGACCAACGTTCGATGAGCGTGAATCCCGCGGTACCGGCGAAGATGACCACCAGGACCGTAATCAGAGGCCATTTGAGTCGATTCAGCATCTCAGAACACAACCTCATCAGGCAGAGTGGCAACATAGGGAAGGTTCCTGAATCGCCCGTTGAGATCGAGGCCATATCCGACCAGAAACTCGTCGGACATCTCCATACCTCGATAGGTGATAGGAATGTCAGCGATTCGCCGAGAAGGCTTGTCCAGAAGTGTGCATACCTCAAGCCTCGCGGGGTTTCGGGCTCTGAGGAGCTTCAGTACATAGTTCGCTGTGAGCCCGGTGTCGATCACGTCCTCTACCAAGAGGACACTCGTGCCACCGATGTCATCGGAGAGGTCCTTTGTAAGCCGGACAAAACCGCCCGTGCCGTGAGCGTACGGCTGTACCGCGATGAAATCGATCTGGAGTGGTTGCGGGATTGCCCTGCATAGATCAGCTAAGAACAAGAGCCCACCCTTCAACACTGTGACCAGACGCAGTTCTTCGCCGGCGTGGTCCTCGGCGACCTGAGAGCCCAGCCGAGCCACCGCATCGGCGATTCGCTCCTGGTCCGCGACAATGCGAGACCCTGAGGGCAAACCGACCAGACTCACTCTGGATCATCTCCCGGATGGCTCGCGATGAAGCCACCACCTTTCGCATGTGAAACCGCTTCTGTGGGAACGCCGAAGCGTGCGAGCAGATGTCGGAAGTCCTTCTGGTAGAAGACCTTGATGTTCACGTCCGGATAGAGCTCCTTGAGCCGGCGAACCTTCCGATTCTTCTTTGTGACAAGCTTCTGGCTCATGGTCGTCAACTCGATATACGTGTCAAAATCCACGAGGTAAAAGTCAGGAGTGAAATACGAGATCGGATTTCCGGCACCGTCCCACTGAATGGGAAACGACGTCGGCTCGTACTGCCACGCGATCCGGTAGTAGTTCAGAATCTGTGCGGCCATACGCTCGCTTGAGTGTGCGAAGTCCATCTGATCAAGCGGTGGGTGAGCTGCCACAACAGCGCTCCGAGCGTCGTCGGGGCTGTCGGCGTGTGCATTCATGACTACGTGAGGTCCTCGAAAGCTTTGCCGAGTGCGCGGCGCAGAAGACGGCCCTTGAGCTCGTCGGTAAGAGTTCCGAGCTCCGTCAGCGTCTCAGCGAGCTTCTGCTTGGTGTCCACCGTCCGATGGCGAAACGCAGGCATGAGAATCTGAGAGAAGAGCGCAGCCTCTCGGTCTGCGAAGTTCTCGTACATGCGCAGGTGTCGCGGTTCAACGCCAAATCTGCGCATGTCCCAAGCCGCGTGAACGATCTGCACATCCCCACGGTCGAGAGCATCGGCGGAGTCCACCTTGCCGATGACCACGAGACCGAATTCCGCAAGCTCCCGGATGAAAGACACGGGGATACCGAGAGCTGTTGGAGCGGTCTCGATCAAAAACGGCCCCTCGTCCTCCACGCTGAGTGGAAGGGGTTCGGTCATGCCCACGGGGCTTCGCTGAAGTTCGGCCGGGATGCGCCCGCGATCAAAGTCAGTGAGCTTCTCTCGAATGACCGCAAGTGGCAAGAAGTGGTCCTTTTGGAGTCTCAAAATCATCTCCACGCGTGCAACATCGGCCTGAGAAAACTTGCGGTAGCCGCCGGCCGTGCGCTCCGGTGCGACAAGCTCCTCTTCCTCGAGGAATCGTACCTTGGAGATCGAAAGGTCGGGGTATGCACTCTGTAGTCTCTGCACAACCTCGCCGATTGTCAGATAGTCGCGTCCCGACATGACTAACACACGCCCGATCCGAGAAAGAACACCATCTGGAACGTGCCGACCTGAAGCACATCGCCATCGGCAAGCTGAGCCGAATCCACGAGTTCACCGTTAATGTAGGTGCCGTTGAGGGAACCCGAGTCGGTCATATGGACCCCACTCGCCGAGCACTCCAACACTGCGTGAATCCGGGATACGGTCATGTCATTGAGGAAGATGTCACTCTGAGGGTCGCGTCCAACGGTGAGGCGGGCTCGATCGAGGAAGAATCGCTCACCGGGTTGGGGGCCTTTACGTACAACAAGAACGGGCCCTTCAGTTACGGTGGGAGACGGTACGGCGGTCTCGGTCACCTGTACCGGTTCGAACGACGCAGTCGCGCCCGGTACATGAAGACCGCACGAGGGGCAAACTCCGTCCTTGGAGTCCACAGGCACTCCGCACGCTGGGCACTGTGCCACGTTGGTCATCCCCTCTCGCATGTTGATGTCAGTTTGAAAACCCGATTTCCGGGGGCTGAAATGCAGTCTGTATCTCGTGTTCGAGGGCGTCAACGACCTCAGGGTTCTCGAGAATATGCTTACGCTTCTCGTCTGACAGACGATTCCTGACATACGGGTCATCGATGACTTCCATGAGGCGTCGTCCGTTGTTAACCTCGCGGATGACGTACTCGACAACTCGCTCTTCAACGGGATCCGACGCGAGATCCTCAAAGAACTGACGAATACGATCGTTGATGCTGCTGGCCAAAGGTCCTCCTTGAGTCAGCACCGATACCCAGTGACATCGGTGGCGTTACATAGGGACGTGCTAATCGATGGCGTCCGGGTCATCGTCGGCTGCGACATCGTACCGAGATATCCCACGAAGGTCATTGGCGAGGATGTCGATGAGTCGATTGACGTCGCTGCCGCTGATCACGTCAGCTCCCGCTTCATGTTCACCCTTGAGTCGACGCACCAACTCAGCACGTAGAATATCGATCTTCCCGTGCAGTACACGACGGCGATACGATGTTCTCTGCTCCTCGGCATACAGATCATCGAGGAGCTCACGCAGCTGCTCGTTGGTCTTCTTCCCAAGGTCGAGCAGTGCGTCGTCTCTATCCTCTTGGTCGAGCATGCTGCATACCTTCCCCTCGATTCAGGCTCCTCTAGTCGGATTGTACCGTAAGTGAGGGTCTCAGAACCTGTCGAGGTGAAGTACACGTTCAGGGTCGCACCTCATCACACGTCGTCTTCTTCGACGCTCATGACCAGCGGTAACAGGCTCACAGCGAGCGCAATCTCTGCGGTCGTTGGGTTACCCGGCTCGAAGTTGACTCCGAGGGACGTGGAAATCCCTTCAACAACTGCGGCGGAAATACGTTCAATCGTGGGCACCGGCGTCACGAGATCGGACAGTGTGGCAGTACGTAGAGCCAGAAGTGCGGAGGCGTCCTCATTGAGCCTGAACACGCGGCTCTCCTTCACTACGTCACGCGCCACCGTGAACGAGCCGTGTTGGAGGACCGTGTCTCCCGACCACACCTGCGCCGACCCGGAGAGCTTCCGGGCGCCAATCGAGAGATCTGCAGCGGTCGCATGCAGGTAGCAGGCCGCAGACGTGCGATCTCCACGTGCGGTTGCCGTAAGCAGGGCGTCCACGCCAAGAAGTCGATACGCCTCGGCAAGCCCTGTGCACAGCACCCGATATGACGCAGCGACGCCCCGAGGAATGCCGTCCTCGGCGCCGCAGACGAGCGAGTACGTGAGTTCGTTCGCGTGGAGCACTCCCCTGCCACCGGTGAACCGCCTCACCATGTCGATGCCATGGGATTCGCAGTAGGAGGAATCGACAGTGGAGCCCTTCTGAAACCGTCCGAGGGTCACTGTCGGTCGCACCCACTGGTAGAGCCGCAACGTCGGTGGTGACTCGCCTGAATCGCGGGAAAGTTGGATGGCCCGGTCGAGCGCCATATTCCAGGCGCCCTCGGCCGGGCCATCGTCAACGATCAGTCGCCACGCTGCGCTCATCGCCTACGTCTCACTCAGGAGTCGAGCGGTAGCGCAGATCGGGATTTCGTGCGGCTCCGGCCTCGTCCAGTCGGCGAACCGGAGTCGTATATGGTGCGCCCTTGACGAGCTCAGGGTTCTCGGCGGCCTCCTCGGCGATAGTGAGCATCACCTCGACGAAGGCGTCGAGCGCCTCCAGCGGCTCAGTCTCGGTAGGCTCGATCATCATGCCTTCCTCGACGAGCATCGGGAAGTAGATGGTAGGCGGATGGAAGCCGTAGTCGAGCAGGCGCTTCGCCATGTCGAGCGTGCGAACACCGAACTCGCGCTTCTGATGAGCGCCCGACATCACGAATTCATGCATACAGGTGCGACCGTACGGCACCTCGAACGTGGACTCCAACTTGACCTTGAGGTAGTTGGCCGAGAGTACTGCTTGCTCGGCGACCTCACGCAGGCCGAAACCGCCAAGTGCGCGCACGTAGGCGTACGCCCTGACGAGGACGCCGAAGTTCCCGTAGCCGGCTCGAACTCGTCCGAGCGACTGCTCGGGCCATCCGAGGCCATATCCGCCGTCTTCGAACTCCACAGCGATCGGGCCTGGCAGGAACGGGGCCAGCTCGTCGGTCACACAGATCGGACCTGAGCCTGGTCCTCCTCCGCCATGTGGCGTGGCGAACGTCTTGTGAAGGTTGATGTGCATCGCATCAAAGCCCATGTCACCCGGCCGGGTCTTGCCCAGGATAGCGTTGAGGTTGGCGCCGTCGCAGTAGGCGAACGCCCCGACCGCGTGGACGGCTTCCGTGATCTCAAGGATGTTTTCGTCGAACAGACCGACCGTATTGGGATTCGTGAGCATGAACGCGGCGACGTCGGTGTCAAGGACGGCCTTGAGGGCATCCAGGTCCACCTCGCCCCGTTCGTTGCTCGGAATCGTGATCGCGTCCCAGCCACACATCGTGACCGAAGCGGGATTGGTCCCGTGGGCGGTGTCCGGGATGATGACCTTCTTGCGCGCGTCTCCGCGTGCAGTGAGAGCAGCACGGAAGACCATGAGCGCGGCGAGTTCCCCGTGCGCTCCGGCGGCCGGCTGCAGGCTCACGCCCGGAAGCCCGGTAATCTCCGCGAGGGCGTCTGACAGGCCCACCATGAGCTCCAGGGCGCCTTGGGTGGTGTCCTCGGGTTGATATGGATGAAGTCCGGCGAAGCCTTCGAGGCGGCAAGCATCCTCGTTGATGCGCGGGTTGTACTTCATCGTGCAGCTGCCGAGAGGATACATTCCTGAGTCCACGCCAAAGTTCATGGAGGCGAGGTGTGAATAATGCCGCATGATCTCAAGCTCGGTGACGTTGGGCAGGTCGAGTGCCGCGCGTCGAGTGCGACCACCGAGCATCTCGTCCAGAGACCCCATGGGCACATCCAGTGGAGGCGCCTCGACGCAGCGAGATTCAGGTGCGCCGAGTTCGAAGATCAGGCTGCGAGGTCCGCGCGAGGGCGCGACACCCGGCGAATGCGAGAGTTGTTCGGTCACAGGGACGCCACCTCCTTGACGAACGCATCCATCTCGAGCTTCGTGCGCTTTTCTGTCACAGCGAACAGCACGAGGTGCTCGGCAAGATCGGAATCGATGCCGGTTGGCCACTCGGCCTCCACGTCAGCGACACTGACGCCTGCGAGGAAGCCTCGCTCGAGCATGGCTTCGTGCATATCCATCACATCACCGTCGTAGGCAAGAGCGAACTCGTAACCGAAGGCTGACTCCCATGGTGCGCTGAACTTGCCGCTGGCGAGCAGAGCATCGCGCAGGTAGTGCGCCTTGGCGACACACGTGCGAGCGATTCCCGCCAGACCTTCTCGGCCGACGGCGGACAGATACACGGTGGCGGCGAGCGCGTTGAGGGCATGGTTGCTGCAGATGTTGCTGGTCGCCTTCTCGCGACGGATGTGCTGCTCGCGCGTCGACAGCGTGAGCACGAACGCGCGATTTCCGTCCACGTCGACGGTGCGCCCGACCACGCGGCCCGGCATCTGGCGGACGTGCTTCTCCCTGCAGGCGAAGAAGCCGAGTCCAGGGCCACCAAATGACATCGTGTTCCCCAGCGGCTGTCCCTCCCCGACCACGATGTCGGCGCCGTATGAGCTGGGAGGCTCCATGATGCCGAGCAGAATCGGGTTCGTGGCGACGACGAGGAGTGCGCCGGCTTCATGCGTGAGTCGCGCGATCTCCTCGAGATTCTCGAAGCTGCCGAAGAAGTTCGGCGTCTGGATCAGTACCGCGGCGACGTCGCCGGAAGCGAGCTCAGCGGCCAATGTATGACCACTGGTCGCCTCGTCTCTGTGGATCAGTGTAGACCCGTCCGCCATATCAACCGATGCGAACTGACCGACCTCGATACGGCCCGCCTCAGCGTAAGTGATCAGCGTGTTCTGCCACTCCGGATGAACCGTGGGTGAACAGATGACTCTCTGACGCTTCGTGACTCGTGCCGCCATCAGTGCGCCCTCGACAAGCGCCGTAGCGCCGTCGTACATACTGGCGTTCGCAACGTCCATGCCCGTCAGCGCACACACCATCGACTGATACTCGTAGATGGCCTGGAGGGTCCCCTGGCTCACCTCGGGCTGATAGGGCGTGTATGCGGTGAAGAACTCCGGCTTGGAAACCACGTGGTCGACCACGCTCGGGATGTAGTGATCATACGTCCCTGCGCCGACAAAACTCACGAGTCCGCCGGCCGGACGGTTGCGCGAGGCCAGTGACCTCATGTGTGATTCGAGTTCGATTTCCGTAAGACCGTCAGGAAGTGCGAGCTCGCGATCGAGCCGGACCGCCTCAGGAATGACCGAGAACAGCTCGTCGACCGATGAGACGCCGACAGCGCGAAGCATGGCTTCGCGCTGTTCGCACGTTACAGGTATGTATCGCATCGAGAGCTAGCCTTCGGTGATGAAGGCGTCGTAGTCCCCGGCGCTCATGAGCGCATCGAGTTCACCGGCGTCGGAAAGGGCGACCTTGACCATCCAGCCAGCCTCATGCGGGTCCGCGTTGACGGTTTCCGGGGAGTCATCGAGCGCGCTGTTGACCTCGGTGATCTCACCTGAAACGGGGGCGAACAACTCCGAAACCGACTTGACCGACTCGATCTCGCCAAAGCTGTCACCGACGGTCAATTCGTCGCCAACTGAGGGCAGGTCAACGTAGACGACCTCGCCAAGCTGGTCCTGGGCAAATGACGAGATACCGATGGTTGCGACGTCGCCGTCGACCACCACCCACTCGTGCTCCTTGGAATACACGCGATCGCTAGGATGAGCCATCTGTCTGTGCGCTCCTTTCGGGAGAACGCGCGTCGGCCCGGGTTAGGCCGACAGCGAAGTTGACGACACGAACGGGGTCTTGACCACTTTCGCGGTCAGGGTCTTCTTTCGAACCTCCACCGCAAGCTCGGTACCTTGGGCGGCGAGATCGACCGGCACATACGCCGTGGCGATACCCGTCTCAAGTGTCGGTGAGAAGCTTCCGCTCGCTACCTTACCCACGACGGTCCCGCCATGCAATACGTTCATGCCAGGCCGAGGAATCGCGCCAGCGACCACGAGCCCGACAAGTTTGGTTTTGGGACCACGAGCGCGGACCTCGGCGACCGGGCTTGCCCCGATGTAGTCCTGCTTGTCCTTGGGTACCACCCATCCCAATCCCGCGGATATCGGGTCGATGGTGCGATCCATGTCGCTGCCGTAGAGCGGATAGCCCATTTCCAGTCGAAGCGTGTCGCGCGCGCCAAGACCTGCGGGTGTGACCTCACCAAAGGAAAGCAACGCTCTCCACAGAATCGGGGCGTCTTGTGCACGGCAGATAATCTCAACGCCGTCCTCGCCGGTGTATCCGGTTCGAGCAACGAGAGCTGGAAGGGTATCCAGAACCGCATCGCCTATATGGAAACGGGCGGGCGCCAGCCAGTCCGCACCGGCGAGCTCGCGTACGATTCTCAGGGCTTCGGGACCTTGAACGGCGATGAGCCCAGTCCGCTCGGACTCGTCGACCATCTCGATGTCATCCGGCGCGTGTTCGCTAAGCCACGCGAAGTCGGTCTCGGCGTTCGAGGCGTTCGCGATGATGAGGTATTCGAGGTCACCCGTGTGATAGACGATAAGGTCGTCGATGATGTGGCCGCCGGCGTCGAGCATGAGGGTGTACTGTGCCGAGCCCAGTTCCGAGATCCGCGCGAGATCGTTGGTGAGCATTCGCTGGAGGAAATCAAATGCCCCGAACCCGAAGATGCGAAACTCGGCCATATGACAGACATCAAAGATGCCGACTGAGGAGCGAACGGCCCGGTGCTCCTCGATGATGCCTGCGTACTGCACGGGCATCTCCCACCCAGCGAACGGAACCATTCTTGCACCGAGGGCAAGATGTTCATCGTAGAGTGGGGTGCGCTTCAGAGCGTCTGACATATGTCGGGACCACCTTTCCATAGGGGTGAGTCGACCTCGCGGGCAGGCAAAGAGTACCGTATCAGCCGAGGACGGCACGCCAGACGCGCACGATGCCGATCCATATCCTGTGCAGTGGGTTTGGTTTCCTGACATCGTACTTGGCGACGAGCGGAATGCTTGCGATCTGTCGTCCGGCCTGTGTGAACGTCACAACACCAACTGTCTGGCCTGCCTTCACCGGGGCCCTGGTTGCTGCCACGGTAACGGTCTTGGTGATTGGGCCATTGAGATCGAGAACCGGGACTGTCGCATCAATTGGAACGATCGCAGGCACGCTCACGTCGAGAAAGTCACTGACCGGAGCCTCGGCGAGGACTGACCCTGAGGTGGCGAGGCTCTGTGGGCGATAGTGAGCAAACCCCCAATCAAGCAGTTCCCGTGCATCTCTGAACCGCGCCGATTCCGTTTCGGTTCCGAGAACGACGGCGTAGAGGCCGATGTTGTTACGCTCGGCAGATCCGACGACACAGTACCCCGCATCAGATGTGTAACCGGTTTTGATGCCCGTGACACCCTGATAGTTGTTGATGAGCACATTTGTATTGGGAAGCGTTTCCTTACGCGAGCCGGTGCCGATGGTTACTTGCTTCATTCCGACAATCGACTTGAACGCGGGTTTGGACATCGCGTACCGGGCGAGGACGGCGAGGTCGCGGGCGCTGGTCTTGTGTCCGGGTGCGTCGAGACCATGTGCATTGCTGAAATGGGTGTCCGAAAGGCCGAGCTCGGATGCCTTCTTGTTCATCATGCCGACAAATTCGTCCGTCGAACCTGCGACGTGAATCGCAATTGCCTGCGCGGCGTCGTTGCCGGACTTCACCAGGAGCGCTTCGAGGATGTCGTGCATCGTGAGGCGATCCCCTCGCCGCAGAAATGACGTCGACTCGCCTACCCTTAGGGCCGCGGCGGTGACGTCGACCGTCTCGGTGAGTGAAGAACTCTCCAACGCGACGACAGCTGTCATGATCTTGGTGATGCTCGCCATCGCACGGCGGCTATCGGCGCTGCGAGACCACAGTACACGGCCGTCGCCGTCCACGAGGATGCCCGCACGCATGGTCACGTCGGGCGTGGCCTTAGCGAGAGCGCCGAGCTCTGAGATGGCAACGCCGTCAATAGTGTCGCTCGGCCTGGATACAGCAGACGCAGAACTCAAGGTCGCGGGAAGGAGCACCGCACACGCCAGCAAGAAAGTGAGTGCGCGGTTCATCAAGGACGTCGCACGGGGCTTGTGACCTGCGTTGTGTATGCCGATACTGGCGCTAGAGGGCGAGCGCATTTCGCGCCTTTCGCGAGGGGGTCTGTCTCGAATTACACGACCGACTTTTGTGCGGACCGCTCGGAGAGTGTACTACGAGAGTTGACCGTGCCCCCTCTCAGGTGGCATCTGTAGTTAGCCGCTGTAATGATGTTTTGAATACCACGAGAGCAGGTTCCGATGAAGTACTCACGATTCGAGCAGTTGATTATCGGGCTGGGCGGTCTGGCCATTCTCGGTTCCCTGGCGCTGTCGCTCCAAAGCGGTGGTCCGGGCCTGATTGAAGTCGTCGCCCAACTGCTCCTGTTCGCGGTTCTGGTGGTTGCGGTGCACTGGGGACGTCGCGCCGGCCTATACGCAGCGATCGGCGCATCGCTCGTCTATATCGCGCTGCGAGTCCCGGCTCTTTCATCATCTGAGAATCTGACTGTTGAGGGATTGATCTTCATGGTTGCCCGAATCGCTGCGTTCGGGCTCATCGGTATCGTCGGCGGTGAGGTGTGCAGCAGGATCAAGTACGTGTTCGCTCGATTCGATGATTCCAACACGATCGATGACTGGAGCCGCGTATACAACCAGCGCCACGCGTCCCGTGCCATCGAGCAGGCGCGCGCTCGCTACACCAGATACGGGGAACCGTTCTCGTTGGTGATTCTCACTCTCTCCCCGGCCATTACGGTCGACATGACGCCACAAAGACAGCGGTCGTTGATTCGCACCGTTGCCAACTACCTGCGCGATGACATTCGCATGGTTGACGAGGTGGGCCGACTCGATGATGGTCGTTTCGTGGTGTTGCTTCCCCATACTCCTCGCGAAGGCGGCGAAGTGGTGACCGCAAGACTCGCCGCAGGGCTGCGTCAGACAGTCGGAGCCAAAGCGGAATCCGTCACTGCGGTCTGCATGGGGGCAGCTGAGGATACCGTCGCACTGGCATCCCTCAACGCCGAACTGCTGGGCGACGAGGATTCAGACGTTCGGGAGAACTACGGAACGTAAAGATCTGTAGCGTCGAGTACACGGAACCCTGCAGACTTGAGCACGTTGTCGGCGTTGAAACCGTCCACCTTGAACACATCGACCGCTGCGTCTGCACCAGGCCTGACGTAGCAGTAGGCGTATTCGACGTTCACTCCCCCAGCCTCAAGTGCTTCCAACACATCCGCGAGACCTCCTGGCCGGTCGGGGACCTCCACGGCCGTCACTTGGGTGAGTGACACTCCGAATCCATGTTGCTCAAGAAGCGACTGAGCGGCCTGGGGCCGATCGCTGATGATTCTGACAACGCCGAACTGCTCTGTATCGGCGACCATGAGGGCGTGCATATCGATGCCGGCGTCTCCCAACGCACGAGTGAGCTGCGCTAGGCGGCCGGTACTGTTCTCGAGAAACACGGAGACCTGCTGAATCATCGGATCACGCACCCTTCTGCTCAGAGCGAAGATCGACGACACGCTTTGCTTTGCCCTCGCTGCGCGCGATTGATTTGGGCTCAACCAGTTTGACCGCGATGGAGACGGCGAGGGCGGACTCGATGGCCGTCTTGACCCGATTCTGGAGTCGTTCGAGCTCCCTCACCTCATCGAAACCGAACTCCGGGGCAACTTCGACGTGAACCTCGACATGGTCGAGCACTCCGCGCTTGGAAAGTATCACCTGGTAGTGCGGAGCAACGCCCTCGACGCCACCCAGCACCTGCTCGATCTGGCTCGGAAAGACGTTAACTCCTCTGATGATGAGCATGTCGTCCGTTCTGCCGGTGACGCGCTCGATGCGGCGGAAGGTTCTGCCACAGGCGCACTCTCCAGGGATGATGCGCGAGATGTCACGAGTGCGATAGCGGATGACCGGAATGCCTTCCTTTGTGAGGGTGGTGAATACCACTTCCCCATACTCGCCGTCCTCGACCGGCTCAAAGGTAGCCGGATCAACCACCTCCACCAGGAAGTGGTCCTCGAACACGTGAAGTCCGTGTTGCTCCGTGCACTCGGACGCGACTCCCGGTCCCATGACCTCCGAGAGCCCGTAGATGTCGATCGCCTTGATCCCCAGGGCGCTTTCAATCTGATCGCGCATACTCTCGCTCCAGGGCTCGGCCCCGAACACCCCGACACGAAGCGGAAGCTCCCGAGGGTCGATGCCCAGTTCAACCGCAGTTTCAGCAATCAGAAGTGCGTAGCTCGGCGTGCATGCGAGCGCGGTGACGGCAAAGTCCTTCAGAATCTGCACCTGCCGTTTGGTGTTGCCTCCGGATACCGGAATCGTCAGGGCACCGAGCCGCTCAGAACCGTAGTGCGCGCCTAGGCCGCCGGTGAACAGACCGTACCCGTACGTGACCTGAACCACATCATCGGCAGTCAGACCCGCTGAGGCGTAGGTACGCGCCATGAGGTCGGACCAACGATCGATATCACCACGCGTGTACCCGACAACGGTGATTTGACCGGTGGTGCCTGAAGACGAGTGCACTCGTACGATGTCACGCAATGGCACAGCGAACATGCCATACGGGTACGCTGCGCGCAGATCGTCCTTTACGGTGAATGGGACTCGCGCGAGATCTGAGAGTGAGGTCACGGAGCTCGGGTCGAATCCGGCGTCATCGAACTTCTTACGGTACAGAGGAACCGAGTCGTAGACCCGTCGCAGAAGTATCTGAAGTCGCTGGAGCTGAAGATCTTCAAGCTCATGACGTACCATTGATTCAAGTTCCGGCTGAAACATTCGTCCCCCTCACTCGGCCGTACCGGACGCCGAGCGAGATGCAGCGGCGCTATCTGGTGGAAGTTCCATCCTTGCTGCTGAGGGGCTTGGTCCCGACTCGAACGATCTGTGTTTTGGGTCGATACACCGATTTGAACGAATCGGTGCGGACAATCCTACCGCTCTTGGAGACGGTTCGCGTCACAACACAACTGCGCCCCGTGATACCACTCTCTTCGATGACCTTGATACCGGTACCGAGCGTGGGGTCTTTCGTTGTCTGGGTACCAAACGGCTTTTCGTTGGTGAACGGGCCCGTCTTAGAGTCGACCTGATAGCCGGGATCGGTGCCATAGAGAGAAATCGTGATGGAGCTACTACTGTACGCGACTGACACCATCACCCAGTTCTCGGTGTCATTCTCGAACTTGAGATCAGGGCCGCCCCACGACACGGTGGCGTCGCGACCCTTTGGATAGTGGCTGATATAGAAGGAATGGTTGTGCCTCTCCTTGACGGGCAGACCGCTGAGGAAGATCGCGTTGAAGAGGGTTGTGCCGACCTGGCAGATTCCTCCGCCCAGCTGCGGCACCAGTTTACCGTTCACGATGGCCGCAGCCTCTTGGTATCCCTTCGCCGCAGTTCGTTCGCCAATCGCGCCGTTGAACGAGAACGTGCCGCCGGGGGCCACGAGCTTCCCGTCCAACGCGTCACCAAGCGTGTGGATATTGTTAACGCGCGGGAGGTTGCCGGAGCCATACGTGGTCGTGTACGTGGAGATTCGCTCTGCGATGCCCATTTTGCGAGCATCTTCGGTCGTGAGCTTCGGCTGGCTGGTGTTCGTGGAAAGGACGACCGTGCGGTCTTGTCCGGGCACACGCATCAGCGCGGTAGTCATATCTGTCACCAGAAGTGCGATATCAGGACCGACGCCGGGCCGAGAAGGGACGATCGTCACGTTTCCGTTGCTCGTCTTGAACTTGGCATCCACGGCGCGCTTCCCGAACTCGGTACCGAGCTTGGCCGGTATGGTCTTTGAGGCCTCAGCCGAAGATATGAACGGCTGCAGTGAGTAGCCCTTCGATGATGAATCCGCGGTGCCAGTCTGTGTCTGAGCGCCGCCACCGACCTCTACCACACGAAAGTCGATGAATGTGGCGATCTCTTGTGGAGCGAAGGTCCAGGACTTCTTGTGATAGACGACGGTCAGTGGTTCGGCGAGCATCTTGTCAACTGCGAGCTTGGCCTGATCAGCGGCTGCATCATCGATCTTCGCCGAAACGACGATGGTCTTGATCTTGACGGTGCGGTCAGGGGAAGTGAATGCTGCCAGCGTATCGCGCATGACAGCACTTCGATTGATGGAGATTCCGTCAGACGAGGGGACCACGCTTGTCGACGTGCCCTTGATCGCCACCTGGGCGTCTTGCGGTGCCACGTCGACGTCGTCAGACACGGAGTCCAAGAACGCAGCAAGCTTCTTCTGATCGGCAACAGCCGGCGCAGGCAAGACCGCATGTCCGGTCCAGGCAGCAATTCGCTGGAGCAGACTACGCGAAGCCGTCCCACTCCGCCCGACCGCCATTGCCTGGCTGACCAGGACTGGATAGTCAAACGTCACCGTGATGTCCTCGGGCTCGACGTCCCAGGTCTGTGACTTGTACGCCACGACGACAGGTTTGGTCGCCATGGTGGGAAGTTGACGTTCAAGGGTGGCGGCCGCCACCTCAGGGTTCATGCCGCCGACCTTCACAGTACCGACCGTTACGCCGGGATGCACTCGACCTGCACTCGAGGCGGCGTCGACTGAGACGGCAAGCAACACGACTGCGGCAGCAACCGTCGCGACGAACAAAAGGATGCGTTGCCACGATACCGATGCACCGACGGCCCTGGAGCGTGCGGGGGTTCTTCTGGTGGACGTGCCTGAGCGGTTACTGTGCGAATCGGTGGTCACGCGTGAACTCCTCAAAGGTGAACTCAATCAAATACAGTGTCTCCTGCACGTCACATACGCCGAAACGGGCGCTCGAGGTTTTCAGATCGGGCGTCCACGTACACTCCATGCAGGGGTCGTGCCATCTTACTGTGGCCGGGGCACTTGGCGCCAATGCGTTGGTGGCGCGTTACTTCACGCCTCAATCGCTTCGATGACGACCCGAAGCCAGTGCTGGGCGCGATCTTGGGCTGATGCGTTGTTCTCGGCTTCCGCCCACACGGTCACGCTCGGCTCACTGGCGTGAGGCAGAACAAGCGCCCAGCCATCGGGATAGTTGACCCTGACGCCTTCGGTCAGATCGGTATCGAGTCCTGCGGCATGTTCGGAAACCGCGCGCATGACCGCGCCCTTGCGGTCCGCAGGACAGTGCACGGAGAGCTCCGCCTTGTGGAAGTCAGGCAGGTCAACAACGAGTTCACTGAGAGCCATGTCGGATTTCGCCAGCATTCTGGTGAGCATTCCGGTTGCGAGTACCCCATCGTAGGCGGGATAGAAATCGCCGAAGATGAAGCCACCACTCATCGAACCAGCGAACACCGCTTTCCCGCTCAGAACTGAGGCAGCGAGCGCGCGTCTCGACCTACCCGGTCGGACCACGCTCCGCCCGTACTTTGCCGCAATGCCCTCAACCGCCTGCGAAGCGGCAAGAGGAACCGCGATGGGTCCGGTGGATTTGCTGGTACGACACCATAGCTCCACAACCGCATGCAGAGCGGTGTCACCGTCGAGCAGGACGCCCGCGTCGGTCACCACTCGAACTCGTTCGGCACCCCAATCAAGCAGGATGCCCAAATCGGCCCCAAAGAGCTGAACCGCTCTGGTCAACTCACTCGTGCTCTCTTCGGTTGGCTCCTCGGAGGGCGCGGAAGTCGCCTCCGAGTCAACCACCCCGTTGACCGCGATGAGGTTCATGTGCCATCCGTGCGCAGTCTGGGGAAGGATGAACGCGGCAGGGCCGCCGGCCATGTCTACGACGACCTTGCGCCACGCGTCTCCCAAATCGGCCGACGCGAGCGCTTCTCGTAGTGCCACAGAATAGTACTCAAGAGGACGTGGCGGATAGAGAATCTCCCCTACCTCATCGAAGAACGCTCGACGAAACTCCTCTCTGAAGAAGAGCCGTTCTATCTTCTTTTGCTGCCATGGGCCGATGTCCAGGCCGTCAGCGTCGAAGAACCTGATCTCGATGGACTGTGCCTCACGCATTGATCCCGAGATGTGGATTCCGCCAACACACCGCGTCTTCTGAACGGTGAAACGAGAGACTGCGGGCGACGCGACTCGGAGATCGCGAACATGTATCCCAGCCGCGTTGAGTCCGGCAATCATGGCGCGCTTCAACATTCGAGCGGCGCGCGTGGTGTCACGGGTCACAACGACATGTCCACCCAAAGGAAGCAGCGACCCGAACGCCTCGGCGGCCTTGAGGGCCAGCTCCGGCGTGATGTCAACTCCGACAAGACCCTGTATCCCCGCGTCGCCAAAGATGGAGCGTACACCGGTCGACTCCCAGATGAGCGAGGAGCTGACGGTCGCCGAGGGCTCGATTCGCTTATAGGGAAACACCTGCACACCGGTACCAATGTGTGCGCCTCGGCCAACGACCGATTCGTCTCCGATCACTGCTCCGATGTCGATGAGTGCCTGAGAGCGGACATCGACATGTCGGCAGAGCACAGCGCCGGACACCTCAGCATTGCGACCGATGAACGTGTCACTCCAGACGACGGAGTGGCTGACGACAGCATCCGCCCCAATCACGCAGTTGTCGTCGATTACCGTGAGGTCGCCTACGACGGCACCGCTTCTGATGCGTACGTTCTCGCCGATGACTACTCCCTTGCCGAGAGTGGCGCCCTCGTCGATCTTGGCGCTCTCGGCAACCCACAGGCCATCTCGGGCGTGAACGCCGGGAATGAAGATCTTCGCTGCACCGCCCAACACATCACGATGGACGTCCATGTAGCTCTCGCGACTGCCTACATCGCACCAGTAACCGTCAACGACGATGCCGTAGAGCTTGTGGCCTGCGTCCATCAGCGCAGGGAACAACTCCGACGAGAAGTCGAAGGATTCGCCCTCCGGGATGAAGTCGAGCACCCACGGCTCGATAACATAGATTCCGGTGTTGATGGTGTCGCTGAAGACTTGGCCCCAGGTGGGCTTTTCGAGAAACCGCTCCACTTCCCCGTCTTCGGCAGTCACAACGACTCCGAAATCAATCGGGTCGTCCACCTGTTTGAGTGCGATGGTAACCGCACCGCCGCTTGCCTTGTGAAAGGCGACGACTTCACTGAGGTCGATGTCGGTCAGCGCGTCGCCTGAGATCACGAGAAAGGGCTCGTCATCGAGCAGGTGAGCCGCGTTCTTGACAGAACCGGCCGTACCCAAAGGGGTCTCCTCGACCGCGTAGGTGATTGAAACCCCCCACTCCTCACCAGCGCCGAAGTAGTCTTGGATGACACGTGGCATGAAGGCAAGGGTTGCGACGACTTCTGAGACGCCATGATGCTTGACCAGCCCGATGATGTGCTCCATAACCGGCTGGTTGACGATGGGAACCATGGGCTTTGGTCGAAGCGACGTCAGTGGGCGAAGGCGGGTGCCCTCCCCTCCCGCCATGATGACTGCTTTCATCGGCATCTCGCTTTCCTGACGTAGCGTGAGTACTGGGCTGTATAGCTGATTGCGGTCGTCAAGGAGAGCACGAGTCCTGTGTAGACAAGCCAGATTCCTGCGGCAACATCCTGTGATCCGAATCCGGGCAGCATCGGGCTATCGACCGTTCCCAGCCCGGGCGTGGTGGGCCAGTTGAGAATCAGAAGGGAGAATCCAGCAAGAAGCAATGCGGTCGTGAGCTTGCCCGCAAAGGTCACAGGTAGCCTGTGGTGGTGCTGTTGCTCGAGCCTCCATGCCCCATACCCGAGGTAGACATCACGCAGGAGCAGCAGCGCTACAACCCACAGCGGCAGACGATGCTCCAAGTAGAGTCCGAGCACCCCCGCCCCGATGAGCAGTCTGTCGACGAGCGGGTCGATCGCCTTACCAATCGCGGTCACTGTGCCGGTTCGGCGTGCGATCTGACCATCAAGCCAGTCGGTCGAGGCTGCGATCGCAAACAGCGCGAAAGCTAGAACGTCATTGTTCCCGCTGACCATCACCGTGAAGAAGATGGGAACGAGAATCAGCCGCAACACCGTGACGATGTTTGCGACCGTGTAGACGTCATGGCTGTGGTCTTGCTCGGGGGACAGTGCGTGAGCGTCCCGGCGACCTTCTACCACCATTTCTTCTTTCGAAAGTAGGCCGACATGACAGCTGCGATGGTCAGCATCGCAGCCACTACTACCCAGAACGAGTTCGGGTCGAGAGGTGAAGGCCTCATGCCCACGAGTAGATTCATACCGTAGATACCCGATATCAGGGTTAGCGGCATGAAGATGGTGGCCACGACGGTGAGCTGCTTCATGATTTCGTTCATTCTGTTGTTCTGAGCAGAGAGATACACGTCCATTACCGAGGCGCCGACGTCCTGATAGATCTCAACTGAGTCCAGAACGCGTGCCACGTGATCGGAGACGTCGCTGAAGTAGCGGTACGCGTCTTCAGAGACCACGTCGCGTTCACGTGCAAGCGCGTGCAGAACATCACGCTCAGGAGCGACGATGCGATGCAGTCGAACCAGCTGGCGCCGGACCTGATGGAGGTCGCGAAGGTCCTCTTGGCGTGGGCTGCTTTCGAGCATCGCATCCTCAATGCTGTTCAGCTGTTCTCCGATGTCATCCACCAAAGGCATCGTCGCATCCACCTGCAGATCGATGATGGCGTGTAACGTCCAGTCCGCGCCACTTCTGAGGGTCTTACCAGCCTCCGTGGCGATGTGGTCGATTGCGGGAACGGGTGAATCGTGCACGGTGATGAGGTACTTCTGCCCGAGAAACACATCGAGTTCATCGACGATGAATCCGTCGCCCTCGCGAATACGGGGAATCAGCCATGCGAAGAAGATCGAACCGGGGTAGATGTCTAGCTTCGCCCGCGTCTGAGGATGCGCGAGGTCCTCAACCGCAAGCGGATGCAGGTCGAATGACTCTGCGAGGGCGTCTATCGTCGGCGAATCCGGCGCGAGAACGTCGACCCAAACCCATCCGGAAGTAAGCGACTCGGACAGACTCGACTGATCTCCTTCATGAAACACACCATCCGAGTCAATCCACCGTATCGAAACAGTCGACATGTGTTGCACTCCCCTCACGGTCTCCGTGTGTGCGACTCACAGTCTATCTTGATTCTCTGACATCCGAAGACGCCTCGTAACGTGCAAGTACAGCCTCGCCGCACCGTAGCCCATCCACGGCGGCAGACATGATGCCTCCCGCATAGCCTGCGCCCTCCCCACATGGATAGATGCCCCTGAGATTCGATTGTAGTGACTGGTCGCGCACTACGCGCACGGGTGACGACGAGCGGGTTTCGACACCCGTGAGCAGAGCATCAGGGCTCGCAAAGCCACGCATCCGACGGTCGAAGATCGGAGCGGCCTCTCGCAGTGACGAGACCACGAAGTCAGGGAGGCACCGTGCCAGATCGGTGAACTCAACTCCGAGAGGATAGCTCGGTTTCACGGCGCCGGCCGCCGAGGAAGCCGACCTTTGTAGGAAATCACCCATCAGTTGAGCGGGTGCGCGGTAGTTGCGACCGCCCAGTTCGAACGCCTGGGTCTCCCAGCGTCGCTGAAAGCGGACTCCGGCTAACGGATCGTCGCCTTCGAAGTCCTCGGGGAACACGCTGACCAAGAACGCCGAATTCGCATTCGAACCTTCGCGAGCGAATCGGCTCATGCCATTGGTGACCACGCCGCCTTCTTCACTGGTCGCAGCGACCACCCAGCCACCGGGACACATGCAGAAGGTGTACACGCCCCGACCGGACGCCAGGTGACACGACAGTTTGTAGTCCGCAGCGCCCAGTTCCGGATGCCCCGCAGCAGCTCCGTACTGTGCACGATCGATCACCTGCTGCTCATGCTCAACTCGAACCCCGATGGAAAACGGCTTCTGATCGAGCCGCGCACCACGACGCTGCAGCAGCTCAAACGTGTCGCGCGCGCTGTGACCGGTCGCCAGGATCAGCGTCTCGGCATCGAACTCCTCGCATCCTCGGTCGCTTTCGGTGACGATGCCCCGAAGGTTGTGCTCCGCGTCAAGGATTAGGTCTGACACGCGCGTTTTGAAGCGCACTTCTCCGCCGAGCGACTCGATCTCCAGCCGCAACCTCTTGACCGCACCTGTGAGATGGTCGGTACCGATGTGTGGCTTTGCCTGCCACAAGATCTCTTCGGCCGCGCCCGCTTCGACGAGCGTCTCCAAAACGCTCCTGCAACGCGGGTCATGTGTGTTGGTGGTCAATTTGCCATCCGAGAAGGTCCCGGCCCCTCCCTCCCCGAACTGTATGTTCGAGTCGGGATCGAGCATCCCTGTGCGGATGAAGTCGTCTACCGCACGGACGCGTGCGCCAACTTCAGCGCCGCGTTCAAGAACGAGGGGCCGTGCGCCTGCGCGCGCCAAGACCAGCGCCGCGAAGAGTCCGGCAGGTCCCGTGCCGACGACGACCGGTCGCACTGAAGGCGCGGCAGCTAAGCGGGGAATGGTCGGCGCTTCCGGGGGCTGCGCGATGAAGACGTCGACGTCTGCCACGCGGCGCACCACGGACTCTTCGTCTCCTCCTGCCGCCTCATCGATGGTCACGGCGAGGGTGACGACAAAGTGGACGTTGCTCTTGCGTCGAGCATCTACCGAGCGCTTCATGACGCGCGCCGAGGCTATGAGCCCCTTGTCGACTCCGAGGCGCAGCGCCGCAGCGCGCACAAGGGCGTCGCCGGCCGCTGGATCACCCGTGGCAAGCGGAAGCCCGAGGTTGCGTATGTGTATCACTCAGAGCCTCCTGTTAGCTGGTCGCGGCTGGTGGCGATGATCCCGTGTCCGATTCAGAGTACTCGGGCTTGGGACCAGAAACGAAACGGGACCCCTTTCGGAGTCCCGCTGCGCATCGCCTGGTTGGACTGAGCAGACGTTCCGTCCAGGGCCTGTCAAGGAACTCGCCCTGCGTCACGCATATACAGTAGCTACTCCTCGAGTTCCGCGTCCGGAGCGCCCTTCTTTACCGCGTCGATGTCGGCGTCGCGCTCAGCTTCCGTAGCGTAGTGGCGGCTACCGCCGATCGTTTGGCCATTCGCAGCATCAAGCGCGAATCGGAACTGCCCGTCGGGCGTCGTCGTGCGCCGATAGCGGCTGTCATCCGAAGCGTTCTTCTTCACCGATTCGATGCCATTCATGCATGCGGCCTTAGTTGTGTAGGCCTCACTCGTGAGAATCACCTCGGCACCCGACTTCAGATTGAACATGAACTGCCCATCCGGTCGGGTCTCGATCTTGAAGTACCCTGCCATCGTGTCCTCCTTCAGAGTGCCTTGTTAGCCGCGCCGACCGGTGATCAGGTTGTAGACCAGCACCACCAAAGCGATGACCAACAAGATGTGAATAAGCCCGCCGCCGATCTGAAAACTGAACCCGAGTAGCCACAGTACGACCAGAATCACGATGATTGTCCACAACATTGAAACCGCCTCTATTCCTCTATCTAGGTTTGCATTACCGACGAACCTCGAGGGGCGCTGAGCGGATGCCGACTCGAGATGAAACCCGTGGATGGTGCCCAGTTCTAGCGTTGTACAGCCGTATCCTCACTCTGCTCGACCCTCTCGACCGTCTGGGAAGAACGTCGCGGGCTGATCACGTTGATGAGCGCAACGATTCCCCACGCGACAAGAGCGTAGACGGCCATCGCAACAAGGATGCTCCATTCGAACTTGGCGCCTTCAGTGACGGTCGTCTTGAAGATCGCCGAGAAGGGCGCCATGAAGACTGCCGAGACGGAATAGATGAACTGCACGAATGCTGTTTCCGCGTTGGCCCCAAGCATGCGCAACACGAAGCGCAGTGCTAGGAAAACCTCAATCACGCCGAGGATGTAATACACGACCCGGCCCATGACGACCTCTATCGGAGAGTGCCTCTCAGAGTGAACCACTTGCCTGTGAGAGCTGGAGCCTGTGTCGATGTTTGCCATTGTGAACGCCTCTTCTCGTGGAGCCTGGTTGCCGATGACGTATCGGCCCCGATGCAGGTGCTTGTGTGCATTTCGTGAGTCTGCGCTTTCTAGTCCTTGGGATTGATGACGTCCTTGATCTTGTCTGCGGCGTCGTCGACCGCCTTCTTGGTTGCCGCGCTGGCTCGGTCGAGCTTGCCCTCCCGCTCCAGATCCTTGTCTCCAGTGATGTCTCCGGCGGCTTCCTTCAGCCGGCCTTTGGCGTCTTCAGCCTTGTGATCGCTCATTCTGGTTGCCTCTCTCCTAAAGTTGTTGGCATGCCCTCCGAGGTTCAATGCACCGTTTATCAGGGTGTCGGAGTCGAATCAGTAGCTGCTGGTGCGCCCGGTGCTCCCGCCGCGCCGGGAGCTCCTGCTGCACCCGCGTTGCCGCCGGTGCCACCCGCTCCCGGAGCACCAGGGGCGCCTAGAGCCCCTTGAGTGCCTTGGGTGTTAGGCGCCATCATCTGTGTCGGCGCAGCCGCGGGCATCATGTTGATGATGCGAGGACCGCCCATGTACCCGCTGGTCCAGAAGAAGCCAAGCACCAGTGCGGCGAGCAGGAAGATTACAAGTAGGAACACGAGCAGATAGTTTGAGCCCGATTCGTCGAGCCCGTCGTCAACACGCACGAGTCTTGACATGGCTATCAATCTCCTTTGGGTCGGCTTCGACCCAGTTACCGTACGGGGTCCTGATCAAGAGCGGCGCTCTGTGATCAAGTTGTCTCTAACTATGCAGATTCTTCTCGCGCTCCTCCACGTGCGCCATTACCGTCATGATCCCTTCGGCGGTTCCAGGGGACATGCAGTACTTGAACATCCCGGCATCCACGAACTCCCTCGCCTCAAACGGCCAGCGGCTCATGCCATAACGCCCGCGCACGCGTTTCTCAAACGGTCCTAGCGACGCGACGACCTGACGGGCCGTCAGACCCGACGCTTCAGCGATTTCGCCGGTGGTCCTCCAATCCGGCGAACGCTCGGCGATTGCATGCAAGATCCGCCTCATCGCGCTCGATGACTCAACGAACATGCGCTCGATCATTGCCTGACTCCATCCCTCGGGATAACCGTTCTCCGTTACCTGGGGACCGATGGTCTTTCTCGACGGCTGACTTGCCAAGAGGCGATAGACCTCGTGAACTCTGTCGATCGGGACCGGAACGCTTACAAATTCGCTCATCCGGTTCTCCTTTCGTTTGCGTTCGATAACTGTTGATACCCTGATGCTAGCTGAGGCTAACTAACTGATTGTGACGAATCGCACACTTGGGTGAACGCGCATCGCACTCAATCGAATCTTGCGGAGAGGATGCTCTCGGTCGACTACGCTTCAACCGATGCACCGGCGTCCCCCATCTTGGGGAATAGTCGCAAATGTGGCTGGCACTCACGCACAATCGCGCGCAAGCGCACAAGTCAGCTCATCGCAGTGCAGGCCGCCCGCAGAACCAAGCTGAGGAGAAGCCGTGAATCGCGATTACATCGAGGCCGTTCAGTCCGTGCCCGGAGCCGCAGGATCCGTGTGGTTGGCGTCGGATGCCGCTCTGCACCCGACGCTTGAGGGCGACCATACCGCCGATGTTCTCGTTGTGGGGGCCGGCATCACCGGAGCGCTCGTCGCGCGAAAGCTCGCCGATACTGGCAGGCGCGTTATCCTGCTCGATCGAAGGCGCATCGCCTCAGGCACCACGGGCCACTCGACCGCCAAGGTCACCGCTCTGCACGGCGGCTCATGGCATAAGCTGCTCAGGCAGCACGCTGAAGCCGAGGTGAGGGCGTGGGCCTTGGCCAACCTCGCCGCGGTGGAAGAGCTGGCGACCATCTCGGCAGCTCTGGGGTTTGAGGACCTGCGTCGAGTACCTGCTTTTCTGGTCGCGGGAGACGAAGCCGCCGAGGCCGCTTTTGACGAGCAACTTGCAGCGCTGGTGTCTGCGGGGCTGCCCGCTACGGCCACTACGTCGCCGTTGCCATTCGATCGGTCTGCGGCAACCGTCGCCGACCAGCTGTTGATTGACCCGAGCGCCTTCGTGGTGGCCGTCATAGCGGCGCTCGGACCCAACGTCACCGTTTTCGAGGGGTCGCCGGTCCGCACGCTTGACTACAACGATCATGCCTGGTGTGCGACGTGTGACCGTGGATCGGTTAGGGCCCCCATCGTGATGATGGCCGACCATTTCCCCATGCACGATACCGGTGGCTTCTTCACTCGGCTGTTTCCTTATGCGCACTATGTTCTCGAGATTGCACCGCACGGGGATATCCCCGACGGTATGTGGATGCAAGTCGGGGGCGAATCACTCACACTTCGCCCGACATCCGATCCGGAGGGAACCTGGATAGCCAGTGGGCACCGGCGCGTCCGCGTTGGCTCGGTCGCCGACGAGCGCGAGGAGTATGCGCGTCTCGCAGCATCAGTGACACGCTTGTTGGGTGAGTGCGAAGTCATCCGCCATTGGTCGGCACATGATCACGACACGCCGGACGGGCTGCCCTTTATCGGCGAAGCTCCACTTGGACGCGACTTGTACATGGCCGCAGGATTCGCAGGCTGGGGCCTGACGAAAGCGGTCGTGGCCTCCTCGATCATCGCCGACGCGGTCGAAGGTCGCACCCATCCACTGGCCAAGACGGTCTCACCGTCGCGGGCTCCGGGGCTGAGCTCTGCGGAGTCGCTCGTGGCCGAGAACACCACGGTCGGTCGCGAGTTCATCGGCGGTCACCTGACATCTCGGCACGACAAAGCCCACGAGGGCTCGGTGGCTGGAGCAAACTGCACGCATTTGGGATGCGAAACGAAGTGGAACACTGCTGAAGGAACGGTGGACTGCCCGTGCCACGGATCGCGCTTCGGCCGCCACGGCGACGTGATCTACGGACCTGC
>JBBRWO010000002.1:0-92061 GCA_038249135.1 Coriobacteriia bacterium
CGAGTACAACCCCAGCCTGCGCGCGGTCAACTCGATGATCCCGGGGCTGATCGCGACGATTCTCATCCTGTCGATGGCGACGATCATGTCCCAGGCCGTGGTGCGCGAACGCGAGCGCGGGACGCTCGAGCAGATGTTCGTGACTCCTATCAGCCGAGGCGACTACCTCATCGGCAAGCTGACGCCGTACATGATCATCGGAGTGGCGCAGATGTCGATCGTGGCCATCGTCGGCCGGCTGTGGTTCCGCGTTCCGTTCCACGGCCAGATCTGGGTGGTAGTGCTCGGGCTGTCCCTGTTCATGCTGACGACGGTGGCCCTCGGCCTGTTCATCTCGCTCGTCTCGCACACCCGCCAGCAGGCGCAGCAGACGGTGATGTTCATCATGCTGCCGTTCATGGTGCTCTCCGGGTTCATCTTCCCGGTGGCCTCGATGCCACCCGTGGTGCAGTACCTGACGTATCTGATCCCGCTGCGCTATGCCGTCGAGATCCTGCGCGGCACCTTCATCGAAGGTGCCGGTGTGCGCGAGCTGATCTTCCAGCTGGGGGCGCTCGCACTCTTCTCGGCGGTGCTGCTGGGCTCCGCGATCTTCAGCTTCCACAAACGACTGAGCGACTAGGAGGCGACCGCGATGACGGAACCGATGAACGGAACTGCCGAGCCCGCCATCACGGTGCGTGGCCTGACCAAGCGCTACGGCGACTTCACCGCGGTCGACGCGATCGACTTCGATGTCGCGCGCGGAGAGATCTTTGGCTTCCTGGGGCCCAACGGCAGCGGCAAGACGACCACGATCCGCATGCTTACCGGCACCATCGCGCCGCAGGCCGGCAGCATCCGAATTCTCGGCGAGGACGTGATCGCCAATCCGGAGCGGGCGAAGCGGCGTATCGGCTACATGAGCCAGAAGTTCTCGCTGTTCGAGGACCTCACCGTCGATGAGAACCTGCGCTTCTACGCCGGCGTCTACGACCTCGCACCCGAGAAGTTCGACCAGCAGCGCGCCTACGTCCTGAAGATGGCAGACCTCGTGGGGCGCGAGAACGAGCTCACCGCGAACCTCTCGGTGGGCTGGAAACAGCGCCTCGCGCTGGGAACCGCTACCATCCACGAGCCGGAGTTGCTCTTCCTCGACGAGCCGACCAGCGGCGTGGACCCGGTCGCCCGGCGCCACTTCTGGGATCTGCTCTACGAATTGGCTGGCCGTGGCGTGACCCTGTTCGTCACCACGCACTACATGGAGGAGGCCGCGCAGTGTGATCGGCTCGCGTTCATGTATGCCGGCCGCCTCATCGCGGAGGGCTCTCCTCGCGAGATTCGCGAGCACTACCTGAGCGAGGTCGGCGCGACTGACGCCGACGGCTCGCCCAGGGCGGCGAGCATCGAAGACGTGTTCGTGCACCTGGTGACGCGCGAGCGAGAGGAGGCCGGCCGATGAACGATCGATCGCGCACAGACGAGCCCCTACTCCCCACCACCAACGAGGTGCAGCAGGCCCCGTCCTTCACCGAGCAGGAGCCCGGCCGTAAGGGCGAGATCCTCGACGCTGCACTCGACGTCTTCGCCGAGCGCGGCTACAGCGGAGGCTCGATGCGGGAGATCGCAACCCGCGTGGGCGTGAGCGAACCGGCTCTCTACCGCCACTTCTCGGGCAAGGAGGCGCTGTTCCTGTCGCTCATCAAGCTGGGCGCCGGCCGCCTGCGCAACGAGGCGTTCGAGCTCATCGATGCTCTGCGACCGGAGACCCTTCGCGAGCAGTTGCTTGGCATGTTCGACGATCGACGACGCGCTCTCACGCTGTACACACCCCTGATGCGCACCATTCTGCCGACAGTGGCCCGCGATCCGGCGTTCCTCGAGGCGTTCCGAGAGACGATCATCCGCCCCGTCTTCGTCCACCTGTCCGAGAAGGCCGTGGACCTCGACGCCTCGTTCCAGGTCCCCGACGCCGCCACCACACGCGAGCATCGGGTTCGCGCGCTGTTCTCGCTGCTGGTGGGGACGTTTCTGACTTCGATACTGCTCGGCGACAAACCGGACGAGGCCGTCACCCAGGCCGCGCTCGAGATCATGGGCTGGGAGTAGCGAGGCTGCGAACGCGCGCCGCTACGCCCGCTTCCGCACCGCGCGAGCCGCGATCATTCCGCTGGCGCTGCTCTGCAGCAGGCCGCGAGTAATGCCCGCGCCGTCGCCGATCGCGTAGAGACCGTCGATCGCCGTCTCGAGGTTCTCGGAAACCTGCAGGCGCGACGAGTAGAACTTCACCTCGACGCCGTAAAGCAGCGTGCTAGGCCCCGAGATTCCAGGTGCCAGCGGCTCCATAGCCTCGAGGAACTCCACGATGTCGGTCAGATGCCGATACGGCAGCACCGCCGAGAGGTCGCCCGGGGTAGCGTGCTCCAGCGTCGGCTCGGCCAGCGACTGCGCGATACGCTCCGGCGTCGAACGTCGGCCTGCCTTCAGGTCTGCAAGGCGCTGCACGAGGATGCCGTCGCCGAGAAGGTTCGCGAGCTTGGCGATTGAGCGGCCGTAGGCGATCGGGTCGTTGAACGGCTCGGTGAACCGCGTGCTCACGAGTACCGCGAAGTTGGTGTAGGGCGTCTTGGTCTCGGCGTAACTGTGGCCGTTCACAGTGACGACGTCGCCGTAGCTCTCGGTGGTGACCTCGCCGTGCGGGTTCATGCAGAAGGTGCGGACCGTGTCACCAAAGGCCTTGGTGTGATAGACGAGCTTGGCCTCGTAAAGCGCGTCAGTGAGTCGCTCCATGATCGGAGCCGGACACTCGACGCGGACGCCGATGTCCACGGCGTTGTTCATCAGCGGGAGCTTGAGTGCGCGCGCCTGCTCGGCGAGCCAGTTGGCGCCTTCTCGGCCGGGCGATGCGATGACGACCGGAGCATTGAGCACGGTGCCGTCGGCAATCTCTACGCCGGTCGCGTGACCTTCGCTGGCGAGGATGCGCTTGGCCGCGACCTCGGTACGGACCTCGACGCCCAGCTCGATGAGACGCTGCATCATCGAGTCCAGCACCTGCGGAGAGCGATCAGTACCCAGGTGACGGATCCGCATGGGGATGAGCTTCATGCCGGCCATGGTGGCCTCGCGCTCGAGCGCGGCGGCGGTCGCGGGATCGGGCCCGTGGACCTCCTCGGTCGCGCCAAACTCGAGCCACATGTCGTCGGCTTCCTCGAGCAGCTTTTCGAGTTCCGGCTTTGCGACGTAGTCGGGTAGCCAGCCGCCGACCTCCGTCGTCAGCGTGAGCTTGCCGTCCGAGAATGCGCCGGCGCCGCCCCATCCGGTCATGATGTCGCAGGTGCGGCAGCCCACACAGGCGGTCTCGCGCGCAGGGCACTTACGCCGAGGAATCGCGTGGCCCTTCTCGAGGATGAGGATGCGCGTGGACGGCTCACTCCGCATGAGCTCGAGAGCGGCGAAGATGCCGGCGGGGCCGGCACCAACGATGATGACGTCGTAATCGGGGGAAGACACTGTGATGGACTCCTCGTGGGTTTCAGGCTCGGGTTCAGGCTCGGGTTTCAGGCCGTCGGTAATCATACCTGCGGTGTCAAGCGTTGAAGATAAACGGTCGTTCGAAACGGACAAAGGGGTTCCCTGTGCCGACAAGCGGAAACAACAGCCACTCACCCCGGATCACCGTGTTCACGACCCCCTCGTGTCCGTGGTGCAAGGTCGCGAAACGCTACATCGCCGACAAGGGCCTGCAGTTCCGGGAAGTGAACGTAATCGCCAACCCTAAGGGCCACCAGGAGATGGTGCGCATGACCGGCCAATCCGGGGTCCCCGTGATTCGGGTCGGAGAGCACGCGATGGTTGGGTGGGATGAGCGCGAGTTCGAGAAACTGCTGAGCGGGAAGTTCAAGCAGCGCTGATAGCGTTGGCGCCGGGTAGGGGGCAACGGGGGCCATGCACCTACACGCGGCAGTCAGCGAAGGCTGAACGCCCTAGTTGATGGCGCCCGACGACATGTTGGGCGGATCGACGAACTTCGTGTAGCGGTCGTTGAAGACCAACTGCACGGTGTCGGTGGGTCCGTTACGATGCTTGGCCACGATGAGCTCGGCCGTGCCCTTCTGCGGACGACCGTCTTCCTCTTCGCCGCGCGGGTCGGTGTTGCGGTCGATGAACATGACCACGTCGGCGTCCTGCTCGATGGCGCCGGACTCGCGGAGGTCGGAGAGTTGCGGACGCTTGCCCGCGCGCTGCTCGACCGCTCGGGACAACTGAGAAAGAGCGATGATCGGGACCCCGAGCTCCTTCGCGAGAATCTTGAGGCCTCGGGAAATCTCGGCAATCTCCGTCTGGCGGCTCTCGGAGCGGCTGTTGTGCGACTGCATGAGCTGCAGGTAGTCGACGATGATCAGACCCTTGGGCTTGTCGCGGAGCTGACGCCTGGCCTTGGCGCGAATCTCGAGGATCGAGATCGATGGCGTGTCGTCGACGTAGAACTCCAGGTTCGCGAGCTTGCCCATAGCGTTATGAATCGAGAACCAGTCCGATTCCTTCACGTAGCCGGTGCGCACGTCCTGCAGGTTGATGAGCGCCTCGGCGCAGAGTACACGCTGCATGAGCTGCTCGGCGCCCATCTCCAGAGAGAACACGGCTACCGCTGCGCCCGCTTTCGCGGCATTGACCGCGATATTGAGAGCCAATGCCGTCTTGCCGACAGCCGGTCGAGCCGCCAAGACGATGAGGTCGCCAGCGTGCATGCCGGCAAGCAGCCTGTCGAGCTTCTTGAACCCGGTGGGCACTCCGGTGACGTGCTGCTTCTTCTCGGCCAACTCCTCGAGCTGTTCGAACGATATCTTGAGGAGGTCGTTGATGTACTTGAAGTTGCTCTGAACGCGCTTGTTGGTAACGTCGAATACGAGCTTCTCGGCGTCGCCGACTACCTTGCTCATGTTGTCAGGGGCGTCATAACCAAGGGCCACGATCTGCGTGCCGGCACCGATGAGCTGACGCAGCATCGACGTGCGCTGCACGATCTCAGCGTAGCGGCTCCAGTTGGCGGTTGTGGGAACCACTCCGGTGACGTCGAGGAGATACGTCTTGCCGCCGGCGGCCTCGAGCTCACCGCTCGACTCGAGCCGATCCGCGATCGAAAGATGGTCGATCGGGATCGAGCGATTCTGCAGATCGGCCATGGCGGAGAAGATTCGCGCGTGAGCCGGACGGTAGAAATCCTGCGGCTGCAGCATCGCCAACGCGCCCTCAACTGCTTCAGAAGAAAGGAACATCGCGCCGAGAATTGCCTGCTCAGCCTCCAAATTGTGCGGAGGAACGCGGTCGAAGCCGCCTGATCGCTCTATCCGGAATTCGCCGTCGGCCATGTTGCTCCCTCTCGTGTCCGCCGGCACTCGCGACAAAACTGTCGGCGCCTCACGGACTGCAGGAGGTGATTCTAGCGAACGTCACTGACAGGGGCGACGGCGGTTCAGGCCGTCCATGCGCGATGTCCACAGGCGCCCCGACGCTCACCTGCGCAGATACGAGTTATCCCCAGTATCCACCGATTCCCGAGTAACTTCTCCACAGACGCGAACAGCGCCGCCCCCACGTGGGAGGCGACGCTGTTCGGTGATGAAACCTTGAACCGAAGTGCAGCCTACTCGGCGGCCTCGGCTTCGTCGTCCTCGTCGACCGCGACGTCAGTCTCGGCCTGCTCGGCGGTCTCTTCGACGATCTCGACGAACGGCTCGCCGTCGGCGCCAATGCCCTCGACCTCGGCCACAACGGTCTCAGCGACCGGAGTGGACTCGACGTGACCCTCGCCCACGACGTTGATGCTGAGCTCAGCCTTCACGTCACGGTAGATAGAGATGGTGACCGGGTGCAGCCCGGCGGTCTTGATGTGACCGTGGGTCTCGATCTTGCGCTTGTCCAGCTCGACGCCCAGTTGCGCGACGATGGCGGACTCGATCATGGTCGACGTGACGGAGCCGAACAAACGACCCTCGTCGCCAACCTTGGCCTCGATGGTGACGACCTTGTCGTTCAGAGCGGCGGCAAGCTTATCCGCGTCTGACAAACGGCTCTCCTCGCGCACCTTGATGTTCTTGGAGCGCTGCTCGAGCTGCTTGAGATTGCCCTTGGTGGCCTCGATGGCTACCTTGCGGGGCATGAGGTAGTTGACCGCAAAGCCGCGAGCGACCTCGATCACGTCGCCCTCGCCTCCGCGACCTTTCAGTTCCTGCAACAGGATGACCTTCATGGTTACTCCTTCAATGTCGCCGGACGGACAGATCCGTCCGGACGGCAGTTCTCACTTACCAACGCCTGGATGGCTCCACTGGCGCTGCCGGCAACTCCCCGTCTCGGGGTAGGCGCCGGAAGTTGATCCAAAAATCCAAAAGCCCGGAAAAGCTGATCGCAGCCGTGAACACGTCGAGCGCGGCGAGCGCAGCCAGCCCAAGGATGCGCCCGCCGAGACCGACGCCGGCCCGATCGAGCACTCCCGCAGCCACACCGATTCCCTGAAGGAAGAACAGTGCGCGTGCACACAACACGAGATTCAGCCCCACGACGCCAAACGTAATCGACGCCGAGAAGGGCCCGTACGAAGCCGCTACCAAGAGGACGCCCGCAACGAACACCCACAGCACATGCGGCGTGATATCAAGCCGCGACAGTGACGGGACATCGAGCGAGACGCCACCTCCACGAGAGGCCCACGCTATGGCTGCCACAACGAGTACAGCCAAGAACACCGCTGACTGGAAGTACGTCGACGGCCAAGACGAGACAATCAACTTCGTCGTCTGCGCCATCTGCGCGGCCAGATCGGGCGGAGCGGATGCTCCGAGTGATTTGACCAGCCCAGCTGTGACGAGCTTGGCCTGCTCGGCGACCTGCGCGGGAAGTGTTGTCCCGGCAGCGCGAGCAGCAAGCGCATCGAATCCCGCACCCGTCAACGCGAACACGCCGATAAGGCTGCCCGCAACGACCTGGAACGAGACTTTGGGAAGCAGCGCCACAGCGAGCACGACTGCGAGCATGACCGGAGCCACGTAAAGCGCTCCACCGGGCGTGGGGAAACTCGCGAACAAGATCCCGAACCCGGCCGCAGCCGCGGCGATGATGCCACGACCCCGGTACGTCAAACCAGCGATGCCGGCGGCCGCGATCGGCAGGCCGAAGACCGCCACTGACGATGTCAGCGCCGCTCCCAGGACCGTCGCCACGACGAGCAGCAACACGTCACGCGTGCTTGTGGTGCGAACCTCCACGAAGAACTACCTTCCGCCCCTGCGGTCGATACGGCCGCTGATGACCGGAACGGTGTACGGGACGAGTGCCATTTCACGACCGCGCTTGACGGCGATCGAGAGCACGTGCTGGTGCTGGGCGCAGTTGCCTGAGACCCGACGCGGCTTGATCTTGCCACGGTCGGTCATGAACTTGCGCAGCATCTGCACGTCCTTGTAGTCGATGAACTCGACGTGGTCCTTGCAGAACTGGCAGTACTTACGACGCGGCTTGCGTGCGAAATCGGACATGTTTCTGACCTCCTTCCGCGATGGTAGTCGCGGTGTTGATACGGTGTGCGCCCGAGGGGAGGACGCGGGATAGAGTGTTGGTGCCTAGAACGGGATGTCTTCCTCGACGGGGCTCGACGCCGGAGCGCTCTTGGAAGCAGGTGCGCTGTAGCCGCTTCCGCCACCCTGACCGCCACCTTCGCCACGCGCGCTCAAGAACTCGATCTCATCGGCGATGATCTCGACCTTGGAACGCTTGTCGCCCTCGGGAGTCTCCCACTGGCTCCAGCGCAGCTTGCCTTCGACCGCGAGCTTCGAACCCTTGCTCAGGAAACGCGAAACGGACTCTGCGCGCGTACCGAACATGGTCACGTCGAAGAAGTTGGGAACGTCCTCCCACTCCCCTGACTGCGGGTTCTTGCGACGATCGTTGACGGCGATACCCATTTTGAGAATGGGCAGGCCGCCCGCCGACTGACGAAGCTCCGGATCGCGGGTAAGGTTGCCGCTGATGCAAACTCGGTTGATGCTCATTTTGAAACCACCTTCTGATCTACACGGATTCGGGCATTTGCACCCGAGGCCGCGGAACGAGCCGCATTGCGAGGGAACTAGGCCTTAACGCCTTTGACCTTGTCCTTGTCCTCGCGATTCACGAGCATGAACCGCACCACGGGATCAGTGATTCGCAGTACGCGGTCGAGCTCGGCGATTGCGGCCGGCGCGGTGTGGAAGTCAACAAGGACGTAATCGCCCTCGGTTACCTTGTTGATCTCAAAGGCGAGCTTGCGCTTGCCCCACGAGTCAACGGTATCCACCACGCCCCCGTCAGCGGTGATAACGCCCTGGACCTTGTCCAGAACGCCCGCACGGGCCTCATCATCAAGAGAGGGGTTGAGCATAAGCAGCAGTTCGTAAGCCTTCATATGTGTCACCTCCCCTGGGCTAGTCGGCCCCGGGACTATGAAGGCGCACCCCGGAGCAGGAAATGAGCCTGTGGAGTGTATCACCGGCTCGCGACTGCGGCAACATCGTCTCCTATGGCACTGACAGGAACCTTACCGAGACCTTCCACGCCACCCGCGCGCCACAGCGGCCAGAGCGCGCCGACCGCACACAGCACCCCCACCGCAAGCAGCGCAGCCGTGCGAGCGCCGCGTCCCGCCACCCTGATTCCCCGGGAGATCGCCGAGCCGAGACGGCCGTCCTTTGCCGCCGACGACGCAATGCGTGCAACCTTGGCGCCCGTGGAGAGGACTTCGCCCGCATCCGCCAACACGCCCGTTGCCTGCATCACGCCGGTCACCGGCTCGCCGCTGCCCGCAAGCGTGACTCCGGGCGCGACCTCACCCGCAGCCTGTACCTCACTTGCACCTGCGACGCCGGAACCCGCGCCTGCGGTCACGTAAGCTCCCGAGCCGCTCGTAACCGCGACTCCCGACCCAGCGCCAGACAGAGCAGATACCTCGCCTCCAGCACCCACGCTGATTCCGGGCGCGACCTCGGCCCCGGCCGGCACCCCCGCCTGTGCGCCAGAGGTCGCCCCGAGTGGCTCGCCCGCCGTCTCCGGCTGCTCCTCTGAGTCCGGTCGCGTCGTCACCGGTGCCGCAAGAAGAGTCGTCGGATCCAGATACAGGCTGCCTGAGCGCAGCCCCATGTGGAGATGCGTTCCGGCTGAAGATCCGTCGCCTCCGGCAGAGACTGTCCCAACGCTCCCACCCTCATCGACCGAGTCTCCGCGCACTACCGTCGCTCGATCCAGCGGCAGCAGCGTGATCGACCCCTGCGCCGTCCGAATCGTCGCCGCGAGCATCGTCACGCCTCCGGCCGCAGGGACGCGGCCGACGAAGGTGACCTCACCAGCCAGCGGCGCCACGACCTCGGCGCCTTCTGCGGCAGCCAGGTCGAGACCGTGGTGTGTCGCGGAGCTTCCGTCGGCAGCGACATAGGTGGCGCCGAAGCCGAGCTGCACCCCGGCGTCACCACTTCCCAACGGCGATCGAGCGCCTGCGGCAGCCGGCGCGGCAAACACCCCTGTCGCAATGACAACCGCCGCGATCATTCGACCCATGGAAATTCGTAGTGGAGCATGCATCGTGATCTCCTCGCCTTCTGGGCAAGGAACGGGTGTCTGAGGGTTATACGAACAGGTGTTCGACGCGAGAGGCGCAACTCCTGCAAGTTCGCCGAGAACGAGCGACGGCCGCCCTAGGGGGACGGCCGAGAAAGGCGCGCTGGAGCGGGTGACCGGATTCGAACCGGCAACATTCAGCTTGGGAAGCTGACGCTCTACCATTGAACTACACCCGCGCGCCGCGAAAGTGTATCCCAGCGCGCACGAGCGCCGCAAACACGTAGCGCCGCCAGACGAATCCGGCGGCGCTACGATCACTAACTCAAGTGGCTTGTCTTACGACTTGCCGATCTTGAAGATCTTGGTTCCGCATTCAGGACAGATGCCCTGGCTTGCCGGACGTCCGTTCTTCATGGTGATTTCCTGGGCGTCCTTCATTTCCCTCTTGGCCTTGCACTTAACGCAGTATCCTTCTTTAGCAGCCATTCGCGCAGTCACCTCCTTGTTCGATGCGATCTGGCAACGGCCGCACACCCGGGCAGGCATGGCCGTGGCGCTTTGATGGTCCCCTCGGGGCAGGAACTTCCTGCCTTCACTAGGAAATACTACAGAATCCCGCGCAGTTGTCACGCCTTGCCTATTTCGCGACTTTCAGAGTGCGTTTCTTTCCGAGGTCTTGAGCAGCTTCGCAAGCCACGCGAGCACGGCCGCGCCCATCGCCATAGTGAGCGCCCACGCGGCTCCGGACGTGGCCCAGAAGGGCTCTGGGAACGTCTGGATCAGCAGCGAGTCATACGCGAATGTCCACGTCCCCGAGGCGAAGAACAACCCGTGAAACGCCGTGAAGAAGCTGTCGAAATTAGAGACGGCCGCGATGACGGCCAGGATGATCAGTGCCAGCGTGAGGATTGCTCCCGCCCGCAGCGCCACAACGATGGCGTCGATCCGCTTACGCCTGAACTTCACCACGATCCACCCGGTCACGAGCAGCGTGAGCACGCCAGTGAAGAGTCGCGCGCGGCTCAGAATCACGCGCACGTCGACCAGATGTGAACTCGCGGCCGCGTCGAACCCGGATCGGCCGTCGACAGTGACCGGTAGCGTATCAGCATTGCTCTCCACGACAAACGCGCGAACCTGCTCGGCGACTTCGAGCATGCGCTCGGAGGGCAGCCCGGCCTCCTCGGCAAGGGAATAGCGCGAGGAGAGGGTGCGCGTGAAGGCGGCGCCTGTGAGGGGCAGGATGGCGATTCCGGCAACCATCAGCGCGAGTGCGAAGCCAATGGCCCATGCCGAGAAGGATCGCATCGCGCTACAGCTCGGTCGGGTCGGCGGGGTACAGCGCGTCGTCGTCGGTCGTAAGGTCGTGCTCGGTCGAAGTGTCGTCGCTCTGGCGATCATCGGCCCGAGACAGTTCGAGTGACGATGCCGTGACCACGACGTTGCCGCCGGCATCGATAGCGGCGGCAAGCGCCTGATCCGCCGCGTCGAGAAGCTCGTCGACGGTGGTGGCGTCGGTGGGGAGTGACGCCAACCCTACAGAGACGCTGACGCACGCCTCGTCTACGTTCGTGGCGCCGATCGCCCGGCGCAAATTGTCGGCAAGATGGGCGGCGTCGGCGGCGCTGGGAGCGCTTTGAGTCGCTGCGTCCTCGGCCAGAAGCACCGCGAACTCTTCTCCGCCGATTCTCGCAGCAAGGTTGGATGTGATGTTGGCATCGTCGGTGGTGTCGAGACATCCGGTGATCGTCGTGGCGATGGCCTGCAGTAGCTTGTCGCCATGCTCGATACCGAATCGCTTGTTGAACTCGCCAAAGCTATCGATGTCGAGCAGGATCAGGTGGATCGGACGACCGTCACGGTGTGCTCGGCGGATCTCAGAAGCGAGAGCCTGGAGGAAGAATCCGCGCGAGTAAAGGCCCGTGGCAGCGTCCAACACGGTCAATGACTGGCGGCCTGACTCCTCTACGCGCTGCTCATGCACCAGCTGCGTGGCGACCGCTGCTGTACCGGCGAGAACCGCGACCTGCCACAGATAGCGCACAAAGACGAAGACGGGATCACGGTACAGATCCGAGGTGGCAAACGGCATCGTCACGTGTGGAAGCGCGCCCGCAAGCTCAATCAGTTCCATGCCGCCGAGCAGCGTCACGCAGAGAATCGCCAGGCCCCAGGCATCTCGGCGACGTTGGAGGATGAATGTGGCTTCGAGGATGAACAGCGAATACATCGACCAGAACCACGAGTTCACACTGCCCGAGAAGTACACGAGGACCGTCACAACCAGCGCATCGAGCGCGAGCTGGAGGTTGTTCCATACGGCGATATTGCCCAGCCGCTTGTAGTTGAGCTGATAGAACATGTTGTAGATGACAACGAAGCCGAGTGCGACGGCGGGTATCGCCATGCGCTGCACCAGCTCGTGGAGAGGCATGACGGTCGAATACGCCAGGCCGGCCAACGTCGAGTACGCAACGAGGACGATCAGGAGCGCCCAGCGGATGCGGACGACGAGTCCTACTCGGCGGATATTCGCCTGAAGGGCTTCGATGTCGTAGCGCGTAGGCTGCTCTCGCCACGACACCATGAGGGCGCGTTCGATTCGCTTCTTGAGCCGGCTTGGAGTCAAGCGGGGGACCTCCGGACAAAGGCAATGTGGCTCGAATCACGTGCGACCGGTTCGCGCGTGTCAGGAGAGTGTACCTGCGCGCGCGAAACGGGGGCAACAACCTATACTGGCTGCATGAATCCACAGCAGACCTACGAACTCATCACCGCGCTCACTACACGTCTACAAGCAATCGGCGCGCCGTTGCAGATTGTCGTGGCGGGGTTCGCAGTGGTGCTCGCCGGGTGCGCCCTGTTGCCGCTCAGCCTCGCGTGGCGCGGTCGCGCGCTGGCGGCGATGGCGGCGCTCCTGCTGACAGGAGAAGCGGTTCTGGCGTGGTACCACTTCAGGCTGTGGCAGCTCGCCATCGTGATCGACCCGGCCACGGGGATGATGACCGGACATGTCGCTCCCCCGCTGTGGATCGAGTCCGAGAAGCTCTACATCTGGGCGCTGATCACCGCGCTCATGGGCGTGTTCCTGCGCCGTCATCGCGAGGAGTTGCTGCCGGGCGTCATGCTCGCCGTCGCGGCGCTCGCAGCCGGTGGGGTGCTGTTGGGCCAACCGTTCAGCGATCCGCTGCCGGGGTTCCTCGGCCAGTACTCGGGGTATCTGCAGGCGATGTCGACAGGCGGTCAGGCCGCCATGGGAGCCTTCCAGGGCATGGAGTCTGCTCGGCAGTTCTACTACAACGCGTGGTTCATGTGGGTGCATCCGCCGCTGTTGTTCTTCAGCTACGGGGCGTTCACCATCTCGTTTCTGGCGACGGTCCAGATGATGAATCGGCGGCACTCGGCGTACGAGACGACGGCGTATCGCTGGGCACGACTTGGGTATCTGCCGCTGACATTTGGGATGCTGATCGGGTTCCCGTGGGCGCTCGCTGCATGGACGGGCGAGGCGTGGTGGTGGTCGGGCAAGGTCAACATGTCGATCATGATGTGGCTGCTGTACACGGCCGTACTTCACGCGCGGCTTTACCTGCGGCAACGCGGGATGTGGCAGACGGTCGCCGTTCTGGGCGTGCTGTCGTTTGTGATCCTGATCCTCACCTACATCACGACGTATGTGGTGCCTGGCGCACACAGCTACGCAATGGCGCCGGGCGGTGGCGCAGCGGTGGCCTCGGCAACGCGCGCAATCGTGGCTGCGATGGGAGGTGCGGCGTGATGGCGGGCATCGAAGACATCCGACAGCGCGTCTGGGACTTCACCCTCACCATCATCACCGTCGTGGTTCTGGCGTCGCTGGGCATCCAGTCGTTCGTCGGTACCGTATGGGTGTGGACGGCCGAGCGCAGCGTCGCCGGCTGGAGCCAGACCGCCGCCTACACCGACTACATCAGCATGATGAACGCGATCGCGGCGCCTCAGGTGCTGGCGCTCGTCGTGGTCATGGGCCTGTGCGTGCCCAAGCGGCTGTTCTCTCGGCAGGTGCTGATGGTGTCGTCGCTGGCGATGGTGGTCGTGGGAGTCGCCGGCGGAATCGTGTCGGGCAGCCTGGGCCGCGGACTCGCGATCTACTTGGCGCTGGCTGCGATCATCCAGGTCGCGGTCGTGGTGATGACGGTCGCGGGCGTGCGCGGGCCGTCGTACCTGACCGAGGGCCGGCTGACCAAGACCGGAAGCGGCCTCTTGCACCTGGGCTTCATCATCTTTGCGATCGTGGTGGTGGCGCTGCAGCGCTCGGCGCTGATGCTGCCGGTGTTCTGGGTGAGCGCCGTGCTGGTCACCGTAGGCACCGCGATGTCGTTCTACGCCAACCGAGTCGCCTGGCACCGGACGCACCCGCAGGCCGAGGTGTCGTTCGCGGAGGAGTCGGAAGACGCCGAGGGACCCGACGCGCCTGAAACTCCGACGGAGTCTGGCGCGCTCTAGGCCTCGCGGATCATGTGCGTGACCAAAGCCGTCACGCGCTCGACGACCTCAGGCTCGATGTTCTCGGTGGTGTCGGTCTTCCAGTGCCAGTTGACGGGCACGCCGGTGGACTCGAACGCCATAAGGGTCAGCGCCTTGTAGCCCCGCGCGAGCGCGGCGGTCGCATCGGTCGAGAGCCCCTTGTATGCGCGCGGCTTCACGAGAATCTCCTGCTCGCGCGACACACGCTTGGCGAGTGAGATCATGCGACGGTCCGCACGGTAGCGACGCGCCATTCCCTCGGAAGTGACCCAGGAAAGCTGACCGGCGCCGACGTTGTCGAGGTTGATGATCATGGCATCACGCAGCTCTTCGCCGTAGGCCTCGAGGAACGCCTGCATGCCGACGGTACCGACTTCCTCGGCGCCTGTGGCCACAAACCAGACTTCCTTCTCGGCGAAGTCGCGATCGATGGTCTCCGTCACGCGACGTCGGATGCGCGCTGCCTCGTTGGCGGCGAAGTCCTCGTCATCGATGGGGTCGTCGCCCGCCCAGCCGCCCTTCCAGCCCAGGCCGCCGGCGGAATCGTCGTCATCGTCATCGCCGCCGCTTCCGAACTGGTCCCACGAGCCAATATCCTTGCCGGCCTTGCGCGCGTCGAAGCCGTCGTCGACTCCGAGCCAGCCCTTCACGTCGGCATCTTCTTCGCGCTTCTTCTTGCCCAGTCCCAGTCCGCCGAGAAGCCCGCGGCGCGGCTTCTCCACTTCACGAGGCGCGGGACTACCGAGCCCGGCGAGCGGCTCGTCGGCAGGTGCGTCCGTGACGGCCTCCCAGTTCTCACCATCGTCGAAGGTGGCGTGGGCGCGCGTGTCTTCTCGGCCGGAGACGGCAGCGAACTCGATGGTCTCGAAGTCGAGCAGACCCTGACCGCGCTGCGGGCCACGCGCCGGCTCGCCGTCAGGCTCGACCCAGTTGAAGTCGTCGGGGAGTTCGGTCACGGGTGAGCGGCCACCGGCGGGTGTGTAGGAGAGCAGGGCGCCGTCGGGAACGACGTCGGCCTCGAGCGCTTCCTCGGCGGTGTGGCGGACGGGCGTGAACTGCGAGGTGGAGAAGCGCGACACATCGGGCTCCGGGACGAGGCTGTGCAGCACGCCGAGCATCGCCGCGACTCCGGACGCGTTGTCGTTGGCCCCCGCGACGAAGGGCATCGCCAGCTCGCGGTGGACGTTGATGAGCAGCGGAACCAGCAGGTAGGCGGCGACCACCAGGGTCGCGTACCAGGTGTAGGTGTCGATGGTGGCGGCGAGGGTCGCCGATACGAACGGCAGCGGCAGCGCCTTGATGAGCAGCAGCACCGGAACGGCGAACGTGCAGAACTTCATCAGCGCAAAGGTCATCGGGAACTGACCGACCATGCCGGGCGAGAACGCGAGCGAGGAGCGCGCGGAGTCGTAGTGCGCCACGATGACGACCTTCTTCAACTTCTCACCGCGACGAGCACGAGGTACGTGGCGCGCGATCACGTTCTGACTCGGCCCCTTGGGCATCAGCCGCGTGAGCCCCCAGCGTGTGTCGAGGTCCGACCAGAAGATGGACGCCGTGATAGCCGAGAGCGCGAAGGCAGGCCAAAGCAGCTGCCCGCCGAGAAGCCACGTGCCGGCAACGACCGCGGAGACAATCGTGAGTAGGTGGTAGAGCACGTACGCCCACGCGTAGGTGCGCGGGGCTTCGAACGACTGGATCTCCGGTACGAGCCCCCGGGCGATAAACGCCGACTCGACGTAAGCGGCTGCGCGATGCTCCGCGTCTGTGGTCGCGGGTCGCGGGCCGATCTCGTCGGCGAGCGCTGTGATGTGCTGCATGATCTCGGCCATCTGAAAACCTCCGGCACAGGGACGTGCTGGGACGAGCGACCGGGCGGTCACCCATCCATATGGTAGCGCAGCGCAGTGACTTAGTTCGCAAGTATCGGCGAGGTTCTCGGCGGGAGGGCGTGGTGTCTCAATGTGTTCACAAGATGCTAACCGTCATTTCACCTCAGGAGCCGTCGACCTGCCTACGCTGCATGCATGAAGCTGACGCGAAGTGCTACCCGCAGATTCGACACATGCTCCTCGGTATCCAGCCTGGTCCCGAGATGACGGAACGCCGAGGTTTCCGACAACTGCTTAGGCATCGGCCGAACATGCCTCGCCTACAGGCCAGCATCATCTCCTGGCTCGTTGAGGTGCTGGTTCTGCTGGTGCTCGTCGTGCTGGTCTGGGCGGTGATTGGCGTGGGTCTCGATGTGTGGACCGCGATCACCACCCGATCGGTCGATGGGTTCAAGATGCTGTCGATCGAGCTGCTGACCGTATTCATCTTCATCGAGATCTTCCACTCGCTGACCGAGTACCTCCGCTCCAAGCGAATCAGGATCACCACACTGGTCGACGCCTCGCTGGCCTTCGTGCTGCGCGAACTCTGGGTAGGCATGTACGGCGGCGAGATGGACTGGCAGAAGCTGCTCGCGCTCGCGGTGATGGTGCTTGCTCTCGGCGCCGTACGAACTCTCGCTGTGGTGTACTCGCCCGGCGAACGCGCGTCCGACCTTGCAGAGGGCTAGCGAGATGGGCGTGCTCTTCGACATCGCACAGCAGGTGAATCGCGAGCTCGCCAAGAAGCACGATGGTGACGCCATCGGTCTGGTGCTCGCAAAGGGCGAGCTCGCCACGCGCACCGGATTCCTGGTCACTCTCATCTCCCCTACGGATCCCGACGATCCGCACAAAGTTCACGCACTCCGAGAAGCCGCGCGCGATCTTGGCATAGCCGTCTAGAAAGGTTCCCCGTGAATTCGACCGTGAAGAGCCGCATAGCGATTGCGATGACCGTGCTCGTGGTCGCAAACGCTGCTGGCGCCGCATTCTCGTGGTGGGCGTATGGCGAGGCCGCGCGTCACAGCGCAGAGGCCCGCACCGCATCCCGTCGCGCTGCACTCGCGAGTGCCGCTACGGAACGCGTCACCGCGTGGTCGGCCGACACCGGCACACTCGCCTTCGCCGCCCGTGAAGCGAACCGTTCCGAGGACATCTCGGGCCCGTACGGCAACGTGCTCGGTTCGGAGCTGGCGGCTACGGGCTCGCTGAGAAGGCTCGGCACGGAGTTCGGCGAGGACGCGGAGACCCTCACTGGCCAGTGGGAGGAGTTGCAACTCCTGACCTACCTCTGGGTGAACTCCGAAGCGGTCGACGGAGGTACCGACATTCGCCTCAGCAGAATGTCCGACGGTCGCATTCGCGCCAGCGCGGAATCGAACTTAGTCGCGCCGCAGGGCTTCGAGGACCAGACCGCCTCGCAGTTCCGGGCGACGATCCGCCAGCGGACCGAGTCTCTCAAGGACGGCACCCTGCGTCTCATCGTCATATCCTCGGAGAAGTCTGCCGTAGAAGCGGAAGCCGCTGCCGCTCAGTCGCTTGCGCTAGCGCGCAACGGCACCATCGCCACGCTCCTCCTCGTGCTGCTGTTGGCGGTCGCCGCATCGATCTGGCTGTACCGAAGCATCGCCAAACCCCTGACCACCGCTCGCATCTTCGCCGACCGCGTCGCCGAAGGCGACTGGTCCGCCACATTCGTCAACCACCGCTCCGATGAAATCGGCGCGCTGACCCACGCCGTCGAGAACATGAAGGACGCCTTTGTTCGTAAGGCCACCATCATGAGCGAGATGGCAGGCGCGGTACTCGTGACCTCCGGGCAGGTCGATGCCGCCGCCAAGCGCGCTCAGCAGACGGTCGCGGCAGGCGATGTCTCCCCCGCGGATTTCGCCGAGGACCTGGCGGCGGTCAGCGCGCGCACCGAGACTCTCACCGGGCTCGCAGCTCAGATGCTGCAGGACTAGCGAGGCCCGGCCATCATCCTCCCGTGGCCGGGCCTCGCTCCGTGTCTTTGCTCGCATTCAGCGTGCGACGTTCTTACTGGACGCCCGGCTCTTCGTGAGCCGGATTCGTGTTGTGACACTTCATGCAGTCCTTCACGTGACGCACCGAGTGCTTGGCTTGCAGCACTGGATCATCGCTGTGACACGTGCACCCCGGGATCGGGATGGTGAACCGATAGTTCACCGGTTCGGCCGTGCCAGCGACGACCATGTCGTTGTACGCCGTCTTCATCTCCGGCGTACGGACCCACATGCCGCCAAACTGGTACAGCAGCGCCGCAAGCACGATCAGGCCGACGATCGTCACGCCGACGCCGATGAAGATGCGCTTCACCACTCGCTTCCACCGGGGACCCGCCGGGGCACACGCGGCCTCCTCGGCCACGCTGCCCCGGGCGGTCTCCTCGGCGGGTAGTTCGTCCGCTTCGGCGCTGGTCTCCTCGGCGGTCTCCTCGGCGGGTGATACTTCTTGGGACTCGAAGTCGCTCATTTTGCAGGTCGCTTTCTAGCCGAGGATCTCGGCCAAGTCGGCCGCGGCGGACTCGCCGATCGGCTTGATGTTGAAGTTCTCGACGAGCACGCCCAGCACGTTGGGGGTGATGAACGCCGGGAGTGTGGGTCCGAGGCGCATGTCGGTGATGCCGAGGGAGAGCAGCGTCAGCAGGACCGCGACGGCCTTCTGCTCGTACCACGACAGGATGATCGAGAGCGGCAGCTCGTTTACGCCGACCTCGAACGCGTCGGCAAGGGCCACGGCGATCTTGATCGCCGAGTAGGCGTCGTTGCACTGGCCTACGTCCATGAGGCGCGGCAGACCGCCGATCTCGCCCAGCTGCTTATCGAAGAAGCGGAACTTGCCGCATGCGAGCGTCAGTACGATGGTGTCGGCCGGGGTCTGCTCCACGAAATCCGTGTAGTAGTTGCGACCGGGCTTGGCGCCGTCGCAGCCGCCCACCAGGAAGAAGTGCTTGATCGCGCCGGATTTAACCGCCTCGATAACCGTCGGGGCGACGGACAGCACGGTGTTGTGACCGAAGCCGACCATGACCTCGACGGCGTCGGCGGTGGTGTCCTCGGCGAATCCGTCCATTGCGAGCGCCTTGTCGACAACCGCCGAGAAGTCAGCGCGCGACACGTGCGGCAGGCCCGGGAACTGCACGGGGCCGGAGGTGAATACGCGGTCCGTGTAAGACGCCTTGGGCGGCATCAGGCAGTTGGTGGTCATCAGCACGGCGCCGGGGAAGTTCGCGAACTCCTTGTGCTGGTTTTGCCACGCGGTGCCAAAGTGGCCGATGAACTGCGGATGCTTCTTGAGCTCCGGGTAGGCGTGCGTCGGCAGCATCTCACCGTGGGTGTAGACGTTGACGCCGGTGCCGTCGGTGGCCTTGAGGATCGCGTCCATATCGGCCAGATCGTGGCCGGAGACGAGAATCGCCTTGCCGGCCGCATGGCCGAGCGGGACCTTGGTGGGGACAGGCTGACCGTAGGTGCCGGTGTTGGCCTCGTCGAGGATCTCCATGGCGCGCAGGTTCACCGAGCCACACTCGAGCGTCAGCGCGACCCAGTCGTTCAGGGTGAGCGACTCGTCGGAGAATGCAGCAAGTGCCTTGAACAGGTAGCTATAGATCATAGGGTCGGTCTTGCCCAGTGTGCGAGCGTGCTGCTCGTAGGCGCCGACGCCCTTCATGCCGTAAAGCGTGGTCTCCTGCAGCGACTGGATGTCAGGATCGGCCTCGCCGTTCCACGTCACGCCCAGCTCCTGGCCCTGGGCGACCTTGCCCTCGACCGAGACGGCCGGGACGAACGTCGCGTAGATGCCCTCGTAGTGTGCGGGGCCACCGGCAGCCGCAACCGCAGCCTTCAGCGACTCGCGCAACGTGTAGGCCTCGTCGACGATTCCCGCGATGGACTGCGGGTCGAAGTCGACGTTGGTGAGCGTGGTGAACAGCGCGTCAGCGACGAACGCTCCGGCCGCGGCCGTGTCCACACCAAGCTTCTCGGCGTCGACTGCCACGAGCGCAATTCCGCGGCACGAGTTGACGAGCAGATCCTGCAGAGCCGCGACGTCTTCCTTCTTGCCGCACACCCCCACAGTCGTACAGGCCTCGCCGTGAGCCGTCTGCTCACACTGATTACAGAACATAGACATGGTCAACTCCCCTTTTCCATTTCGTGGTCCTTCCGGCATTTCGTTCTTCAAGCAACTCAGCCGCAGTTTCACGGCGTAATGAACTTCGAGGCTCTTTCGTCCTGGACCTGACCATGGTCCAGGTCTTCCCTAAGCCACATGCAGTCTCACGGAGAGCACGGGGCCGTGGGGGTCCCGCGCGAGTTCCGCAGCCGGGGTAGGTGGTCGGATGCATCGCATCCGTCCACCGAGGGCCCCCGGCAAGGACTGCCGAGCCCGGGACCCCCACGGCCCCGTGCTCGGCAGCAAGACTACCCGTGGATGAGCGCCGGCAAGCACCGAGTGCAAACCCACGTGCTGGTCCCCTGGGTCCGCACCGGCAACAGTGGCCCGTCATCCTCGGATCGGTTGCAGACGTAACAGTGCTGCGCGATGTAGACCGGCTTGTTGGCCGCGACCGCCTCGGCGAGCTTCTCGGCGACGCGATCCTCTACGGCGGCCTCGTCAAACGGCACGGCTTCGCGGGTCTCGAGGGTCAGCGCGCCGGTGGGACATACGCCCAGGCAGAAGCCGGCGCCGTCGCACAACTCCTCTTTGACGACCTTGGCCTTGCCGTCGATCAGGACGATGGCGCCCTCGGCACACGGGCTGACACAGACGCCGCAGCCGTTGCAGAGCTCTTCATCGATATGGACGATTTGGCGGGTGACGGTGGTACTCATCGGGTTTCCTCCTGGTGAATGGGGGTGCCGGCGGCCGCGGCGGCGGCCTTCTCGGCGGCGAGTCTCTTGTATTTCCGACCGTCGAGCACGTGCTTGATGCCGGCGATCGCGTAGCCTTTGCGCCACGACTTGGGACCCGAGTAGCGCATCATGCCCTGCTGCCATGCGCGCTCGTCGGCCTTGTAGCAGTGGGTCTCGCAGTAGGCGCAGAACGGCTTGGGGTCTTCCGGGCAGTACGCGCGTCGCTTCTCGGCGTAGGCGAGGTGCGCTTCGCACTCCTCACAGAGAACCGGGAGCTTACGGCCGTAGATGCCCAGCTGGGCGGCCTCGGTCTGCGCGCTGTGCCGCGTTCGATCGCGGTGATGACCGTCGCACCAGATGGCGATGAAGTCACCGAGCGTGGTCGTATCGCTGACCACTTCCGAGTCCCTCATGCGCTCCACGAACTTCTGGTTCACTGCCCTGAGCCCTTCCGCGAATGCGACCGTGCGATTGCGGTACCGGTCCGGCGATCTCGCGGGCACGTAGTCCTTACCCGCTCTCGCACCGTACGCTCCCCACACGGTGTGTTCTTTGACGCGGGTCAATTCGCCGAAGAATCTTTACACTGGGGGTAGGAAATGAGGGACGCCCCCATCCGATCATGCGCGAATCCAGCGCAGTCACGCCGCGAAAGGCACCTGTGACAGCACCAAGCAACATCCGTCCCGACGTGTGGGCCGCACTCCGAGGCTGCCGCCTCTGGCGCACCGCCTCAGATGACGCCGTCGCGGTACTGGCCCGTCGCGCGCACGTTCGCGAACTGGCTCGCGGTGCGTCGCTGGCACGTGAGGGCGAAGCCGCCGAGGAGTTCGGCGTGCTGGTGACCGGAAAGGCGCGGGTGTTCTATCTTGGCGCCGACGGTCGGCAGATCACCTTCGAGACGATCTCTGCCGGCGAGCCACTGGCCGCCGTCGCTGCCATGGCAAACTCGCGCTACCCGGCCAACATCGAGGCTGCTACTCCGGCGACTGTCGCGTGCATCCCAACCGATGCGCTGTTCGATCTGCTCACCGCAGAGCCCCAGGTGGCGCGAACGCTGGTCGCGGACCTCGCGAACCGGGTGGTGAACTTCACGGCCGTCGTTAGCACGCTGGCGCTCGATGTTCCCAGCCGAGTAGCCCGCTACGTCTTCCACCGCGCGCTGCAGTCGGGCACGACGAGCTCGCGCGGACTCGAGATCGAGCTTGGCATGAAGAAGGGCGAGCTCGCGATGGCGCTCGGAACCGTGCCCGAGACGCTCTCTCGCGCGTTCGCGAAGCTCAAGGACGACGGCATCCTCGAGGTGCACGGTCAGTTGGTCACCATCCTGGACATGCGCGCGCTTGCAGCGCTGAGCAGCGGCTACGACGAGGGTTAGTCGGCCGCGTCAGCGGTCTCGGTGGAAACGGTGGCTCCCGCGGCCTCAGCGGCCCGACGCGCCTTGCCTGCCGCAATCGCTTCCTTAGCACCCTTGTCCAGCGTGCCCGCCATCAGGAATCCCGCGAGAAGCATCGCCGAGGCGACCATCTCGCCCGGGTACAGGCCCACGGACACTCCCGCGCGTGCCATGCCACCGGCGGCGGCGATGGAGATCGTGCCGGCTGCGATGAGCACGTTGGCCCACACGCGGTACGCGTACTCACGCTTGCGAGCGAACCGGTAGATCGAGATCAGGGCTCCGCCCAGCAGGAAGACGGTGCCGGAGATGTTGAACGGTAGCGACATGATGCGAGGGAACACTCCGGCCGCGCCCAACGCCTGCCCACCGACGGTGATTCCCGGCACGAGCTTCTCAAGCCGCAGCGAGGTGTTGAACGCGCCCCACAGGAAGACGAGTTCCCAGCCGAGCAGCATCCCGAGGTAGATGTGCGGACCGGTCTTCTTCTTGGCGAGCAGATAGAAGGAGCCGAGACCCAGATAGCCGACCATCGACGCTGCCAACACGATGTAGATGCGGTAGACGGTGGGATCCCACACGCCGCGAAACTCCGAGACGGCCTCCATGAGCGCCGCGACCGCGTACATCATCAGTCCCACGGACCACGCCAACTGATGCGGCTTGCGCCGATCGATCCACTGCGAGAACACGAGCCACGTGAAGATGAAGCCAAGAATGGCCGTCATCGCGGGCCACCACCAGCCGGACCAGAACTCCATCGCAGTCATTGCGCCCCCTCGTCATCTGCGTGCACCACACCCCACCTCGGGGCCTGCGGCGTCCTGCTCGGGTAGTCTACATCGCCTTCAGGGATTGGTCGGCGGCGCTCGCCTTGTCCCGCGCCTTGAAGTAACGCTCGGTGGGGGTGTCAGCCAGCGACTTGTAAGCGTCGGCGATTGCGGTGATCGGCGAGGGTGGCAGTGCTTTGTACATCGCGATGCCCTTCGCGTCAGCCTGGTTGTAGGCCGCGATGAAGGTATTGGCCACTGCGGGCTTGCCCGCGAGCCATGCAGCGTCGGACTTTCGCGAGATACCGACCTGTACCAGCTTCTGGTCCACGTACGCGACGTAGCGATCCAGCCCGGCCTCAGGAAACGCAGTAGCCGCCTGGCTGAACAGGTCGCGCGCGGACTGGAACGCCTTCTCAGCCTGCGCGTTCTTCACGGCCGAGTCCTGCACGCCGGCCTTGGTGAGCTTGTTGTACGACGCAACCGCCGAGTCCGCGAGTTTGTCGGCGGCGAGCGTCTCGTCCCACGCCTGCTGCGTCAACGGCTGAGACTTGGCCACCATCACGCTGGCCGAGAGGATTACCGGCGCCTGCTCCAACATGTCCAGCTTCGCATTCGCGGTCGCTTTCAGCAGATTCGCCTTCGCGCGCTCGGCGTTGTTGAGGTTGGGATATGCGACCTCGATGAGCGACACCGCCTCGGTAAGCTGATTCTTGGTGGTTGCGACGGTCGGCTCGAGCTCGAGCGCCTGCTGGCCGACCTCCGGTGTGACCTCGGCCCGGATGACCGTATCGATCGCGATCACGGACGTATCCGCAGACTCCACGATGATGATCGCTTGGTCCATCTGCTTCGCCGAGGCGAGCCGTTTGCTCATGACACCCCAGCCCAGAATGCCTGCAACAACCACCACCAGCACGCCGCCGATGATCAGCGCCGTCCATATCGTGCGTTCTCGACGTGCCTGATCGGTCATGATGTGGCCTCACTTTCAGACCGCTCAGCGGTCCTGGGCAGTCGAATGGCGAACGTGCTTCCTGTTGCAGGTAGGCTCGCGACGGTGATGAATCCACCATGAGCCTCCGCGATCACGCGAGCAAGGAACAGGCCGATGCCCAGCCCTTCTCGGCCACCGTGCAGGGATGTACCCGAATAGAAACGGTCGAAAATCCGGTCGCGCTCGGACGTATCGATGCCCGAGCCTGTGTCGGCGACCTCGATCACCACCTCGGTGGCGGTGCTGTAGAGGCTCACTCCGATGCTGGCTTCTTGCGGAGTGTGGCGCAGCGCGTTGTTGATCAGGCTCGCGATCGCCTGCGCGATTCGCCGGCGGTCAGCCGGAATCGGGCCGAGCCGCGGTTCGAAATCCATCACGACTCGCGTCTCCGCGCCGTGCACTCGGGCCACCGCATCGGTGACCGCCGTCGCCAGGTTGGTGGGTTCCACGTTGAGCTCCAGCTCGCCACTCTCCAACTCAAAGATCACGTGGAGGTCGTCAAGAAGTGCCGACATCTGTCCGGCGCGTTCCGAGAGGGCGCGGACCGTTCTGCTCCGACGCTCCTCGTCGTTGATGATCGCGGGATGCTGTAGAAGCTGCGTGAACCCGATCACCGCAGTGAGCGGATCGCGGAGTTCACGTGACACCACCTCGACGAAGTCGTTGCGATGCCGCTCGAGCCTCGTATCCGGTCCCAGCTCGCGCGTCAGCGACATGATTGCTGCAGCGTCGCCGTCCTGGTCGAACACGGGAATCAGCACCATGCGCAACATGATGCGCGAGCCGTCTGAACGCATCGCCTGTCCGTCGCGCTCGGCCACGTAATCGCCAGCCGCGACCGCTCTAAGGTCGCTGATCAGGTGCAGCCGATTCTCCTCGGCGATGTGCGGCAGCTTCTTGCCGAGAACCTCGTGGGCGCTCCAGCCATACAGGTCCTCGCACGTGGAGTTCCAGCGCAGAACGTGGCCGTCGAGATCGAGCAGCTTGACGCAGTCACCGGAGTGCCGCGCGAGCGCCTCGAGAACCTCCTCGGCGTTGCCGATATAGAAACTTTCCTTGGCCGGCTGGTCCGAATCGAAACGGACTCCCGCAGAGGAAAGCGGAACGTATCGTGGTGCCGGTGCGTTGGTCACGCGTGCTCCTGTCCTCGCGTACTGGGTGTACGCTGCCGCTCTCTTGTACCGCACCTGAGCGTCCTCGGCAAAGGTGCCGTCTTCCGCGAAAATTGGCATGCACGTTGCTTTCACATTTCCGAGTCGCGGCGAACCGCCTCCTCCTCCCCCCTCAGAGGCGGGGAACGCCCGCTCAGGCAATAGAACGGCCCGCGTCCCCCACGCGGGTCGTTTCGTTTCCCGAGACGGTTTGTGCCGTACAATCTGCCTGTCAGCCGCACGCACCCGAGGGGAACTCCGCAATGAGCGATGCCGTAGAGCGTCTCGTCAACCTCGCCCTCTTCCTTTCAGATGCCACGGTCCCCGTGACGCGCGATCGCGTGCGCGCCGAGGTCCAGGGCTATCCCGCAGGCCAGGATGAGGACGCGTTCCTCCGTATGTTTGAGCGCGACAAGGACCAGCTCCGCGCCGCCGGCTTCACCATCCTCACCGACGAGGACAGCCGCTACTCCGTCGATCGCGACGCCACATTCGCCTCCACCGTTGACCTCACGCCGCAGGAGATCGCCGCCCTGCGCGCCGCGGGCACCGCGCTCCTCGCCGACCCCTCCTTCCCCTTCGGCCCCGACCTTCGCCTCGCACTTGCAAAGATAGCCGCCGGGTCTGACAACGACGGCCCCGCCACCGCCATAGCCGCCGCCTCGCGACTCGCCGACGAGGACCCGGAGCGTCAGGGCGTCGCCGTCGCTGACCTTACCGCCGCAGCCACCGCCAGCAAGCGCGTCACCTTCGGCTACACCAACTCCTACGGCTCCTCGGCCCCGCACGACGTCGAGCCCTACGGCCTCTTCCTGCACGACGGCCGTTGGTACCTCGTGGGCCGCGACCTCGCCCGCGACGAGGTCCGCACCTACACCGTCTCGCGCATGGACGCGATCGCCGTCAACACCGCCAAGCCCGCCACCCCGGACTTCGAGCGCCCCACCGGCTTCGACGTGGGCAGCTTCGTCCGCCTCCCCTTCCAGTACGGCCCGCCCGCCGAGGAGTTCGAGGCCGATTTCACCATCGACCCCTCCGCCGCCTGGCGTGCCAAGCGACTCACCGCCGGACAGGGCGAGCTGGTCGCTGACGGTGACGGCTTCCGCTGGCGCGTCTCGGCGCGGTCGGTTCCTCGGCTGGTGCGATTCGTGGTCGAGAACGAACCCGGCGTGCGACTTATCGGCCCCCCACACGCGTGCACCGCGCTGCGCGACGGACTCGAGACGGTGGCGAACCTCCATGGCTAAGCAGACCAGCACAGACACCGCGCGCCGCCTCATCGCGCTCCTCGGCCACTTCCAGAACGAGGCGCAGATCCCGCTGGCCACACTCGCCGAGAAGGTCGGCGTGTCGCCCGCGCAACTCGCCGACGATCTCGCCACGCTCTCAGTCTGTGGCGTCGCGCCGTACTTCCCGGACATGATGGTCGACGTCTTCGTCGAGGACGGCATCGTGGAGGTGACCTCGCCGCTGCCCGCGATCAAGGGCGCGGTGCGACTGTCGTCCGCAGAGGCCGAGGCGTTGTCAGCCGCACTCGCGGCTGCCGGGTTCTCGGCTGACGACCCGCTGACCAGCAAGTTGCTCGCGGCCTCCTCGGCAGGCTTCGATGCCGAGGGACTCGCCCACACGCTGCGCACCGAGACCGCCGCGCACGACAGCGGCGTCTTCGAAACGATCGCCGGCGCAATCGCCGCATCCGAGGCGGTCGCGATCACCTACCAGCGCGACGGTGCCACCGCGCCCAGCACGCGCATCATCGAGCCGCACCGCCTGATCGCCGAGCGAGGCGCGTGGTACGTGACCGCCTACTGCCGAAGCGTCGGCGAGAACCGCACCTTCCGAGTCGATCGAATCCGTAGCGCCGAGGCGACCGGCGAGCACTTCGAGGCCGCCAGCCCCGAGGCCCCCGCCGCCGCGTTCACCGGCGAGGGCCTGCCGCTCGCACGCCTGCGATTCGCCGCGGGCGAGGCCTTCATCGAGCGCGAGTGGTCCGGCGGCCGTGTGCTGGAATCCGCCGAGGACGGCTCAACGCTGGCCGAGGTGCCGTTTGGGGGTACCGGCTGGATCGCGCGCGCGGTGACAGCGCGGCTTGGAGCGGTCGAGGTGCTGGAGCCGAGTGAGGTGCGCGAGGCCGTGAGGGCGCTGGTGCGAGCGTTTGGGCGAGGATTCTGATGTCAGTGATCACGATCTGGATCGCAGAGCGTCTCGAGCACAAGGCCTCGTAGTCCTTGGGCGCTTGGCCACCGGTGACTTGGGTGAGCCAATCCACATCGTCAAACTGGCTAGTCTGCGGTCGCCTCATCCAAAGCCTCGAGCTCCCGCATGCACTCCACACGAAGCATGGGCGCCTCGCGCACCGCGATGGTCCACACGATGGCATCGCTTACCGAGGAGTACTCGTGGGTCAGCTGGTTGCGGAAGTCGACGATCCGGTGCGCCTGCGTGATGCGCGCAAACACCTCAGGCGCAAGACCCCGCAGCACCCTCATGGCCTCGCCGATCGTGATGAACTCGCGCTCGACGGACGAACGCAGCACCCGGCTCATCTCATACGACTCGAAGTCCACGCCCTCGAGCGCCGAGGCCACCGCGTCACAAGAGTCCACGATGTCGAGCACATAGGTTCGAGCGTCACGCGGCATAGAGGACCTGCTTGGTCCGATCGATCTCAGCGCGGACGTAGCGATTCTTAACCGCATCCGACATGACAAGATCGACAGGCGTGCCGAGGATGACGCGCAGCTCATCGAGCAGGTCGAAGTAGGCATCAGTGAGAGCGAACGGATCCAGTGGCTCGAACTCGACGAGCAAGTCGACGTCGCTCCGGCCCGGTTCGAAGTCATCACGCAGTGCTGAGCCAAAAACGAACATACGGGCGACGTGATGCGCCGCACACGCCATAGCCACCTGTTCGCGCTTGCTATCGATGATCGCTACCACCTGACACCTCCTGCCACCATCGTACCCGCTGACGCTCTCAGGTGGAAACTGTCGTCACGACCCCGTGTATTCGAGGCTCACCAGTGATCATCCGTCTCGCTTTGGGGTGGCTGCCCCGGTCCCAAGCTAGAGTGCAGTCGCCCGGTTAGGATGTATCGTTTCACGTAAATGAGTTGCCCAATTGAACCCGCATATGTCACCAGTGCAACTAGCAGTCTCTTATCCTCATCAGCGAGCGAACTTCGCCTCACGTGAGCCACCCAGAAGGTCCCCATTGCCACGTTTCCCGCAACTGCGACGAGCAGCAGGATCGACCCAAGCACAAATACACCTGTTCCTCCGAAGTACCCCAACAACAGCACGCCGGGAACCATGAGGAGTGGCAATACCGTTACGCCCGCCAACATCCGTGCTCTTGTAGGTCCCATGATCGCTCTTTCGCTATTCGCCGTGGCTCAAAGTCCAGTCTACTTGGTTTCCATTCTGGGGCGTCACCTTCTCGTCAGGAATCCGGAGCTCGTGACATCGCGCCACCTACCGCCCGAACCGCTCCCCGATCGCGCCGATGACCTGCGCGCCCGGCATCTTCTCGATGTCGGCCACTGGCAGCGCGCCGAGGAAGTCTCGCCCGTACCCCTTCGACACCACTCGCGCGTCGGCGATCACCAGGCAGCCCACATCCGTCTTCGATCGAATCAGCCGTCCGGCGGCCTGCTTGAGCTCGATGACCGCCTCGGGCAGCGTGTACTTGCGCCACGCGCCGCGGCCTTCTCGGCGCTCACGTTCGCGGGCCAGAGGGTCGCTCGGGCGGCCGAAGGGGAGTTTGGGGACCACGACACAGCGCAGGGTGTCGCCCTTGGCGTCGAAGCCCTCCCAGAACGATTTGAGCGCGAAGAGTGAGAGCCTCTCGTCGGCCAGGAACTCGTCGCGGAGGCGTTTGGCGCTGGTGCCGCGCTTCTGGCACAGCAGCGAGATGCCGGCACGCTCGAGGCGCGGCTCGAGGATCGCGTGCAGTGCCTCCATGTCTCGGCGGTTGGTGAAGAGTGTGAGCGTGCTGCCGCCCATAGCCAGATGCACGCCTTCGAGCAGCGCTTCGAGGTCCGCGAGGTAGCCGCGCTCGTTGGGCAGCGCGATGTCGGTGGGTACGTAGACGGCCATCTGCCGCTCGAAGTCGTAGCTCGACGACAGCCGCAAGCTGCGCCACGCCCCCGGATCCAGTCGGTCGAGCCCGACGCCGCGCGCGAAGTGACCGAAGTCCTCCCCCGTCGCGATCGTCGCCGAGGTGTAGACCACGCTGTGTACCCGCGGGTACAGGTCGTTGACCAGCACCTCGCCCACGTCGAGCCGCTCGGCCACCAGCTGTTCCACGTCCGCGGTCGGCCGCCTATCGAGCACCGCCGAGTAGACCAGCGATTCGTCCTCGCCCGAGAGCACGCGCACGAGGCCGAGGTGCTGGTCCGCGATGCGCGACAGGAGGCCCACGAGGTCTGCTCGGCCATCCATGAGCTCGGGGCCCATCTCCTCGAGCATGGTGACCAACTCGCGACCGTCAGCGATAAGGAGTTCGAGTCGCTTGGCAAGCGCACTGCCAGTCGAAGCCACGACGCCCCAAGGACCGGTGTCGCGCGTCTCATCCGTGACCCACACGTCGGCGGAATCGTAGTCGCTGTTCCCGGCCAGCACGCCGAGGTCCTTCACGAAGTCGAACAGCGAGTCGTTGAGCGTGGCGCAACGAGCGACCTGCTCTTCCATGCGGACGATGACGCCCAGCACCGGCGCTGCGAAGTCGGTCCCGCGCATGCCGCGCCTGAGGTTCTCCAGCAGCCCTCCGCGACCCTTCGCCGCGAGCGCGCCCAGCACGGTCGCGAGCAGCACGTGGCTGGCACCGATGGTGAGTTGCTCGCGCGCTTCCTTCTCGGCGGAGTGCGCCTCGTCCACGACCCAGTGGCGCAGGGGTGGCAGGATCGCGCCGTCGGCGACCACGTCGCGGAAGAGCAGCGCGTGGTTGGTGACGACGATATTGGCGCTGGTTGCTCGGCGACGCACGCCGTGCACGTAGCAGAGGTGCGGGAAGAACCGGCAGCGCTTGTGCGTGCAGTCCGCCTGCGAGGCCGCGATCGCCGAGCGGAACTCGCGCTTGCCCCAGTGCAGGTTGATGGCGTCCAGATCGCCCCACGAGGACTGCGCGGTCCACGCGAACAGCGCGGCCACGCTCGAGATACGGTCCTCGTCGACGCCGGTGAGCTCGGCCGCGTAACGCTCGAGCTTGCGCAGGCACGGGTAGTGGTCGTAGCCCTTGAGCGCGACGTAGCGCAGCTCGCCGCCCAGCGCCTCGTTCAGGCGCGGAAGTTCATGGTAGATGAGCTGGTCCATGAGCGCGTTGGTCTTGGTCGCCACGCCCACGCCCACGCGATTCTCCAGCGAGTACAGCGCCGAGGGCACCAGGTACGCGATCGACTTGCCGACTCCGGTGCCGGCTTCGATGGCGACGTGCGTCCGCGTGTCGAACGCGCTCAGCACCGCGCCCGCCATCTCGAGTTGCTCGCCGCGCGACTCGAAGCCCGCGTACATGCGACCCGCGAGCCCGTCCGCCGAGAACTCTGCGAGGACCGATGCGGCGTCCGGGCACGAACACGCGACCTCGTCGGCGTCGTGGAGCGACTCGGCCTTGTCGGCCGCAACTCGCCGGCGACGTGTGTCCTTGAGGTCGAAGAAGCCGCCAGGCGGTTCAGCCGCGGCGACGTGAGCGAGCACGGAGCGAATCGGCCACTCGGAATCCGCCGAGAGCTCGACGAGGCGGTGCAGCAGCCCCGCCGGCAGGTCGCCGATGCCCACCATCGCGATGCGCCACATCGCGCAGAGCGCTTCGACGTCGGGCATCGCGCGGTGCGACGGGCCGCCCGCGTTGACGGCGAATGCCGCCGCGAGGTCTTGGAGCCGATGCGAGCGCAGCCGCGGCAGCGCGATGCGCACCAGCTGCAACGAGTCGAGCCACTTGCCGCGCAGCGCCGTGCGCCCCGCGACGCGCTCGACAAAGCTGCGGTCGAACTGCGCGTTGTGCGCGATGATGTCGCGCGAACCGATGAAGTCGATGAGCGCCGAGACGGCCTTCTCGGCGGAGGGCTGACCGCGGAGCATCTCGGGCGTGATGCCGGTGAGCTTGGTGATCTCGAGCGATACGGGGATCACGGGGTCGACCAGCATCTCGAAGCGATCGATGACCTCCGGGCCGCGCATGATGGCGGCGGCGACCTCGATGATGCGGTCGCGCTCGGGGTCCCAGCCGGTGGTCTCGAGGTCGACGACGGCGACCTCTTCCTCGAAGCCGAAGATCGCCGTGCGTGCACGCTGCGCAAGCGTCGCGTAGGCGGCGCATACATCCGGATCGGTGCCCGGAACGAGGAAGGTGTCGAGGTTCTCCAGAGTCACTTCGCCAGACTAGCACGCTCCACTGACGCGGAAGCGGCGTGAAACGCAAGCAGGGCGCCTCTGGTGAGAGACGCCCTGCTTGAAATCACTGTGCGAGGTGAAACTACTTGACGGAACCGCCCATGGTGCGCGATGCCACGAACCAGTCACCGCCGACCTTCTTAAAGGTCCAGGTGTAGGTGATGGGCATCTGCGGGGTGACCTGCTCGGCGGCGATGGTCATACTGTCGCCGCTGGTGACCGGCTTGCCCATGTTGCCTTTGGTGATGCCGTACGGCTTGACCTGCGACTCGAACGATGCGGCACTGCCGTAGCTGTTGCCGACCGGGAGGAACGCGTACGCCTCGGTGAACTTACCGGCGATGACGTCATCGAGGTAGGTCTTGACGAGGACCTCGGGGGTCATGCCCGCGGGAACCTTCGTGGCGGTCTTCGCGTCGAACGGCGCATCGGCGGCGGGAGGGGAGGCCTGGCCCGGGGTCGTTCCAGGAGCGGTGACGCCAGGAACAGCGCCGTTGGCCTCAACGGTGCCCACGGGAGCCGGAACCTGCTTGGTGGTCTGGTAGACGACGACGCCGACGATGGCGGCGAGGAGGGCAGCGATCACCACGAGTGCGATGACGATCATCTGCTGGTTGTTGTTCTGAGTGTTCTCGGACATGTGCTTCCTTTCGAGGACGCGTTCCTGTGCTTGCCTGAACGTGCGCTTTGCGCCCGCACACTATACTCTCGCTGGTGCGTATGCGTACAGCGTGGGCGAATTGTGGTGATAGGATGAGCGAATGGCACGCCAGCGTAGCGTCTTCGACATAATCGGCCCGGTCATGATCGGTCCGTCCTCAAGCCACACCGCCGGCGCAGTGCGTCTGGGCGAGTTGGCGCGCGCCGTTTTCGGGGGCACCCCGTCGCGTGTACGCATCCTATTGCACGGCTCATTCGCCTCGACCGGCCCCGGCCACGGCACCGATCTCGCGCTCATCGCCGGCCTCCTGGGCATGCGTCCCGACGACGAGCGGATCCCGGAATCCTTCCGCCTCGCCGACGAACTCGGCATGCAGGTCGACTTCGCCGAGGAGGATCTGGGCGACGCCCACCCCAACACCGCGGTCTTCATCCTCGGCGACGAGAACGGGCGTCAGATGCGCGTGACAGGCTCGTCACTCGGTGGCGGTGACGTGGTCGTGACGGAGATCGACTCCTACGACGTGGAGATGACCGGCGAGTTGCCGCTGCTCGTCGTGGGCCACATCGACCGACCGGGCGTCATCGCTGCGGTCACGCGCGTGCTCGCCGACAGCGACGTCAACGTCGCGTCCATGCGCGTCTCACGCGAACATCGGGGTGCGGGGGCGCTTATGCTCATCGAGACCGACCACGCCATCAGCGCCGAGACTGCCGCGCAGATCGATGCACAGCCCGGCACCACCAGCGTCAGGTGCATCGCCGCGATCTAGCCGTGACCGGATCGCGAGGCGAGCTTTCGGCGCCTCAGCGCCAGGCCGACGACCCCGCGTGCTTGGTGAACAGCCGCATCTCCGGAGTCGGCTTGAAGCCAAGACCCTCGTACAGCGGCCGCCCGATGTCGCTCGTGTGCAGCATCACCGCAGGCGCGCCGCGTTCTTCGGCAGACTCGATGCACGCGGTCATCAGCGTTCGAGCGATGCCGCGTCGGCGATACTCCGGCAGAACGTACATGCCGAGGACGTACGCCGCGAGCCCGATGATGTTGCGGGGGCTCGGCGGGACTCGTTGCCACACCACGACCACGCAGCCCACCGCGATGCCGTCCGCCTCGGCGACAAAGCCGCTGCAGCCGCCGGTCGCGAACCCCTCACGCAGGTGCTCCAGAGCGGCAGGCTCGATCTGCTCGAGGCGGGACTCGTCGTCCCATCCCAGCTCGCGGAACAAGCGCCAGCGATAGTCGACCGCCAACGGGATGTCATCCGCCGTTGCGGAACGCACTGCGAAGTCAGTGCGCGTGGCGAAGGCGGCGTCATCGGTCATCCGGCTCGCCTCGGCGGGTCGACAGGCGGCGCCGGCACGGGATCGGTCTTGCAGGAGCTGCCGCATATCGAGCAGGCGCCGGAGCAGCCCACCACCTTGAGCGCGTTGCAGCGCGGGCAGCGAGTGTCGTCGGATTCGAAGCCACAGGCCGGGCAGGTGTGTAGGACCGTCATGTCGTCGGCCTCCTTACGCGATTCCGAGGATGTGGGCGATGATACCGCCGAGCAGGAACGCGATGGTGATCGATGACGCCACGAGCCCGAGCGTGTAGACCCAGCCGCGCTCCTTGAGTACCACCATCACCGATGCGATGCACGGCACGAACAGCGTGATCGTGACCATCGCGACCAGCAGCTGCGGGTCGGTCAGGTTCATCTTGAAGAAACCAGCGGCACCAAAGTCGCGTCGCACAAAGCCCATCACGAACGCGGTCGCGGCCTGTGGCGGCAGTCCCATCCAGCCCACGGTCAGCGGCTTTGCGACCTTCACAATCCAGTCGATCGCGCCCGTGACCTGGAGCGTCGAGATGAAAGCGGCGCCGGCCAGGAAGAAGACGGTGACCTCCTTCATGAAGTGGTAGACCTTCATGCCCGTCTTGCGGACCACGTTATCGAGACGCGGCAGTCGCAGCGACGGCAGGTCGATGAGCAGCTCCGTCGACTCGCCCGGCACGATCTTGTTCAGCACCGTCCCCACCAGCACGAAGATGCCGATGAGTATCCCAAAGTACGCCGCCGAGTAGACCGGTGCCGTGTTCGCCATCAGAGCCGCGATGACCGCGATCTGCGCCGAGCACGGGACCGCGATCGCCATGAGCGCAGTGGCGATGAACCGCTCGCGCCGTGACCCGAGGATGCGCGTGGTGAGCGTCCCCATCGTGATGCAGCCTAGGCCCAAGATCAGCGGAATCACCGCTCGGCCGTTGAGACCCATCGACGTGAGTGAGCGATCCGCGAGCGCGGCGATTCTCGGCAGGTAGCCGGAGTCCTCCAGCAGGCCGAGCAGCGCGTAGAAGCTCGCAACAAGTGGCAGGATGACCGCAAGCAGGTACGTGGGCGTCATCGTGAGCACGCCAAACTCGCCGGCAAGGATCGTGTACAGCGGGGAGCCTGCTGCGAACACACGCGCGACGAGCTCCTGCACGAACGGAATGTAGTACGTCTGCATGATGTTCACTTCGAGGAAGCCCACCACACCGCCCGCGACCCACTGCCCGATCACCACGTACATGCCCGCCAGCAGCGCCAGCAGCATCGGCACGCCGGTCAACGGGTGCATCATCGCGTGCGACAGCTTCGCCGAGAAGCTTGCGCCCTGCGTGGTCTCGGTGATGACGTGACCGCACAGGTCGTTGACGCGGTGGCGTCGGCGCAGGTAGATCGCGTCGCGCTGGGTGCCCGGCTCGACGCCGTGTCGTTCGCTGACCGCCTCGTCGCCCTCAAGCACCATGACCGCCTCGGCACGCGTTCCCACGCGGGTCAGCATCTCGACGATCTCGGCCTCGAGTTCGACTTCGGCGCGACCGGCACGCGCGCTCGGAATAGCCGCAACGAGCTCCTCGATCCCCTTGCGCTCGACCGCGACGGTCTCGATCACCGGCACGCCGAGCAGATCCTCGAGCAGATCGCGGTCGATGGTGACGCCGCGCTTGCGGGCCTCATCGGCCATGTTGAGCGCCACGATCATGCGCTTGCCCATGTCGACGAGCTGCAGCGTGAGAAAGAGGTCGCGCTCGAGATGCACGGCATCGACCACGTTGATGATGACGTCGCCGGACAAGATGATGTCGCGTGCAACGGTCTCTTCGTCGTTAAACGAGCTGACGCCGTAGACGCCGGGAGTGTCGACGATGTCGTGCTCGCCTATCCGGCCGCGCGTCAGCTCGACGGTGGTGCCGGGAAAGTTGCTGACGTCGACGTAGGTGCCGGTCAGCGCGTTGAACACGACTGACTTGCCCACATTGGGGTTGCCCACGAGTACGACCGTCTCGCACCCCGGCCGCACGTCCGTGCTACCCGGTGAGTGACAGCTGGCTTCGCTCATTCGATGAACTCCTTTGTGCGGTACTGGCCGAGCAGGCCTGCGTTGGCGGCACGTGGCCGCGCGACGCTGGAGTTAGCTGCTCAGCCTGCGGACGTTGATTCGCTTTGCGAGCGAACGTCCGACGGCGATCTCCTGTCTTCCGCTCTTGATCACGAGCGGACCGGCCGGGACCCTGGTCACGCATTCGACACACGCGCCCTCGGCAACGCCGAATCGCAGTGCCTGAACGCGAGCATGAACATCGTCGACAGAGATGATCTCTATCCGCTCACCTTTGCGCACCAGGTCGAGCGTACACAGGTCGCATGCCACCGGAATCGGCGCGACGAAGTCGGTACCGGTGATGGCTTGCGAGAGGTCTGCGTCGGTCATGTATGCGTCTCCTGCGAGTGTCGGTGCCTGCTCATCCTGCGGTTTACTTCGTATATGCTAAGTCTCCCGCTGCGCCGATACTACGCCTGCTCCTGAGTCCCGTCAACACCACCTTCCTTGGCACGAATCGTGTCAGCTCGCGGAGCGACGCCCCGTGACCACTTTCGCGATGTCGATCGCTATGACCGGCAACAGAATCGCCGGCAGCATGATCGACCATTCAGTCCAGCCGAGCGGAGTGGTGCGCAGAATCCTGTCGGCGCCGGGAAGGTAAACGACGAGCATTTGCAGCGCGATGCCGCCTGCTATCGCAGCGAGCAACAGCGGGTTCTCGGCGCTGGCACGGGAGAAGATCGAGCGCGTCCTCGAGCGAAAACTGAGCGAGAACAGCAGTTTCTGGATGACCAGTGCGGTGAACGCTGCCGTCTGAGCGCTGACGACCGCGCCGGCATACTGCGGAGCAAACGCCTCGTGGGTAAGCGGCACGCCGTATGCGGCCAGTACCCCCACATAGGCGCCCAGCGTTCCCACTGACAACACGGCGCCTCGCGACAGGATGCTGACGACCGAGCGCCGCGTGATGATGCCCTCGCTCGCGCCGCGCGGCGGACGCTGCATGATGCCCGGCTCCCCTGGGTCGACACCCAATGCCAGTGCTGGCAGGCTGTCGGTCGCCATGTTGGTCCACAGCAACTGAACCGGATAGAGAGGCACCGGCAGGCCGGCAACGGTGGCGACAAACATGAGGAAGACCTGGCTCGCGTTGGCAGAGAGCAGAAACCGCATGAATTTGGTGAGGTTCGTGAACACCACGCGCCCCGAATGAATCGCCGTGACGATCGTGGCGAAGTTGTCGTCGGCGAGAATCATGTCCGAGGCGTCCTTCGCAACCTCGGTACCCGTCTGACCCATCGCCACGCCAACATCAGCTGCCGAGAGAGCCGGCGCGTCGTTTACGCCATCGCCCGTCACCGCGACGACGTGCCCCTTCGCCTGAAGTGCTTGCACGATCCTCATCTTGTGCAGCGGATCGACGCGCGCGATCACCGTGGCGTCATCGAGCGCGCTCGCCAGTTCCGCGTCCGTGAAGTGCTCGATATCCCGGCCGTTGAGCACGCGTCCCGACTCGGGCAGGCCGACCTCTGTTGCGATCGCCCGTGCGGTCACCTCGTGGTCGCCGGTCACCATGATCACGCGCACGCCGGCCCCATGCGCCTGGCGCATCGCCTCGGGCACCTCGGCGCGTGGAGGATCGATCAGGCCGATAAGCCCGAGCAGCGTCATCTGCTGCTCGGCGGTCTCGAGCGCCACGGGTCGTTCGGCGAAGCGGCGCTCGGCGACGGCAAGAGTTCGCAGGCCGTTCTCGGCCATTCCGAGCACGGCGGCCTCTGCCTCCTTTCGCGTCGACTCGTCGATCACGCAGCGAGCGAGAATGACCTCCGGCGCGCCCTTGGTGAAGGCGACCCAGCCGTCGGGCTCGCGATGCAGCGTGGTCATCATCTTGCGCTCCGAGGTGAATCCGATCTCGCTCTCACGCGGCGCCTCGGCCTCCGCCGTCGTCTTCTCACGTCCGACCTTGCCGGCGGCCGCGACCAGCGCCGTCTCCGTGGGATCGCCGATCACGTCGTCCCCGGTCACCTCGGAGTCGTTGACCAGTGCGGCCGCCCGCAGCAACGCGCGCGCCCACTCCGGCGAGTCCCCGGAAAACTCAGGCTCGCCCAGAAGCCGTCCGCCGAGTCCGTCGAGTTTCACGACCGTCATGCGGTTGAGCGTCAGCGTGCCGGTCTTGTCGGTGACGATGACGTCGGTGGACCCCAAGGTCTCGACCGAGTGCATCTTGCGGATGATGGCGTTTTGCTCGGCCATGCGCTTCACGCCGACACCGAGGGTGATGGTGACGACAGCCGTCAGCGCCTCCGGAATCGCCGAGACGGCAAGCGCGATCGCTGCCAGTGCCATCTCGTCGAACGGGCGGCCCGCCGTCACGCCGGAGATGAACACGATGCTCGAGGCCCCGACGACGAACAGCGCGATCGCTCGGCCTACCCGCTTGAGCTCCTTTTGCAGCGGCGTGACCGGCTCCTGGCCACTCGCGTACTCGGCGATGCGCCCAAGCTCGGTGCGGCTACCTGTGGCAACGACCACGCCCGCGCCCCGCCCGCGCTGAACTGTCGCGCCAAGGCTCGCCAGGTTGCGCTGATCGCCCAACCCGACGTGGTCGAGATCGATGGCCTCAACCGACTTGAGCACAGGCAGTGATTCGCCGGTGAGCGAGGATTCATCGACCTCAAGGTCGGCGACCTCGATGAGTCGCATGTCTGCAGGAACCACATCGCCCGCCGCAAGCACGACGACGTCACCCACCACGAGAGCTCGGGCCGGAATGGATCGTTTGCTCCCCCCGCGCAGGACTGTGGCGATCGGAGCCGACATCTCCCGCAGCGCGTCGACGGCCGCCTGAGCCTTGTCTTCCTGAATGAAGCCGAGAAACGCATTGAGAACGAGGATCACGCCGATGACTGCGGCGTCCACGAAGTCTCTGCCGGCTGCAGCAATCAGCGCCGCAGCGATGAGTAACCACACCATCAGGTCGTTGAACTGAGAGAAGAACATTCCCAGCCGAGAGGTCCTCTTGGGCGGTGGCAGTTCATTGGGTCCGTCGACACTGAGCCTCTCGGCGGCGACGCTCGGCTCAAGGCCGTTGTTGGCGCTGCTGCCGGTGCGCTCGAGTGCTTCTTCCACCGTGGCTCGATACCACGCGGGCAGAACAGGGTCGGGAGTGGCGACGTCATTGAGATTCGCGCGAGTCTGGGTCTTGGGCACAAAAGCCTCCACACGTTGACGAAACGGACAACGCGGTACCGATGCGACTCTCGAGGAATAGCTCCAGGGAATCAGGATTCGAGACTCCGGCACGGTATCGCACCGAAGGTCTCGTCGCGGAGTGTCCGCCCGGGGCGAATGCCCGAGATGACGAACGGACCGCCCGGCTCATCGCCGGACCGACTACTCCCCTTCGCTGTGGTGATTGTCCATTATGAGCAGCCACGAAACAAGCGACGCTTCCTCCGCGCTACAATCCGTCCTGTCCCCGCCGCCCGATGGGCCGGCACAACCAGACCGCCGGAATCGGCGTGCTTGTGGAAGGAATCACCATGGCGTACGCGTCATTCGAGGAACTGCTGGAGGCCGCAGCGGATGCAGGTGGGCTCGGGCAGGCCGTGCTCGATCGCGAGGTGTTGGAGTCGGGTCTGGGTGCGACCGAACTCCGCGAGCGCATGGGTCTGGCCCTGACGGTGATGCGCGACGCGGTCGAGGTGGGGCTTGCCGGGCAGGCGCACTCGCGCTCCGGGCTTATCGGCGGAGACGCGGCACTCGTGCTCGGCTCGCACGCAGGACCTCTCGGCGGAGCGTTCGCCACCGTGCTGGCGACGGCGCTCGCCACCGGGGAGGTCAACGCGTCCATGGGCCGTATCGTGGCCGCGCCAACGGGCGGTGCGTCGGGGGTGCTTCCGGCGGTCATCCTTACCATCGGGGCGAAGTACGGAGCCAGCGAGGACCAGCTCATCGACGCGCTCTTCGCCGCAGCAGGCATCGGCAGTGTCATCGCAGCCCGAGCGACACTGTCCGGAGCCATCGGTGGCTGCCAGGCGGAGATCGGCTCGGGCTCGGCGATGGCAGCCGCAGCAGCGGTGCAACTCGCCGGCGGTACTCCCGCGCAAGCGGGGCACGCCGCCGCGTTCGCGCTCCAGGGCCTGATGGGACTCGTCTGCGACCCGGTGGGCGGCCTCGTGGAAATCCCGTGCGTGTTTCGCAACGCCACCGGAGCCGCAGTCGCACTGTCCGGCGCCGAGATGGCGCGTGCCGGCGTGGAGTTTCCCATCCCCTTGGACGAGGTGGTGGATGCGATGGATTCCGTCGGGCGCTCTTTGCCGCCTTCGCTGCGAGAGACCGCGCTGGGTGGTCTGGCGGTCACTCCCTGTGGTCGAGAGCTCGCCGCACGCGCCTCCGAGCCGCGCGAGCACTAGCCGCTCCGGACTAGCCGGATCCGGCCGCATTTCGCTACTGCCACCGCGCGCGACATGCTAGCATCGTCGGTGTCGAGGGGGAGTAGCGCCCCGAGCGAACGATGCTCGGGGAGGCAGGCCGTCAGCACGGGCTCAGACCCCGGTTCTGTCCCCTAGCAGCGAGACTCTCGGCGGTACGTACACCTACGTTACCTGCCGAGGAGACACCTGTGATCAAGACCGACATCTCAGTTGCTGAAGCCGACGGTGCAGTCGCCGTCCAACCACCCGTCGCGTACCACACACTCACCATCGACCAGGTCGCGGCCGCCCTCGCGACAGACCCTGTCGGCGGCCTGAGCGCGGCAGAAGCCACACGCCGTCACGCCGAGAACGGGCCCAACCTGCTTCGTGAGACCAAGCCCACGCCCAAGTGGAAGCTGCTGGCGCGCCAGTTCGAGGACTTCATGATCTGGGTGCTCATGGGAGCTGCGCTGCTTGCCGGACTCCAGGGCGAGTGGATTGACACTGCGGCCATCGTCACGATCCTGGTACTCAACGCAGTACTCGGATTCGCGCAGGAGTTCCGAGCCGAGCAGGCGCTTGCGGCGCTGAAGGAACTCTCAGCGCCAACCGCCCACGTGGTACGTGATGGCATCGAGTCCTCCATCCACGCCTCGGAGCTTGTCGTGGGCGACGTCGTGGTCCTTGAGGCCGGCGACCAGATTCCTGCCGACGGTCGACTCCAGGAAGCGGCAGCACTGCGAATCATCGAGTCCGCGCTGACCGGTGAAAGCGAGCCGGTCCACAAGTCGACCGTGCCGGTCCCAGATCCCAACGCATCGCTGGGCGACCGCGTGGACATGGTATTCGCAGGCACTGCAGTCGCCGTAGGCCGTGGCCGCGTGATCATCACTGCCACCGGAACCGCTACCCAGGTAGGCAAGATCGCCGACCTCCTCGCGGAGCAAGAAGATGAGCAGACGCCGCTCCAGGCCGAGCTTCAGCGCGTGGGCAAGCGTATCGCCCTCATCGTGCTGGTCATCGCCGCCCTCATCTTCGCCGAGCAGCTCGCAACGGTCTTCGTAAGCACCGGCGACACCTTCGTCGAGGCGATCAACGACCCGGTCTTCCGCGTGGGTTTCACCGGCGCACTCCTGATCGCCGTCTCGCTCGCGGTCGCCGCGATTCCCGAGGGGCTGCCCGCTGTCGTCACCATCGCGCTCTCGCTGGGAGTGCGTCGCATGGCCGAGCACAACGCGATCGTCCGGCGCCTGACAGCTGTTGAGACGCTGGGCTCCACCACGTTCATCTGCTCGGACAAGACCGGCACGCTGACGCGCAACGAGATGACGGTGCGCCGCGCCGTGGTCGGGTTCGACTCCATCGCGATCAGTGCGGACTGGGGCATCGAACCCGAGGACCGCGTGCCGCACGGCGACGACATGGCACTGCTGCTCCAGATGGCCGCCGCCAACAACGATGCGCGTCCTAAACCGGACGGCGGTTTCCTCGGCGATCCGACGGAGACGGCGCTTCTCGAGGCTGCGAGCCGACTCGCTCCCGGTCACCTGCGTCCTCGGCGTGTGAGTGAAGTCCCCTTCGATTCCGAGCGTAAGCGCATGACCACCATCCATGCGCTTGAGGATGAGCGGATCGCGTTCGTGAAGGGCGGCGCCGACGTGGTGCTCGGCCTGTGCACTCGCGCGCGTATCCGCGGCGAAGTCATCGAGCTCGACGACTCCGGTCGCGAAAAGCTGCGCACCACCAACGAGAATCTCGCATCGAGCGGGTTTCGCACGCTCGCCTTCGCCACCCGGACCCTCTCCGCCGATGAGGACGTCGAGAGCGAGACAATCGAGCGCGACCTGACGTATGTCGGCATTCTCGGCCTGGTCGATCCGCCGCGTGAAGAGGTGGCGGCGGCGCTCGCGGAGTGCAAGCATGCCGGCATCAAGGTCGCCATGGTCACGGGCGACCACGCGCTGACTGCTCGTGCCATCGCGATCCAGATCGGGTTGCTCGATGCGGATGCGCCGGAGACCTCGGTCATCACCGGCACAGAGCTCGCCTCGATGACCGACCAAGAACTGTGCGCTCGCGCCGAGGACGTTCGTGTCTACGCCCGCGTGAACCCTGAGGATAAGATCAGAATCGTCTCGGCGCTGAAGAACGACGGCGAGATAGTCGCCATGACCGGCGACGGAGTGAACGATGCGCCAGCGCTCAAGCGTGCTGACATCGGCATCGCGATGGGCAACATCGGTACCGACGTGGCCCGAGAAGCCGCCGACATGGTGCTCGCCGACGACAACTTCGCGACGATCGTCGAGGCCGTGGGAGAAGGCCGCACCGTCTTCGATAACCTACAGAAGGTCATCCTCTTCCTGCTTTCGTGCAACATGAGCGAGGTGCTGGTCGTGTTCACGACCGCCATCTTCGTCGCGTTCTTCCCTGAGCACGCACTGCTTGCGCTCCTGCCGTTGCAGTTGCTGTGGATCAACTTGGTCACAGACGGTCCACCTGCGCTCGCGTTGGGCGTCGACCCCGCCGATCCCACGGTCATGGACCGTATGCCCCGCGACTCCAAGGAGCCGATCCTCTCGGGTCCGAGGATGAGCGAGGTCATCTGGCAGGGTGCGGTCATGACCGTCTTCGCGCTGGGAGCGACGTTCGCTGCCGGCCCCCTCCTCGGCAGCACCGACGGCGCCGAGAACACGATGCTGTTCACCATCTTGGTGCTGTCGCAGAAACTCCATGCGTTCAACTATCGCAGCGCGCGCGGTACCGTCTTCTCGATGCAGTCACTGCAGAACCGCTGGCTCAACATCGCCTTCGTGGCGACGGTGGCGTTGCAGATATCGGTCGTTCACTGGGAGCCGATGCAGAAGCTCTTCAAGACGACCGCACTCGGTACTCAAGAATGGATGCTGGTCGTCGGCTCGGCGTTCGCCTCGTTGCTGGTCATGGATCTGGTCAAGATAGTCATCGAGCGACGTCTGGCTGCCCGCGAAGCAACGGGCCGCGGTTCCGGTAGAGCGGAGGGTGCACGATGAGCGAGGGTCTGGACGGTACACAGCTGGCGCTCCTGGCTCATGAGCTCCGGGGGGCGCTGACGGTGGTGCGTGGCCTGAATGATCTGCTACTCACCGGGCTGCCTCCTGCGCAGCAGATCTCCGCGCTCGAAGGCATCGATCGCGCGGTGCTGCGCGCTAACGCGCTCATCGAGTCGGCCCTCGCAGGTGAGATGCCCGCGCAGGTCGTGTCGCGAGAGCGCGTGGACCTTGCACCGCTGGTGGCGGGCATGGTCGCCGATCAGCGGGCGATCACGGGCCGTGAGATCGTTCTCGAGGCCTCCGCTGCTCCTGTCGTTGCGGGCGATGCGAATGCGCTGAGCCGCGTGCTGACCAACCTGATCGACAACGCGCTGAAGTATTCACTGGAGAAACAGACCATCGAGGTGAGCGTCTCTGTCGAGGGCTCCTCGGCAGTGATCGAAGTCTCTGACCATGGGCCGGGGATTCCCGAGGGCTGTGCGGAGACCATCTTCGAGCCCTTCGAGCGTCTGGGCCGAGACGCCTCTGTGCCGGGAACGGGACTGGGCCTGTCGGTGGTACGCGGCGTGACGGAGTCGCTCGGCGGCACGATCATCGCCGTGCCTCGCGACGGCGGCGGCACGATCATGCGGATGACGTTGCCGCTCGCGACGGGCCCAGGCGCGGTCTAGCGGCGCGGCTCCAGCGCGAACTCGACGAGATTACGGCACAGCTCGGGGAACTCGATGCCGGCGGCACGAGCTGCGTCGGGAACGAGTGATGTCGAGGTCATGCCCGGGATCGTATTGACCTCGAGCAGCCAGACCGAGCCATCCTCGGCGACGATCGTATCCGCTCGCGACAGTCCGCGGCATCCAAGCGTCTTGTGGGCTTCGACCGACAGTCGCTGGCACTCCTCGGCGGCAGCGGCGCTCACCCTCGCCGGGATGATGTGACGACACATGCCGGGGACGTACTTGGAGTCGTAGTCGTAGAACTCGTTTTGGGGCACGATCTCGAGCGTCGGGAGCGCGGTGGCGTTGTCGTTGCCCAGAACCGCGACGGTGACCTCCGTGCCAGCGACGAACCGCTCGACCAGCACCTGGCGGTCGAAGCCGAATGCCTTCTCGATCGCCTCGGACAACTCCGACGGGTTATGCACGATCGTCATGCCGACCGATGAGCCTTCGTTGGCGGGCTTCACGACGGTCTTCTCGCCGAGGGCCTCCACCAGCGCATTGATGTCGTAGAGCGCGTGGCGCTGCAGCACTGCGTAGTCAGGCGTAGCCAGCCCCGCATCCGAGAAGAACCTCTTGCTCATGACCTTGTCCATGGCCAGCGCACTGGCGAGCACGCCCGAGCCGACGTACGGCAGGTCGAGCAGTTCGCAGAGCCCCTGGACGGTGCCGTCCTCGCCAAAGCGGCCGTGCAGTGCGATGAACACGACGTCGGCAGCGGCGGAGCTCAGCTCGGCTATGAAGTCATCCTCACCGGTATCGATCTCGACCACATCGAAGCCGGCAGTTCGCAGCGCAATGGCGGCCTGAGTGCCGCTATTGAGCGAGACGGCCCTCTCGGCGGACCTGCCACCTTTGAGGACTGCGACGCGGATGTCAGTGGGATTGATGGTCACGGTGGAGAGTCCTTCCGATTAGAGCAGTCGGCCGAGACGGAGATAATCGATGATCACAAGCGACGCCCACCAGATGATAGCGCCGCTGAGCGTGACGAAGGCACCCTTCATGAGTGCCGAGGTGAGAAGACCTGAACGCTCCTGCGCCGAGCGGTTGGCACGGGTTGCGAGCCACACGGCAAGGATGAGTAGCGGGCCCATGGCGGTCATGATCAGGCCGCCGAGGATTGTCATCACGTAAGCCTGAGACTCGTAGACGACTTGATCGACCGGAAGCTGGAGCAGCTGCCACACGGCGGCGGCGGCCAGCACGACCCACGCGCCCAGATACGCCAAGAACGGCCACCACGACACCTGTCCCGCTGCCAAAGCCGGCTCAGGCACCTGCGAGACGGGTGCCGCCGCAGGCTCCGGTGCAACGATATCGTCGAACGAGTCGGCGTCGGCCGGAGCCTCAGCGGCGTCCTCACTCGAAAGCGACTTCGAGATCTCATCGATCTCATCGGGCGCAGCGTCGGCTTCGGGTGGTGCCTCTGGCGTGATCTCCCCCGCAACATCAGCAACGGCGTCGATCGCGAGCTCGGTCACTTCCTCGGCAGGTGAATCTGGCTCCGTTCCGTCCTCGGCGTGCGAAGACGGTGGCACGAACTCGTCGGTCTCCCCCATGCATCCTCCTCATAGACTCTCCGAGAGTCTACGCACCCGAGCCGAACACCTCAACTACGGGTATCAAATTCGCGAAACGTGGCATGTAGTGACTACGGAGGTTTCGTGAAGTCCTCCCCGTTTCACTGTCGCGGGCGGCATGATGCGGAATGAACTCCCCGCGAGGCCGAACGCTTAATTCCCCGCACCCGACCAAACAACACGGATGCGGCGAGAGATACGAGTATACGCTCGGCGCCATCGTCAACGAAGGAGCAGCGATGTCCGAAGAGACCCCGATCCAGCCTGAGAACATCCCCCCGTCCCCGGCAGCCCCGCCGGTTTCGCCGGTTCCGCCCGCGGCGACACCCGTAGCATCGACCGCTCCTGCGCCGCGCCGCACCGGGGTCGGGCTCGCAGTCACGCTCGCGATCGTGATCGCGTTCGTGGTCGGCGCAGCCTCCGGTGTCGCGGGCGGGGTACTCGGCGCCAAGTGGGCGACGGGAGGCGTCGTCGGAACCGCACCGCGCACTGTGACCGTGGTCCCGTCCAAGACCAGCGAGCCCGTCGTGGCGGCCAGCGCCGTCGCAGTTCCCAGCGTCGTGAACATCGACGTCACCCAGAAATCGTCGTCCGGAAGCGGCACAAAGTTGCCGAGCGCGCACCCGGATGTCCCGTTGCAGGGAAGCGGCTCAGGCGTGGCCTACAAGCGCGCCCCGAACAACGGCACGTACATCCTCACCAACAATCACGTCGTTGAGAACGCCCAAAGCATTACGGTCCGCGACACCTCCGGCAACAAGTACACCGGCACGCTTGTGGGAACCGACCCCGATAGCGACATCGCCGTCATCAGCATCAAAGTGGAGCTTCCGGTGATTCCGCTCGGCGACTCGAGCAAGCTGGTCGTCGGGCAGACCGTGGTCGCTATCGGCTCGCCATTCGGCCTCGAGCACACGGTGACCTCGGGTGTCGTCTCGGCGCTGGGCAGGTCGCTCCCCGACTTCACCTCAGAAAAGACCGGCAGCTACCCGCTCGTCGACGTCATCCAGACCGACGCAGCCATCAACCCCGGCAACTCCGGTGGAGCACTCGTCGACCGCAACGGCAAGCTCATCGGCATCAACACCGCGATCTACAGCGGAAGTGGCTCGAGCGCCGGCATCGGTTTCGCGATTCCGGAGGCGGCCGCGACCCGTGTGGCCGAGACGCTCATCGCAGGTGATAAGGTCGGGCATCCCTTCCTCGGCATCGTTGGTCTCACCATCAATCCTGAGGTGCAGAAGGTTCGCAAGCTGACCGTCAGTCAGGGTGCGCTGATCGAGGAGATCACCAAGGGCACCGGCGCGGCCAAGGCCGGACTCAAGCCGGGTGATGTCGTGACCGCGCTCGATTCCGAGCAGATTCGTTCGATGGACGACCTCATCTTGCAGGTCCGTCGGCGTGCTGTCGGCGACAAGGTGAGCCTGACCATCATCCGGAACGGCAAGGAACTGAGGGTCCCGATGACCGTCGGCGACCGTCCTGCCAAGCTGGATATCAGCATCGAGAGCTCGCCCACCACGCCCGGCAAGTAGCTTCCACCCGCGATCGCTTCGCGACCTCGCGCGCTCCGAGAACTTCGGGGTGAGCGAGGTCGCTTGAGGATGGGTACACTCACCTCCCACACGTGAACCACCGTTCTCCTGAAAGGAGCCCCCATGATCGAGATGTATCGTTGCAGCAGTTGTGGCTACCTCCACGTCGGGCCCGCCCCCGACGTCTGTCCTGTCTGTGGCGCCCCCAAGTCCGCCTTCGTACTGTTCGAGACGCTTCCGGATCTCGCCGGTACCAAGACGCTCGAAAACCTGGCCGCTGCCTTCGCCGGCGAGTCGCAGGCCAACCGCCGCTACACCTTGTGGCGCCGCATTGCCGAGCTCGAGGGCGCGCCGCAGTCCACCCTCGACGCCTTCGAGCGCGCCGCCGCCGAGGAGACCGCGCACGCTCTCGGTCACCTCGCCTACATGGGCGGATTCGGCAACACCGCCAAGAATCTCAAGGCCGCTGCCGCTGGCGAAGGCTATGAGACCGCCGAGATGTACCCGACCTTCGCCGAGCAGGCCGAGGCCGAGGGGCTCAACGACATCGCCCAGTACTTCCGCCGGGTCGGTTCCTACGAGAGCTCGCATCAGAAAGAGTATCTGGCTGCGCTCGAGGAGCTCGAGAAGGCCTAGTGACAACAGCGAATGAAGCCGCCGGCATCAAAGCGCTCGATCGTGCCGGCCTGGGCGCACTCGTCGAGGAGCTCGGCGAGAAGCGGTTTCGGGTCGGACAGATCGAACGCTGGCTGTACGGCGTCGGCGTCGGCTCGTTCGCTGAGATGACGGACCTGTCGGCCGGCCTGCGAGAGAAACTCGCGGGCCGGTTGGCGCTCCCGTCGTTGCGTGTCGTCACGAGGCAGGAGTCGAGTGACGGCACTCGCAAGTACCTCGTCGCGCTCGGCGACGGGACCACCGTCGAAGTCGTAGGGCTCCCCACTCCGGACCGCCTCACCGTGTGCTTCTCGACACAGGCCGGCTGTGCGATGGGATGCTCGTTCTGCGCGACCGGTCTCGCGGGCCTCACGCGCGACCTCGGTCCGGGCGAGATGGTCGACCAGATTCGCCTCGTCGCCGACGACTTCGGCAGGCGCGTCACCAACGCCGTCGCAATGGGCCAAGGCGAACCGTTCACGAACTACGACGCCACCCTCGGCGCACTCCGCTTCATGAACAATCCCGACACCATCGGCATCGGCGCACGGCACATCACCGTATCCACCTGCGGCCTCCTCAATGGAATCCGCAAGTTCGCCGATGAGCCCGAACAGTTCACCCTCGCCGTCTCGCTTCACTCGGCCGTGCAAAAGACCCGGGATCGACTCATGCCCGGCGTCCGCGGCATCGCCCTCCCCGACCTGCGCCGCGAGCTCGTCGCTTACGCCGAGAAGACCGGACGACGGCCCTCGCTCGAATATGCGCTGATCGCCGGAGTCAACGACACCGCCGAGGAACTGACCGCGCTCATCCGCTTCGCTCGAGGTCTTCTCGTCCACGTGAACCTCATACCCGTGAATCCGGTGCGGGAGAGCGGCTTCGGCCGTGCCACCGGCGAGCGTGTCGCCGTGTTCCAGCGCGAACTCCACATGTCCGGCATTCAGGCGTCGGTTCGTGCAGAACGCGGCGCCGACATCGACGCCGCCTGCGGCCAGCTCAGACAGCGGTCCGAGAAGCCCGATAAATCCTAGCCGCGGCCTTGGCTACGCTCCTGGCCGCACTCTGAGCCGCGCTGCGGTGGCGCGTCGATCGGGCAGAGACCTCCTAGAGCCGGACAGCTACTACACACGTTTGCGTCGTAGTGAGTCAGGTGCGTGCTCTGCTCCTCGGCGATTCGGTCGATTCTCGATGCGATCTCGGAACGGATGGCTTCGTGGTCGGCGTTGCGCGAGAACTCGTGCGTGATCGTCGCGTCGGCGTGCTCGACGAAACTGAACGCGACCTCGACACCCTCGGCCCCGCTTTCGAACGCCGCCAGTGCGTAACACCTGGCCTGGAGCTCGTACGCGGCGCACCTCTCGCCGGTCGCATCCTCGGGGCCCTTTCCGGTTTTGTAGTCGACGACCAGCGCGTCGCGGCCCGCCCATGAAATCGCGTCGATGTTGCCCACGAGCACCGTTTCACCCAGCCGGATTCGAAGCGGTTCTTCTCGGCGGAGTCGGTCCCCGGCGTGCAACCTCCGGGCGACATCGGATGTCGTGAAAGAACCGACCGCTTGCTCGAGCCGCGCACGCTGTGCATCATCAAGGTCGAATCGTCTGACGACGCCCTGGATGGACTCGGCCGTCGGGCCCTCAGCCGGCGCGGCCTCGAGGACTGCATGCACCGCGGAGCCAAAGCCCGTCGGCGACTGCTCGGCCTGGTCCACGAACCTGCCCAGTCGCAGCGAATGCTTCACCTGATAGGACAGCGAGCACCGCTCATGAAGGTGTAGCGCGGAGTAAGAAACCTCGCTCGGGCGCCGGATCTCTCCTGCGTAGACGCGCGCCGTATGCCACGGTGTTGCGAATGCGGGAGCCGATTCGGCCGGCTCAGCGGATGCGTCCGGCCGAATCTCCTCTTCAGGAGTGAGAACTGTGACGGTCACCTGTGCTTCGCCGAGGAGAACCGTACCGCTCGCATCCGGATCGCCGAGCGCCTCGCGCACCCAATCGATCAGACTCGTTCCCTCGGCCGCCGGCTTGCCCATCTTGGCTGCTCCGGAGAACACGAGCAGTTCCTCGGCTCGAGTGGCGGCAACGTACAGGCACCGCTTCTCCTCCTCAACTCCCGCAGCCCGAGCGGCCGGTTCCAATAGGAGATAGGTCGCAGTCCTCATGTCACCAAAGGACAAAGGCGCTCGCATGCCCACGATGGGTACTTCTCGGCCATCGACGACGTCACGGCCGATCACCAGAGAACCCCCCGACCTGCTTTGGCTGCTGGACATGTCCGAGACGAACACGACGGGAAACTCCAAGCCCTTTGCGGAATGCACGGTCATGATCCGAACAGCGTCCTTGCCCGCATCCGCCGCTGCCGACTTGTCTTTCGCGCTGTCCTTGCGCTCCCATAGATACGCGACAAACGCGGCAAGGTCCCCGGATCCTGAAGCGTCGAAACCGTCGGCGAACCGGGCGAGCTTGAGTACATTTGCCCACGCGCGGACGCCTTCTGTGCCCTGGGCGAAAAGGGTGAGGTCGAAGTCGAACTCCTCACATGCTCTATGGATGAGTTCGGCAACTCCGTACCTCCCCTGGTCTCGCCCAAACGATTCAATCACGTGGTGCGCATGGATGATTGCGGCGCGGTCCCATTCCGGCAGCGGAATCAACCGCTCGGTGTCTTGCGCGAGGGAACCAAGGCCGCTCCACAGGGAGTCCCTTCCGGCGGTCGCCGCGCGCACGGCGAGCATCCCATCGTCGCTCAGGGCCACGAGCCTCCCGCCCAAGACCTGCAGCAATGCCTCGTCATCCATCGGCACAGCGATGGCCCTGAGCAGCGAAAGCACCTCGCCGGTCTCGCGCGCATCGAATAAACTCATGCCCGCACTGACAAGCACTGGGACGCCATGCCGCTCCAGCGCAGACGCGAACAGCGGCGCTTGAGAACTCGCGCGCAGGAGGATCGCGATGTCTTCTCCGCGGAGCCCGTCATGGGCCAGCAGCTCCGCGATACGAGCTGCCACGTGCTCCGCCTCGGCCTGCCTGGCCACGCCGACGTTGCAGTCATCCTGCACGACCAACACGCATTCCACGCGCGGTTCCGCGTCCGGGAGCTTGAGTTTCCAGTTAGTGGTACGCCCCGCTCCGAGCTTCATGAAGCTCGCACCAAACAAGTGGGGCATCGAGAACGCCGCGTTCACCGCCGCCATGATCTCAGGGCGCGATCGGAAGTTCTTCGCCAGTTCAACGGTGGCCCCAAGTTCCGCTCTTAGCTGCTGAAACACCTTCACATCGGCGTATCGGAACCCGTAGATCGACTGTCGTTCGTCACCCACGATGCAGAGGTTCTCGTTGCGGATCGGGTTAAGAACCCGCATCTGGAGCTCGTTGGTGTCTTGGAACTCGTCGACCATGATCATCCGGAATCGTGAACGGTACTGCTCCCTCACCTCAGGGTGCTCGCCGAGAAGCTTGACTGCGCGCTCTTGCAGATCATCGAAGTCGAGCGCATTTCGCTGGTTCTTGATAGCCGAGAACTCGTGCGTATAAGCTCGTAGGAGCTGCTGCAACGCCGATGTGAGCTCAGGCTTCGCTGCCGCGGTCAAAGCCGCCGAGAGAAGCTTGCGTGAGTCCTGGTAGGCATCACCCGTTGAGGACTTGGGTCTGCCCCCGACCTTGCCGCCCTCATCAAGCTCGCACAGGCGCATGCACAGATCATCGTCGGGGCCGCATGACCCCGCAGATCGGCACCATGAACTGAGCGTCTCGACGGACGCCACCACCCCCGGGGTCTGCTTCGCTTGCTCGAGTTCAGCAAGCCGCTCTCTTGCCAGATCCAGCGTGCGACCGAGAATCTCCGCAAGCGCAACCTCATCGTTGGGTACGATCGCCTCGGCGGGGCTCAGGCCCATTGACCGAATCTTTTCGTGTGCGCCGGAGATGGCCTCCTGGAGCGCTGTTGCCCCCCATTCGTCGATGAGCTGACGCACGTGCGTGTCCGACTCGTACAGCGGCGCGCTGCATGACTCGAAGGCCGCAACCGCGATCGTCGTGGCTCCAACCTCGTCCAATTGCGCGAAGCCCGGTTCGATCCCCGCCTCGAGCACGTGTCTGCGAACCAGACGCCCGCAGAAGGTGTGAAACGTCGAGATCCAGGCCTCGCTCACGCGCCTACCGGCTGCGACGGATACTCTCTTGTTTACGACTCGCCGAACACGCTCCGCGATCTCGCTCGCCGCCTTCTTGGTGAACGTGATGGTGAGCACCTGGTCGACTGCCGCCGGCGCCCACGACGCCTCGGAAGACGCATCGAGCGCTTGGGCGAAACGCTCTGCGAGCACCGTTGTCTTACCTGAGCCAGCCCCGGCGCTGATTGCGAGGTTGCCATCGATCTGCTCCACCGCGGCCTTTTGCTCGGGAGTCATTCGTGCATCGCTCATCGCGCGCCTCCGCACACGGCGCGCGCGCGGCACTTCACACAACTGGCCGGATCGTGCGGCTCCTGTTCGATCCGTCCTGCCCGCATTCCGGCGACAGCGCCTCGAGCAAGCTCAAGCGCGCCTGCCACGATCGCATCGTACTCGGCTTTCGTCTTGAGGTCTGTTCCCGTGAAGCACCCGGTCACCTCTGCTTCCGACAGGATGAGACCGCGGTCGCTTCGTTTGCGCAGCCCTCGGTAGATGCCCGCCACCGGATTCACTTTCAGCCCGATTCGGGCCGCTTCGAGATACAGCGGCACTTGAATCTTGCGATTCTTGAGGATGTTATCCGCGCTCGGTCCGGATGTGCGCTTGTAGTCGACGACGATCGCTCGATTGGCATCGTCCGTGTCCACGCGATCGATTCTGCCACGCAGCGCCAACCCACCGATATCGACCGGCTCCTCACCCGCCATGCCAAACGCCCACTCCATGTGGGTCGGCTTGAATCCCAGGGCGAACGTTGCGTCGTCTTCAAGAATACGTTTCACCCATACGAGAGTCGCCCTACGTTCCGAACGCTCAACGACCTTGGTCGGCCCCTGGGCGTCTCCTCCGAGTTCATCCCATACCATCTCGGCGGCGTCGTGCGCCTGCCGCAACGTCTCCGGCGAGACCCGGCCAACGCCTGTGGCCAAGAGTCGGCTGTATGTTTGCGACAGAATTTCGTGTGCGAGAGTTCCCTGCTCGCGAGCATCAAACTCCGATTCCAAAGTCTGGGCCCCTATGGCCCTCGAATAGAACCAGAGATATGGGCATTCCAGGTAGGTTTCCAGAGCGCTGGGCGAGTACGCGGCGGCGGCGGCCAGGCGCTCTAGCGAGCTCTGCTCGCGGATGGCGGAGACTCGTGACTGGGACCGCCACAGCGCCGCTCGAGCTCGCGCGCCGCCTGAACGACCTTGCGCCTCAGCGCGAAGGCGCTCACGCGGGGTCGCCATGGCCGAAAGACGGGGGGTCTGGGATAGAGCGCGTTCCTCTGCGGGGGGGCGAATATCGTCGGGCTCCACGCGGCAGAAGTCCGCGACCGTTTCAAACAGGTGCGAGACGCCCGCCGGGTCCCCGTCGGAGTCGGCGGTGCGGGTGCTCAACACGATTCTTCGCTCCGCGCGAGTCAGTGCCATGTAGAACAGCAGTTGCTCATGCTCGACGCCCTTGGGATGCTCCCCGCGTCCGCCAAACTCCTCCAGCACCGCAGCCACAGCGCTGCCCGGGAGCATGGTTTCCGAGGGTGCAGCAGGGAACTCGTCGGTGTTCAGACCACCGATGATCACGGTGTCGTAGCGCCGGCCGCGAACCCTGTCGACAGCGGTGACCTCGACCCCGCCCCCGCGCCCTGCAGTGTTCATGGTCACTACAGACCGCCTCAGCACATCGATGACGTCCTGGAGCTGAATGGATGGGTCATCAACCGACGCGACCTGGGTGAGAAGCCTCTGAATTGCGGCATGAGCCGCCGCATCCTCGGCCACGATCGCCTCAGCCTTGCCGCCACGGCCGTATCCTGCCACCAAAAGCGTGCCAACCGCTTCCGAGAGCTGAAGTGCCGCCGACGCGTCCATCGAGCCACGAGTCGCCCGCGCTGCAAGCCGAACGATGCGCTGGAGAGGTTTGCTTGCGCTCCACATCCCATCGATCAGTTCGACTCGGGTCGTTACCCCTTCGCTACGCCATCGACGTTCAAGATCAAGAGTTGCCTCACGCTCGCCGTCACAGTAGGGCGACTTCAGCAGAGACAGCAGGAGGTCCCGGTCGCCTGAAACCAAGAACTGAAGGAGTGAAACCGCGGCCGAGCCAAATGTGGTCGACCCCAACGGGAGACGAATGTCGTATTCGGCATCTATGCCGGCCTCGTCGAACGCTTCCTTGATGTAGCGGAAATGCCTTTCAGGGTGGCGGAACACGACAGCGATGGAGGCTGCGTCCGCTTCACTTCCATATATTGTCAATGCGTGACGCACTTCCTCGGCGATTCTGTGCGCCTCGGCTTCGTAGCCCTCGGCGAACGAGAACCTCACCTCGTCCCCGGGAGGAATGGGCGTGACCGAAGAGAAGAGACAGTCCGCAAGAAGGGCAAGCTCCGGTTTCGTGTGAAACATCGGCTCCGACGTCGCTTCTGAATCGATCGCTAGTCTGCTGACCAGCGCATCCAGAGCCTTGGTGGGTGCAAAACCGGTTTCCCAGGTGAGCGTGACCAGCACCTCGCGCGTCTTGGCCGCCCCCGCAAGGAGCTGTTCCTGCCAAGGGGCGAAATCAATGAACCCCTGCACCACGAGGGGATCTCCCGGAAGCTCAGGCGCTCCGGCGAGCGCGTGCGCGGCCTCTTCGCGTTCGACCAAGCCCAAGCGATCCAGAGCGTCTCGATAAAGCAGGATCGTTCGGATCAGCCCTGCTCCCGGTCCGTCGACTTCTGGTGCCGCTGCACGCCACCGCTCCCCCACCTGACCCGCAAGCGCGCTGACGCAAGAGACGGCGAGCTCGCCCGTACCGGTGCCTGCGCCGGCGCGACGAGCGGCAGCGTTCGCGAGGAGCTGCCGAGCGAAGCCCTTGACTATCGTCCGCCCATCACCGCAGCGTGCCCAGGCGTCATCCATGTACGCTTCGAATGTGGTTACCCGAAACCCAAGCGCATCATCTGCCACAAGTTCATCTGCGGCGCGTTGCACGTCAGGTTGCGAAGGAAGCACAAGGATAGGTGCGCGCCCAGAGCCATGAGCGCGCCGAACGAGATCAAGCGCCGCGCCCGTCTTTCCTGTGTTCGCCCTGCCTACTACGAGCCTGAGTGCCATCTCTCCCCCTTCGACCTTGGATGAGTTTGCACTCTGGCTCTGACACGCTAGGAAGTCTGGGTCTGCGTGTAGCGCTGAACGCCCTCTCGAATCTCTTTCACCTTGCGCCACGCGACTTCCTCGTCACGCCCCAGGTAGTGTTCGACGCGCCCACCGAGCATCTCTGCAGCGTGCTCGGCACGTTCTGCGAGTCCGCGCGCAACCTCCGCCGCTCGCAACGCCTCATCCGCCAGCCTCTGCCTCGTCTTCTGGCCGCTACTCGGAGCCAACAACAGCCCGCCGAGGAAACCCGCGACGGCACCGACGATAAGCCCAATGGCTAAATATTCCAGATTGCGCTTCATTCGTCATCCCTTCCGGGTACTGCTACTGCCTCGGCGTCAGTGAGAAGCCGGAATATCCTCTCGAGCTCCTCTTCACCATGGAAATCAATCTCTATCTTGCCCTTATCCTTTGTGAGCTTCACCTTGACGTTGGTGTTCAGGAGCCGACGGAGCGACCGGGCGACCACCTTGAACGTCTTAGGGGTTGCAGGACGAGGCGTCCGCTCGGTCTGCCCTGCAGCGTAGAGCCGCGCGAGGTTTTCGGCCTCCCGAACCGAGAGCCCGTCCTCGACAATTCTTTTTGCCAGCCTGGATCGAACCTCGTCATCGGGCACTGATAGAACCGCACGGGCGTGACCAGCGGAAAGCCGACCGTCGTAGACGAACTCCTGCACATCCTCTGGCAGATCAAGAAGACGAAGTGCATTTGTGATGGTCGAGCGAGATTTCGAGACCTTATCCGCGAGCTCCGCTTGCGTCATGCGATGAACTGTCAATAATTTCCTGTAGCCTCGAGCCTCTTCGACGGCATTCAGGTCACGGCGCTGAAGGTTCTCGATAAGCGCCATCTCGAGGGATTCGATTTCAGTCGATGCGCGTACACACACTGGCACGCGCTCTAGGCCCGCGATTCGGGACGCCCTCCATCGACGCTCACCGGCGATGATCTGATATCCCTCGCCCTGTGGTCTCACGAGAATAGGATTCAGGAGGCCGAACTTGGAAATGGAGTCCGCGAGCTCTGCAATCGATTCATCGTCTAGGTCTGTTCGGGGCTGATCAGGGTTCGGGGTGATGAGGTCGACCGACAACTCACGCACGTCTTCTGAGGTCTGTGACTCTTGCGACGCGCTCGGAATGAGCGCCGAAAGACCCCTGCCAAGCCCACGCTTAGTCACGATCGATCACTTCCTTAGCCAGATTCATATAGGCCTCAGCACCCTTGCCAGTGGGATCGTACAACGTAACCGGCTGGCCAAAGCTAGGAGCTTCAGAGAGTCGGACCGTTCTAGGGATAAGTGTCTTGAACACCTTGTCGTCGAAGAAATCACGTACTTCTTCGACGACCTGCTGAGCGAGCCTGGTTCTCGAGTCATACATCGTCATGACAACACCGAACACTTCCAGCTCGGGGTTCAGGTGAGTCTTCACCAGGCGGACGCTGTCAAGAAGCTTAGACAGGCCCTCAAGGGCATAGAATTCGCACTGGATTGGAATGAGGAGCCCATCGGCGGCGGTCAGCGCGTTGAGCGTCAGGAGCCCGAGCGATGGCGGGCAGTCAATGATGATGAAATCAAAGTCTTTACGGACCGTTTTGAGGATTGCGCGGAGCTTCGTCTCCCGACTCATGGCCGAAACTAACTCAATCTCTGCTCCAGCAAGCTGAATAGTTGCAGGAACGACGAACACGTGTTCGATTTCCACGGGCTCAATCATCTGTTCAATCGACGCATCACCAAGCAGCGCGTTGTAGATACAGAGCTCACGCTGATTCTTGTTGAGGCCAAAACCCGAGGTCGCGTTGCCCTGGGGATCTAGGTCGACCAGAAGGACCTTACTCCCCAATTGACCGAGCGACGCCGAAAGGTTCACGGCCGTCGTGCTCTTGCCAACCCCGCCCTTCTGGTTGACCACAGCAAGAACCCGGGCAGATCGAACGGGTGACTCACCTCCGGCGGCAAACTCGTTCACGCATCCCCCTTATTCAGAGCAACCATTCGACTCGCAAGTATAGCGAACTCAGTACCGGAAAGGAACAGAGCCTACCCGAGCGGCGAGTGTTGAGCGAGACCTTCACGACGGGGCAAGGAGACAGCACTCCGCCCCGTCTTGACGTATGCGATGACACATCGCTGCTCGTCACCTCCTGGAAGCCTGAAGTGGCGCTTCGATTTGAGGCGAAGCCCAACAATTCCTGCGGCAACGTCTCCAGAGTCGAGTTCGCCCTGCGACGGATCTCCCTTTAGCGCAACTAGGACTCCGCCATCACAAAGAAGGGGAGCCGCGAGTTCGGCCAGGCTGGCTAGCGGAGCGACCGCTCGGGCAGTAATGACTGCGTACTCGCCGGCATGTTTCCGTGCATGCTGTTCAGCACGGTCATGGCTTACCCGAATCTGACGGTCCAGGCCCATGTCCATCAGAATTCCGGCGGCAATGTCCGCCTTCTTTCGAACGGAATCAAGAAGCGTGCAGTCGCGTCCGGAGACCACGGCAAGCGGGACGCCGGGAAAGCCGGCTCCCGTACCTATATCGCACAAGGGGCCATCAACGGCTGAGCGGATTTCAGTAAGCGCGCATAGGCTATCGAGGATGTGCAGACGCAGCGCCTGTTCGGGATCGGTGATTCTTGTTAGATTCGTCGTTTCATTGGCAGCGAGGACAGCGTTCAGATACCGCACCAGCACAATTAGAGATTGGTCCGATGCCTCGATCGACGATTCAGCACACCGTCTAGAGAGCAACGCCGTTTGGGACTCGGAATGTTTCACGTGAAACTCCTATCTGGGAATCGTCATTCTAACATGGCCGAAATCCATAGTCGCTGTCGACAGATCGGTTGGGCTTGCCCGAGGCAGCGATTTCGCCTCGCGAATCGGCGCCGCTGCTCGATCTGCGCTAGATTGCACTCACGAATTCGACGTTCCACGCTTCATCAGGCCATCGTATGTTTCACGTGAAACCCTCGCATGAGTTCAACTGACCGGAATGCATGCCAGAACTTGGCGACTCGTGGAGTCTTGGCAGCAAACGGCCGGTTGAATACCCGGTTTAGGTGATGCGCGCATTGTCCCGGGGGACTTTGCTCGATCGTCGATGTGCTTCCTGCAGTTCGCCATGGGCTGAGCGGACTTTGAGCCGTAGGCGCTCCACGCCAAGGGTAAGGATGAATCTGGGCTCGCTCGGCGCGTGACGAAGCACTCACTTGCCAAACACCTACCTCGGCAGCCAGCCCGCTAAGGTCCAGTAGCCGTTGCCGTGCAATTCAGCAGCTGAACGATCCTTGCTGGCGGATATTCCGGAATCGCCACCAAGCAGCGAGGTCTGGCGATCTCCAGCAATTGGCCAGACACTGTTGGCCTGAACAGAAGTTCGCCCGACTGTCCCGGCGGAGTCGGTCGCCCCGTCCGCTTCGAGAAAGTAGGTTCCGATACGCCACGAGTTGGAACTATTCACAGGTCCCGACCGAGCCATCTGCGCTGCTGCGCGGATGGAGTACCCAGGTGGACGTCTCCCGTCGCGACGCTCGACAACCTGCATACCTCTCTGCTGGAGATAGCAAACGAGGCGCCCGGGGGCGCCTCGTCGGATTACCTATGCAGAACAGACCCTATCTGGGAGCCACAACGACCATTCGGAACGGCTCATCGCCTTCACTATGTGTTACGACACGTTGATCGTCACGAAGCGCGACGTGAACGACGCGACGTTCATATGCGGTCATCGGGCGCATCTTTACGGCACCGTGCTGGCGTGCCGCACGATCCGCCGAGCGCCGTGCAATTTCCTCGATCTTCTGGCGGCGGCGATGCCTGTAGCCCTCTACATCAACAATGACGGGGTACCTGAAGCCGAGCTGCTTGTTGGTAATAGCAGACACCAGCGCCTGCAGTGCGTCGAGCGTACGTCCATGACGACCAATAAGAAGCGCCAGGTCCCCACCGACGACATCCAAGATGATTTCGCCTTCATCCCCTTCATACTCTTCAATGGAGCTGCCTTCGATACCGAAGGTGTTCAGGATCGTCTGCAGAGCGGCGACTGCGGTGTCGGCGACCTTGTCCAGGTCCTCGTCGGCGAGCTCGCCAACTTCCCGGTACCGTTTCAGCTCATCGGGGACGTCCTCAGCGGGGTCGACCAGCACATCAGGATCGGCAGCATCGACGTTTCGTGCCTCCTCGAGCTCGGCCAGGTATGAATCCTTAACCCACACACGTACCTTGGCGTCTCGCTCGGATCCGATTCCAAATACCTTCCGACCCGCCGTTTCGAGTATTTCGTACTCGACGGCATCCTGTTGGACACCAAGCTGCTCGAGGGCCGCGTCAACAGCCTCTTCGACTGAGGCAGCCTCAGTCACGCATTCTCTCTCCATCAGACAGACTCCATTCCTACAGCGCCGAGGCGCGGGATCGCTAGGACTTCTTGCCGCCGGACTTCTTGTTTGCCGGCTTCTTCTCGGCAACATCCTCGGCGGGGGAGACCTTCTTCTTAGATGACTTCTTTGTCTCAACTTCAAGAGCGACGTCTGCCGCAAGACTCTTCTTGACCGACATCATGGTCAGCTGCTGCTGGGCAACGCCCCAGATGCTTGAGACATCCCAGTAGAGCAGCACGCCAGCGGGGCTGGTCCAACCGAACCACAGCATGACAATCGCCATGTAGGCGCCGATCATCTTCTGTTGCTTGTCACCGGGCATGAGAGCTTGGGGCAGCCAGACGCTCACAGCGAACAGAACTACGAGAATTGCGTAAGGAATAACCGAAACGAGGCCCTGTTCAGTGAAAACGACCTTCGGGGTGTTCGACAGATTGGGAATAATTGACAGAAATGTCCAGGCATCTGTCGCCCTGTTGCGCAATACACTGAAGAGCGCAAAGAAGATCGGCATCTGGAGAATGAGGGGAAGACACCCGCCAAACGGGTTCACCTTGTTCTCGGAGTAGAACTTCATCGTCTCTTCTTGGAGCTTCTCTTTGTCGTCCTTGTACTTGGCCTGCAACTCTTTGATCTTTGGCTGAATTCTCTGAAGCTCGGCCATGGACTTCGTCTGCTTGACCGTGAGCGGCAGAATCAGAATCCGAATAGCCACGGTAAGGAGAATAATCGCCACACCCCAGTCACCTGTTAGCTGCTCGAGCCAGACAAGCGCTGCATAGATAATGTCCTGAAACTGGGTCCATAGTCCTGACACCCTGGAATACCTCCTCGGTTGTTTACGTGCAGGCCCCTAAGGGACCGGGTCATATCCGCCTGGGTTCCACGGGTGGCAACGACCAATTCGTCGCAGCGCAAGCCAGCCACCCTTAAGTAGCCCGTATTTCTCCAATGATGTTAGCGCATAAGCCGAGCATGTCGGTGTGAACCTACACGAGGGGGGGAATGCCGGCGAGATGAAACGCCGATAGAAGCGAATCAGAAGCATCGCAAACTGTCGCGGAAAAGCCTCAATGTGCCCACGTGGGGCGTTCATCGGGTCAGCCTGGCTCGTGACGTCACGTTCTCGAACGCACGGTCGACTTCCTGTGGAACGGCGTCTCCGAGACCCGGGCGGGCGATGATCGCCACATCTGAACCAGGCCACGGCCCGCCGGCACGCCGGAGGGACGCTCTAAGCACGCGCTTGCAACGATTGCGGTGAACCGCATTGCCAAGTTTCTTCCCCGCAACAAAAGCGACGCGACCTGTCTGGTCGCGTCCTTCTGGTGTTGCTGAGACGAGCAGTATGATGAGCGGATGAGCCACGCGCGTCGCCTCTTGAAAGATCCTATCGATCTCTCGCGACGACTTGATGGTACTCACGCGATCACGGGCCGGCGAAACGCCTAGTCCGAAGACTAGGCGCTCAGGACCTTGCGCCCCTTGCGCCGGCGTGCAGCGAGAACCGCGCGTCCGCCGCGGGTTGCCATGCGAGCTCGAAAGCCGTGCGTCTTGGCACGCTTCCGGGTGTTAGGCTGATATGTTCTCTTCACTGTTCCTCCTAGGTGCGCCCCCTCGGAGCGGGGGCAAAGCCCGACGATTATATGCGTGTGGTTCACGGCGTGTCAAACGGGGTATCTCCGGGGCCCCTCACGGGGACCAGCGGGGCTTGATCGGCCTTGTTATGCCCAAGCGGCGGATACCGAACGTGTGTTTGCCTTCGTGTTCCCGCAGGTCAGGACCTACGCCGCTGGAGTCAGAAAAGTCGACCGGAATCTGTGGATACTGTGGAAAACCCAGTATGCACGCTTGTGGAACCTGTGGACAACCCGCCGCCGACCATTGTTGGTCGCCGAGGCCTTTGGTATTCTCGGCGCTCACGAATCAGCTGTGGACAACCGCTGCTCGTGAGATTGAAAACACCCGCTCAGGGCCTCATATTCACCTAGGGACGCTCCTGGGGTGCTGGAGCCTCACCGGGTGGTCGTCGTGACCTCCGGCGCCGGATCGGGCCACCCCTGACGTGTGCGCCGCTTTCCACAGTTGTTCCCCGTCCGGAATGACCTTTCCACAGTTTGCATCGCCAGCTCTAGAGCGAACGCCGAGCGTGAGCAGCGATTTCTCTACTCGGCCCGTCTGGCCGGCTTCCGTAGTTTCCACAGTTGTGGAAAGCGTTGTGGACAATCAAGGAAAGCCCATGTCAGGGGCTTCCACTCGGTGGTTGTGTGGTGGAAAACTTGTGGTGGATACGGCCGTGTACTGGTGAATTGTGAGAGCAGTTAGCGGGGCGTCAATGGGGAGACCTGTGGATTACTCGCACTGAAATGGAAAGCATGGGGGATATGAGATCGTTTTACGGAGATTCCAACCGGAGCCTTGGGACCATGGGTTCGACCATAGTCGTGGATGCGCATTCGCCACTCGATAACCCTATAGGCTCGCGCGCGCGGGTTGCGGTATATGAGGCCCCCGGCGCGGCCCCGCGTGTCGAAGAGGTCGAACCGGGACCCACCGGTGAGTACATCGAACGGCTCACCACGACCATTCACCGGCTCGCGCGTGAGCAGGGGAGCGACATTCCCTACACCGTCGTCCGTGAGGTAACAGAGAACTTCATCCACGCGCGATTCGCCGAGCCTGTGGTATCGATTCTCGACAAGGGGATGACCATTCGCTTTGCGGATCAAGGGCCGGGGATTGCAGACAAAGCGAATGCTGTTCAGCCTGGCTTCACTACCGCCGCCGGTGATATGAAGCGCTACATCCGTGGAGTGGGCTCCGGTCTTCCGTTGGTGCGCGACTTTCTATCACTATCCGGAGGCACTTTGGTACTCGAGGACAATCTGGGAGCCGGCTCAGTCGTGACAATCAGTTCACACCCTGAGGCACTCCCTGTGTATCAACCCCTTATGCCTGAAGGTGCGGAAGCGGCGTCTGCCCGCCAGTTCACCGCCCCTTCCGCCCAGCAGCATTTTGTAACATCAGACGAGCGGGTGTTGCGTTTGCCCACAAGACAACAGCAGGTTTTGGCCTTGGTTATGGAAACAGGTCTCGTCGGCCCGAGTATCGTCGCCAAGGAACTTGGTGTCGGGGTTTCCACCGCGTACCGGGACCTGGCCTCTCTGGAAGACGCCAATTTAATCGAAGCTGACGGCGGCAAACGAACCCTGACCGAACAGGGACTGCGCTACATCAATGAATACATGGCTCGCTGAGTCATCCGCTTTCTTGACGACCCAATTGATTGAGGCCTTACCAATGATCACCACTGATATTGAAACGATTTGGAGCCGGGTGCTCGATATCATCCGTGTCGAACTGAACGAGCCCAACTTTAAGACGTGGTTTGAGCACACGGTGCCTATCCAAACCAACGAGCCGGGCGTCTTCCTTGTGGGTGTGCAGAACGACTTTGCCCGTGCGTGGCTCGAGGAGAGGTACACACAGCGCCTGAGCGCCGCAGTGTCACAGGTGATTGGGGATGACATCTGTGTGAAGATTGTTGTTGATGGCAATCTCTCTGTTGAGAAATTCTCCCCCTCGGTGGAACGGCCAAGTGTTATTACGGAGGAAGTCGCGCCCGTCAGCTCCACTGTTGTTGAAGCTGAAGAGGAGTACAACCCTCGCTACACGTTTGACTCTTTCGTCGTAGGTGATTCAAACGCTTTCGCAAGAAATGCTGCGCTTGCTGTCGCTGAACAGCCTGGGTTGAAGTACAACCCTCTCTTCCTTTGGGGTGGACCGGGCCTCGGAAAGACCCACCTTCTTCACGCGATTGCTCAATATGTGAATGAGAGCTTCCCCCACAAGAAGGTCCTTCTGGTGACTGCAGAACGCTTCCTGAATGACTTCGTGGAATCGGTAAACGCAAGAACATCAAATGAGTTCCGCCGTAAGTACCGCACAGTGGATGTTCTACTGATCGACGATATTCAGTTCCTTCAGAAGAAGGAGGGAATTCAGGAGCAGTTCTTCAATACCTTCAACGAGCTCATGCAGCGCGGTAAAGCGGTCGTTCTCGCCTCGGATCGCTCTCCGCGCGATATAAATATGGAGGAACGCTATACAAGCCGCTTCGCTTCGGGGCTTCCTGCCGACATCCAGCCGCCTAACTACGAAACGCGGCTGGCCATCCTTCGGCAGTACGTAGAGCGCGAGAAGATGCCGGTCGAGCGCGAGGCTCTTTCCTACGTTGCTGAGATAAGCACCCCTAACATCCGCGAGATGGAAGGTGCTATGAACCGCATAGGGGCATGGCTACATCTCTCTAAACGCCCTGTGGTTGATCTTGAGATGGCCCGTGAAGTTCTTCTGACGGTGTTTCCGGATCACTCGGCTCGTCCCATCTCCTTGGCTTCCATTCAGCGTGAGGTGTGCCGTTTCTATGGGATTGCTCACAATGACCTGATTGGTAGTAAACGGTCACAGAACATCGTCTATCCTCGACAGATAGCCATGTACCTCGCGCGTGACCTTACTGATCTCTCACTTCCAAAGATTGGTGATGCTTTTGGTGGTCGCGACCACACCACAGTGATGCACGCCACCGCGAAGATTCATAAACTCATGAGCGAACAGCGTGACGTGTACAACCAGATCCAAACTCTTACGAATCAGATTCGGCAGAAAAACTGATCTACCCTTCGTGAGAGGCCTGTTGATAACCGTGTAGAAAGCATGGGGACAACCTCGGGAAGATCAGCGGAACCTGTTGATGAAATCTTGGACCTGAGGATAGTGTGGACGGCGAGAGCAATCCACCAACAGCGTTGAGATAAGAGACACGCCGACCGTAAGCAGCGGAAACGTACGTCATCCACATATCCACAGCCCTTAGTGGTGGTACTGGTAATCATTTAAGGAAGAAGAAAGGACTATTACATGAAGATCAGTATCGCCCGCAGTGAATTGCTTGAGGGTCTGTCTACCGTTGGCAAAGGAATGTCGGCCCGATCGACACTCCCGATTCTTTCTGGAATTCTCATTACCGCAGGAGAGGGAGAAATTCTTCTGCAGGCAACGGATCTCGAGGTATCCATAAAACACACCAGCCCAGCCTTGATTGAGCAGACCGGGCAGATCGTTGTTCCGGGCAAATTGCTCATGGACATCGTGAGAAGTCTCCCTGAAGCCGCGGTCACAATCGAGACAGAAGGAGAGACTGCTCATATCAGGTGTCAGCAATCCTCGTTTACCGTGAAGACATTGAAGCCCGGGGACTTTCCGAAGTTTCCAGAAGTAGAGGTTGAGAAATCACTCGTGCTTCCCTCCGCCACTCTCGTCTCAATGGTTCGCCAGGTTTCAAGAGCCGTAAGCAGGGATGAGACAAGAGCCATCCTCACAGGAATTCTTCTGATTATTGAAGGACCCTCAATCAAGATGGTGGCTACTGACTCATATCGCCTTGCAGTCAGAGAAGTCGTCCTCGAGAAAGAGGCCGGCGAGGACATTGAAGTGGTAATCCCCGGGAAAGCCCTCGAGGAAGTAACCCGTCTTGGATCAGAAGCAGAATCTGTGGTCCTGGGCATATCCGAGAATCAGATCGTCTTTGAATTTGGGAGCACGGTATTCATCACCCGTCGAATCGAGGGGACCTTCCCAAACTACAAACAACTCATTCCAAAGGAATCTGAAACAACGGCGGTTGTTTCAGGAGAAGAGCTGAGCGCAGCTGTGAAGAGAGTTTCACTGATGGCCCTTCACAACACCCCACTGCGTATATCTGTGAACATTGAAGATCAGACGCTGTCCCTGTCAGCGGCCACCCAGGATGTTGGGGACGCATCTGAAGATCTGATGGTCAAAGCTGAAGGGCACGATGTTGAGATCGCGTTCAATCACGCTTTCTTGATGGATGGCTTGGGCTCCATCGGTACAGACTCAGTGCGTCTTGAGGTGCAGAGCGCCCTGAAGCCTGGGCTGCTCAAGAGCGTGGAGCAGGAAGGATTCCTCTACCTTCTTATGCCTGTACGGCTCGGCTAGGGAGTCATGGGTCTTTCGGTAACACATCTTCAACTACAAAACTTCCGTAGCTACGAGAGTTTTGAGTTGCTACCGGATCCTCATCTCACGGTCATAGTTGGGCCAAACGCTATAGGCAAAACAAACGTCATCGAAGCCCTACAGCTTCTGACTGCAGCTGAATCGTTTCGGCGTCCCCAGTGGGGTGAAACGATTCGCTGGGGGGCCGAGGAGACTTCGGCTGTTCTAACGGCCGAGGGTGATGGGCGCCTGCTCGAAATGAGTGTGACAATTGGTAGTGCGGGAAAGCGCGAGTACCGAGTAAACGGCAAACCCAGAAGAAGGATCGCCGAGGTCACAGGAATCCTTCCATGTGTTCTTTTCACACCGGAGGATCTGCGGTTGGTCAAGGATTCAGCCGATAAACGAAGATCCGCTTTGGATTCCCTTGGGGTTCAACTGTCTCCCTCATATCGCTCACTGAAGAGTGAATATGAGCGGCTGGTCAGACAGCGCAACGCACAGCTACGGGCGCCCTCCATGAATAAGGAGGTGCTCGCGACAGTCACCGACCAAACCATCCTCGTCGGAGCGTCCTTCATGGCAGCCAGGATGAGACTCTTCGCTCGCATCGATCACAAGATGTCAGAGTTGTATGACACGTTGTCTTCAGGAGAAACACTCTCGTCCCACTATTCTCCTTCGTGGGATACCGCCAAAACGGTTTCTGGAGGGGCCCTAGAGGACAGCCTCCGGAGTAGTGCCAACCTTCGGCACGATGAGGAAGTTGCCAGAGGCACCACGCTGTTCGGGCCACACCGAGATGATGTGTTCTTTGAAATCAACGGAAAAGGGGCAAGGGCGTTCTCTTCACAGGGGCAACAACGAACCATTGCCCTGGCCTGGAAGCTGGCGGAGGTCTCCGTGGTGAAGGATATAGCCGGACAGGCACCACTACTTCTACTTGATGACGTCATGTCTGAGTTGGATGAGGATCGCCGTCACAGTCTCGCGCTATCGGTGGGAGAGGCGGCCCAAACCGTGATCACGACGACCAACATCGGATACTTCGATAGGGAACTGCTGGATCGAGCAAAGGTGGTAACCCTGCGGTGAGTAGAAGAGGAAAGACCCAGCCGCTCGGACAAGGCATATCTCAACTCATAGGGAGGCTCGACCGGAAGGCCGGCGGAGCATATACACAGGCGCGTGTGGGGATACTGTGGCAGGAGCTGGCCGGACCGATGGTGACCGGCCACACAACGGGCGCCCACCTCCGCGACGGAACACTGGTGATTTACGTCGACGGGCCAACGTGGGCTACCGAGCTCACTGCAATGTCAGAGACGTATAGGAAGCGAATCAACTCAGATCTTGGTAAGAACGCGGTTAGAAACATCAGGTTCACTATCTCCAGGAAGGTGGCCGAGGAGTACCGCCTCAAAAAGACAGAACTCGAGGATGAAGAATTCTACCTTCAGGATGTGGTGGATTCGGTTCCCTTGACAGAGAGCGAACGTGCGCAAGTTGAGGCTTCAACCGAATGTATCCCCGACGGACAACTGCGGGAGGCGGCAGTGAGGGCTACAGTCGCTGATCTCGAGTGGAAAAAGGGTCTTACCGCCCGGAAAGTCCGCGAGGCGGGACGAGAGGGCTCCTGAGACGCATTCTAGGGTCTCTCACCCTACACGTTGTGGTAAGATGCGGAGGGGTACCACCACATATCGTATCCAACGTGGACGAGGGCGCTGTCGCCCAGTTTCTCACGCGTAAGTAAGCAAAGGAGCAAGTGTGGCGAAAGAAGCTTCGTACTCAGGAAAAGACATCCAGGTACTGGAGGGTCTTGAGGCGGTTCGCAAGCGCCCTGGTATGTATATCGGCTCCACGGGCCCACGAGGACTCCATCACCTCGTGTACGAAATCGTGGACAACGCCGTCGACGAGGCCCTCGCGGGATACTGCACCCATGCAGAGGTGGTCATTCACGCCGACAACTCCATTAGCGTTACCGACAACGGTCGCGGCATCCCCGTGGATAAGCACCCAAAACTGAAGAAGCCCACCGTCGAGGTGGTACTCACGGTACTCCACGCCGGGGGCAAGTTTGGTGGCGAAGGTTACAAGGTGTCAGGTGGCCTTCACGGCGTCGGCGCATCAGTCGTGAACGCCCTTTCCACACGCCTGGATGTAGAAGTGAAGCGCGATGGCACGACGTGGACGCAGTCATACGATCACGGCAAGCCGATGGCTCCGCTCACGCACTCAGGTAAAGCAAAAGGCACCGGAACGAAGATCACGTTCTGGCCGGACGATAAGATCTTTGAGTCCGTCAACTATGACTACGACACGCTCGCTACACGCTTTCGTGAAACGGCGTTCCTGAACAAGAACATGAAGATAACCCTTACCGACGAGCGTGAACTCGAGCCACGTGTTGAAGAATTCAATTACGCGGGCGGCATCGTCGACTTCGTGAAGTATCTCAATGAGAGTAAAGACACGATTCACAACAAGCCGATCTATTTCGAGGCCGAAGGGCCCGAGGGCGTAGTTGAAGTGGCGATGCAATGGAACATGAGCTACTCGGACTCGGTCCTGGCCTTCGCTAACAACATCAACACACACGAGGGTGGCACTCACCTCGACGGATTCAAGAACGCGCTCACGCGAACCATTAACGAGTACGCGCGTCGGCAGGGGATCATCAAGGAGAAGGAAGACAACCTCACGGGCGAGGATATCCGTGAGGGGCTTGCCGCCATCATCTCCGTGAAGTTGCGCGACCCCCAGTTCGAAGGCCAGACCAAGACGAAGCTCGGCAACACCGAGATGCGTGGGCTTGTTCAGTCAGTCGTGACTCAGGGCCTCGCCGAGTATCTCGAGGAGCACCCCAAGCCTGCCCGCGCCATCGTGATGAAGTCGTCACAGGCTGCAAAGGCGAGAGCCGCGGCCCGTAAAGCGCGTGAACTGACGCGTCGCAAGGGGCTGCTTGAGTCCTCAACGCTTCCCGGTAAACTCTCGGACTGCTCCGTACGGGACGCTTCACTTACCGAAATCTACCTCGTCGAGGGTGACTCGGCCGGAGGCTCAGCCAAGCAGGCGAGAGACCGAAGCTTCCAGGCCATCCTTCCGCTTCGAGGCAAGATCCTCAACGTTGAGAGAGCGGGGCTGAACCGCTCGTTGGCCAGCATCGAGATCCAGGCGATGATAACCGCCATCGGGACCAGCATCGGTGAAGAGTTCAACATTGAGGCGGCGCGCTACCACAAGGTAATCATCATGACCGACGCCGACGTCGACGGCGCACACATCCGGTGCCTGATCCTGACGTTCTTCTTCCGCTTCATGCCCCAAATGATCGAGAGCGGCTACATCTACATCGCGCAGCCGCCGCTTTACAAGATCAGTGTCGGTAAGAAGCATTCGTATGCATACAGCGACGCCCAGCTGCAAGAGGCGCTCGGCAAGCTCAACGAGGGCACCAAGTACACCATTCAGCGATACAAGGGTCTCGGCGAGATGAACCCGCAGCAGCTATGGGAAACGACGATGGAGCCCTCGACTCGAACCCTGATGCAGGTAACTTTCGACGACGCCCTCGCGGCCGAAAAGGCATTCTCGGACCTCATGGGTGATCAGGTGGAGCCCCGCAAGGAGTTCATCCAGAGGCACGCCAAGGACGTTCGCTTCCTGGACATCTAGGGACGAGGAAGCATGGGCGTGGGATGGATTAGAAGGGGCGAGGTGGAGGGCTGGTGAGCGACCAGGATTTCAACTTCGCACCGCCGCCGCCCAGACGGGAGCGCAAGGAGTTCGAGCCTCCTCCCTGGGAGAAACATCTGTTCGAGCAACTGGCGAAGGAGCAAGAACAGGAGCAAGGAACGGATCAGGTACAAAGGAAGGTAGCCGCCGAAGAGCCCGAGCCGGCCCCTACTCCTGAGGTCACGGTGTCGAGCGAGGAGCCGCAGCTCGACGAGGTCCAGCTGGCCTCAATGCTATTCGAGCTGAGGGCTGAAGAGGCGCCGGCCACAGGGATGTACGCGAAAGCGACGTTGGTGGCAGGGGCGATACTGCTGCTCGTTGGCATCGTGATGGTGATTTGGTCGTTCGTGATGATCGTGGTCGCCTTACGCGCACCTGATCAGGGACGATCTGGTGTCTTCATAGGTATGACGGTCCTCGTGTTCGGTGCGGGATTCGCCGGCACAGGAGCTTGGTTCGTGTTCAAGACGCTACGACAACAAGGAGTGCTCTAAGTGGCAGACGAGAACGGGACGATCGATACCAGCGGAACCACCTTGCTGCCGATCGAAATCCAGACTGAGCTGCGCAACTCGTTCCTCGAGTACTCGATGAGCGTCATCGTTTCGCGCGCTCTGCCGGATGTCCGAGACGGGCTCAAGCCGGTTCACCGACGCATCCTGTACGCGATGAACGAGTCGGGCCTCACGCCGACACGTGCGTACAAGAAGTCGGCGTGGACGGTCGGAGAGGTCATCGGCAAGTATCATCCGCACGGTGACTCGGCTGTGTACGACACGATGGTTCGACTCGCTCAGCCTTTCGCGATGCGGGCCCCGCTCGTCGATGGCCACGGAAACTTCGGGTCTGTCGACGGCGACTCGGCGGCTGCCATGCGCTACACAGAGTCGCGGTTGCACAAGCTCGCGATGGAGCTGCTGCGCGACCTCGATAAGGAGACGGTCGACTTTGGGCCGAACTACGACGAGTCGTTGACAGAGCCCCTGGTTCTGCCGGCCCGTTACCCGAACCTGCTGGTGAACGGCTCGGCGGGGATCGCCGTGGGTATGGCGACCAACATCCCGCCGCACAACCTCGGCGAAGTCATCGATGCCACGACGATGTTGATCGACAACCCCGACGCCACCATCGAAGACCTCATGACCAAGATTCCCGGTCCCGACTTCCCGACCGCCGGCATCATCATGGGTTACGACGGCATCAAGTCGGCGTACGAGACCGGCCGCGGCTCGATCACTATTCGAGGCAAGGCGCACATCGAGCAGACCTCGACCGGGAGGACTCGCATCATCATCAGCGAGATCCCGTATCAGGTGAACAAGTCGAAGCTTGTCACCAAGATCGCTGACCTCGTTCGCGAGAAGAAGCTCACTGAGATCTCCGACCTTCGCGACGAGTCGGACCGCAAGGGAATGCGTGTCGTTATCGAGCTCAAGAACAACTGCATCCCGCAGGTGGTCCTCAACAAACTGTTCAAGCACACGCAGCTGCAGCAGGGCTTTGGCGTCATCATGCTCTCACTCGTCGACGGTGTTCCGCGCACGCTCAATCTCAAAGAGATGCTGTATTACTACATCGAGCATCAGAAGGACGTCATCGTCCGCAGGACCAAGTACGACCTGCGAAAAGCCGAGGAACGCGCGCATATCCTCGAGGGACTCATCATCGCCCTCGACAACATCGATGAAGTCATCCGGATCATCCGCGCCAGCAACGATGACACCGAGGCGAGGGCGCGACTCATCGAGCGCTTTGGGCTCAGCGTGATCCAGACCGACGCCATCCTCGAGATGCGTCTGCGCCGACTGACCGGTCTGGAGCGCAGCAAGATCCAGGACGAACTCGCGGACCTGCGTGAGAAGATCGCCTGGTTGACCCGCGTACTCAACGAGCCCGGTCTTGTGCTCACCATCATCAAGGACGAGCTGGCCGAGGTGCGCCATAAGTTCGCCGACAAGCGCCGCACCGACATCTCATCGGCAGCCAAGGACCTGGACGTCGAGGACCTCATCGCCGAGGAGGATATGGTCGTCACCATTACCAAGGCCGGCTACATCAAGCGCCTTCCCGTGGCGACCTATCGCCAGCAGAAGCGCGGCGGCAAGGGCCTGCAGGGAGTCAATCTGCGCGACGCGGACTTTGTCGAGCACCTCTTCATTGCGAGCACCCACGACTACATCCTGGTCTTCTCGACCAAGGGCAAGGTGTACCGCATGAAGGTGCACGAGCTGCCGGTCGGTTCTCGCCACGCACGCGGCACGGCCGTCGTGAACCTGCTGCCGTTCGAGCAGACCGAGAAGATCGCCGCAGTCATCAACACCAAGGTGTTCTCGCCTGACGAGTACCTGATGTTCGCCACGCTACACGGCATGGTGAAGAAGACGGCGATCGGCGCGTACGACCGCAGCCGCCGAGACGGCATCATCGCCATTAACCTACGCGACAACGATGAGCTGATCTCCGTTCGCCGCGTCAAGGACGGCCAGAAGGTCATCATGGTCTCCTCGGCGGGTAAGGCGATCAAGTGGGATGAGTCTGAGGCCCGCCCGATGGGCCGCGACACGATGGGCGTCAAGGGCATGACGATCAAGCCCGGCGAGGCGATGCTGGGCATGGAGATCGCGCCCAATGAAAGCGAACTCTTCGTGGTCACCGAGCGTGGCTACGGCAAGCGCACCACGATCGAGGAGTATCCGGAGCACCACCGCGGCGGCCAGGGCGTGCGCACGATCCAGGTCACACCCAAGAAGGGTCCGCTGACCGGCATGAAGATCGTCCAGCCGCAGCACGAGCTGATGCTGATTTCCGAGGAAGGCGTCGTCATCCGGGTCAAGGCCGACGACATCTCCAAGCTGGGTCGCTCCACACAGGGCGTCAAGGTCATGAACGTCGCAGAGAGTGACCGTGTGACTGCAATCGCCCGAGTGAGCGGCGGCAACAAGAAGAAGGCACCGCGTGGCATCGCCGAGGGCCAGGGTTCACTCCTTGAGGGCGCTGCGCCGGCACCAAGCGATGGCTCCACGGACGTGCTCGAGGATGAGCTGGAAGAGTTGATGGCCGAGGAGTTCGAGGACTCAGACGACGCGGATGTTGCAGAGGCCGACGAGTAGCGTGGCCGCACCGACACAGCCCATGACTGCTGGGTCTACAGAGGACAACGATATCCGTCCCATCGAGGTCGTGCTCTTCGACCTCGATGGGACGCTGATCGACACGATCGAGCTAATCCTCTCGTCGCTTCAGCATGCAACCGCCGAAGTTCTCGGCGAGTCACCGTCGGACGAGGTGCTCCTCCACAACGTGGGCGTGCCGCTCCGTGTGCAGATGGGGGAGTTCGCTCCCGGCCGAGAAGATGAGCTGCTGTGCGTCTATCGGGCACACAACGCCATCGTGCACGATCAGCTCGTATGCGAGTACCCGGGAACGGAGGCCGCTCTTCAGGCCATCATCGCCAAAGGGTATCGTCTTGGCATCGTGACCTCGAAGAGCGTTCCGGTTGCCCAACGGGGGATTGATCGGTTTGGGCTTGGTGAGCTTTTCGAGACCCTCGTTGGTTACGAGGACACTGACATCCACAAACCGGAGGCGGCGCCGTTGCTGCTAGCGGCGCAGCGCATGGGGGTCGAGATCGGGAGCTGCTGCTACGTCGGGGACAGTCCCCACGACATGAACGCCGGCAAGGCGGCTGGCGCGGTCACGATCGCGGCGCTCTGGGGACCTTTCCGCGAGCGAGTATCGGAGGCCGGCCCTGATTTTTCGATCGAGCACATTTCGCAGCTGACGGACGTCCTCGACCAGATTCGTCTGCGACAGGCCTAGGGCGAGCCACCGCAAGGAGATTGCCTACGGGGGCGGGAGATGGAAACCTCGTTGTGGAACAATGCATCTTGTGTGCCCGTGCAGAAGCGGGAGCGTACGGGACAGATACTGGAGCTTCAAGGAGGATGAGCGCGTGTCCAAGAGGACGAAGATCATCATCGCCGTTGTAGTACTGGTGGCGGTTGTAGGGGTAGCCGCATTCTTCCTCCTGAAGTCCCGGGGAACTGGCCCTGCGATCAAGACGGCCACCGTCAGCCAAACGAATCTCGGGGTGACAGTCACTGCCTCCGGCAAGGTCCAGGCTGGCGCTCGCACCGATGTCTATCCGCCGACCGCGGGCACGCTCGCCGAGGTGTACGTCGCCGACGGCGCCACGGTGACCGCCGGAGAAAAGCTCGCGATGCTGGACACTGCCCCACTGGAGACCCAACTCGCGCAAGCCAAAGCGGCTTTTGCCCAGGCGAAATCGGCCAGGGACAACCTCGGTGCCCAGGCGGTTGGCAGTAGCGATATAGCCGCAGCCAAGGCGAACGTGGCCGCCACAAAGGCCGCCTACGATGCGGCCAAGAAGAGCGCCGGCAACGTGAGATCGCAGGGTCCTTCAAGCCAAGACATCGCGGCGGCGAATGCCGCGGAGGATGCGGCACAGGGCGCATACGATAGTGCGAATGCCTCGTATGTGCTGGCGCGCGACACCTACGGCTCCACGTCGCCCACCACGACGGTGGCGGCGGCACAGAAGCAGCAGGCATACGCCGGCCTGCTGAACGCCCAGGCGACGGTCGCAAAGCTCAAATCGACGGATCTCGGCCCCGCGCAGTCGCAGGCGAACGCCGCAGTGGTCCAAACGCGCGCCGCGTATCTAGGCGCGGTCTCGGCACTCAAGAAGGCCCAGGCAGCAGACCCGGCAAGCCAGAGGGCCGCAGCGGACGCTGCAGTGAACAGCGCAGCACAGGCGTGCGCGCTCGCTCAGTCCTACCTGGACAACGCGACCCTTGTGGCGCCGCTCGACGGAGTCGTGTTCTTCAATGCTGCCGGTGCGCCCGGTTCCGACGGCAAGACGCCACAGGCAGCCGTGGGCTCAGCAGTGGCACCCGGGGCTGCGCCGTTCTCGGTGGTCGATCTCGACGGAGCCACGTTCACCGCTGAGGTCGACGAGGCTGATATTGACCGGCTGAAGGTCGGTATGAAGGCGACGGTCACGCTGGACGCCTTCTCGGGCAAGGAGTTCAAAACCACCGTGGTGCGCATCAAGCCCGCGGCACAACCGACCGCGACAGGAGGCACGATCTTCCCTGTCGAGCTGGCGATGTCAGACACGGGGCAGAACATCCTCATCGGCATGAAGGGTGACGCGACGGTAGAGGTATCCTCGATTGAGAGAGCGCTGACGATTCCGCTTGAGGCGCTGTTCAACGAGAACGGACAGAACTTCGTCTACAGGGTGGTTGCGGGCACGCTGGCTAAGACCGACATCACCGTCGGTGCCACCACGGACACTGAAGTCGAAGTCCTGAAGGGCCTCAAGGCCGATGACGTTGTGGCGCTCTCCGGACCGACGCAGTACACGGATGGCATGGCCGTCCAAGTTGAGAACTGATCGGCGATAGCGAAGCGTGACTGACGCAGCCACAAGGCCCCAAGACAGCGAGGCCCCAGACGCGACATCGCCGGCGTGCCTCGACGACGCTGTTCTTGAGGCGCGCTCCGTCACAAAGAGCTACATCCTCGACGAGATCGAAGTGAGCGCGCTGCGAGGCGTGGACCTTCAGGTCTGTCGCGGAGAGATGCTTGCGATCATGGGACCATCCGGCTCGGGCAAGTCAACGCTGATGCATATCGTGGGGCTGCTGGATCACCCCACAAGCGGAACCGTGACGATCGACGGCGTCGACGTCTCCAACATGGACGCGAACCAACTCGCGGCCGTTCGCAACAAGCGGATCGGCTTCGTCTTCCAGTCCTTCAACTTGCTCGCACGGACGACGGCCCAGTCCAACGTCGAGCTGCCGCTGATCTACGCGGGAGTTTCTGGGAGCGAGCGCGCCCGCCGCGCCCGCGAGGCTCTTGAGCGAGTGGGCCTGGGCAACCGTTTGGGACACATGCCCAACCAGCTCTCAGGAGGCCAACAGCAGCGCGTCGCCATCGCCCGTGCGCTGGTCACGGAGCCGAGCATCGTACTTGCCGACGAGCCGACAGGTAACCTCGACTCGCGCAGTGGCGTCGAGGTCATGGCGATGCTGCAGGAGCTCAACGCACAAGGAATCACCGTGGTCGTCGTGACCCACGACGCCCACATCGCGCGGCATGCACAACGCGTCGCTCACGTGCAGGACGGCAGGATCGTCCTCAACGAGTGCGTCACCGATCGCATCATGGCCGACATCGAGAAGATCACGCTGGACGCCGAGGCGGATACCGCTACAGCGGCGTCAAACGTCTCAGTGAATCGGGGGGCAGCTCGATGAAGCTGATGGAGGCGTTCCGCATCGCGATCAAAGCGCTGAACGCGAACAAGGTGCGCAGCGCACTGACCATGCTCGGAGTCATTATCGGCGTCGCGGCGGTCATATTGCTGGTATCGATAGGTACCGGCGTGCAGAGTCAGGTGACGGGACAGATTTCCGGCCTGGGGTCGAATCTTCTGTTCGCCTTCCCCGGATCGTTCGAGGGCGGTGGCGGTGGGGGACCCGGCGGCGGCATCACCAAGCAGTTCAACACAGACGACGTCGAGTACGTGCAGCGACGCATCGGCGCGCAGGGCACGGTCATCCCAACGCTCCAAGCGCCCGCACAGCTGCGTGTCGGGAACCGCACCAAGGGCACGACCCTCGGTGGCACCGACCAGAACGGCGACGCATCGGCGGGTTCGCTGGAATCCGGACGCTGGCTTACTCGAGGTGAGGTCGTCGGCGCCTCTCGTGTCGCGGTGATCGGCTCCGAGGTTCGCGACGAGTTCTACCCTGGTCAGGAACCCATCGGCCGCAAACTTGATATCAATGGGCAGCCGTTCAAGATCATCGGCATGCTGGCAAAAAAGGGCGGGTCGCTGGGCGGAAGCCAAGACAACACCGTGTATATCCCTATTACCACTGCGCAGACGATGCTCAGCACCAGGGATATCTCGGCGATGTTGGTGAAGGTCGCCGATGTTGACAGCATTCAGGTGGTCAAGGCGCAGGTCGAGCGCGCGCTCCAACCCCGATTCGGCGATCAGTTCACGGTGTTCACACAGGAGCAGACGCTCGGGATCCTCTCGACGCTCCTCGGCACGCTCACGGCCATGCTCGCCGGACTCGCGAGCATATCGCTCCTCGTGGGCGGCATCGGCATCATGAATATCATGCTGGTCAGCGTGTCCGAGCGAACCCGTGAAATCGGTATCCGTAAGGCCGTGGGTGCACGCACATACGACATACTGAGCCAATTCGTCATCGAGGCCGTCATGCTCTCCGTGATCGGCGGTCTTATGGGGATACTGATCGGCGCGGGTGGAGCGCTCGCTCTTCAGCCGTGGGTACCCGCGGAAGTCACGCCCTGGGCCGTCGTGTTGGCGTTTGTGTTCTCGGCGGTGGTAGGGGTGTTCTTTGGCGTCTACCCGGCGTATCGGGCCTCACGGCTCGACCCGATCGAGGCTCTGCGCTACGAGTAGGGAAGCAGCGCACTAATCACGCGGGCCACGCGGACGATCCTGTGGCGGCGTTGCGCGATGTGGGCCGGTGGCGCGCTAGCTCTGGAAGTCCTCGGGGTCGACTGCATCCAGGAACTCGCGGAACTCGGCGAGCTGCGTCTCCTCGTCTTGCTCGGCGACGCCAAAGTCATCAGGGACTGAGGCCGACTCGAGAACCTCCTCGGCGACGAAGATGGGCGCGTTCATGCGAATGGCCAAGGCGATCGAGTCCGACGGCCGTGCGTCCACGACCATGGTGCGCTCTTCGGCTCGGACAACGATGGAGGCGAAGAACGTTCCGGAGTCCACTCGAGTGATCTCCACGCGCTCAACAGAGGCGCCGAGCGACTCGAGGAGGTTCTTCATCAAGTCATGGCTCAGCGGCCGAGGAGGCTCGGCGCCTTCAAGCGCCAAGAGGATCGCTGTTGCTTCCGGGTGGCCTATCCAAATGGGCAGCAGGCGCCCTTGACCGGGCGCCTCCACGAGAGGCTTTAGAACGATCACCGGCTGCGCGGTGTTTGGGTCCATGGCGAGGCTCGCTATCCGTACGTGAATCATCGAACATCGCCTCCTGAGGGTTGTCGTCTCGGCGGATACGCTAGTGACGGGAGCGGGTAGCACTCATCATACGACACCTGGGCTCGCGGACTGAGTTTGCGAGCAGCGGCTTCCTTGACCGTCCCGCAAGCGTGAGATAAGGTATGCGAGCGTTTCGCACGACGAGGGCCCGTAGCTCAGCTGGCTAGAGCGCACGGCTGATAACCGTGAGGTCGCTGGTTCGAGTCCAGCCGGGCCCACCATCAAAACCAGACCCGTCACCTGCGTCATAGCAGACTGGCGGGTTTTCGTCTTCATCGCCCGGCATCACCGGGTGGCGAGCAGCGGGCCAGCTCATTAGCCGGAAAGACCGAGGGGCGACTCCGCGAGGAGCCGCCCCTTTGTATGTCTGCGCTTGTTGGAGCTTAAGGATTCACAGCGTCGGACACAGCGGCTCTCACTGAGTCTGAAACCGCGAGCGGGCCGCCGTAGATCCACACGTCATTGATCGACGCCCTGTTTGAGACCAGCGCGCTTCTCGTGACGCTAGGCAGCGAATACCGAGCGGTCAAGAGCATGACGCCGCCCCGTTTGCCGACGGCCGCGCCTCCTCCGAGAGCGTCAGCGAACACTTCGCCGCTGGCTACTCCAACGGTGGAGTACGTCGCCCACCCCTTGGTCTTGGAGTTGTTGGCGACCTCGACGCCTGTAGCGTAGCGGTCTGATCCCGCCCAGCGGGCGATGGTGGTCACGGCTGGCCTGCCATCGATTGCTGCATATACGGAACTTGAAACGGAGACGGTACCGCCCACCACGACTACTTCGCCGATAGGCAGGCTGTCCAAGGCCTGAACGGTAACCGCTGGCAATGCGGTGGGCTGCGTCAGTAGGACGCAATAGTCGTTACCTGCAGCGATCGGAGATACGGAGAGCGCATCAGGGAAGAGGTCGCCACGGGCAACGAACGCCTTACGAGGGAATCCAGCGCCCAGCAGGCTTTTCATCTTCAGGCCCACGTCACGCGCAGTGCCGTAACGGTCCGCCCCGCCGACTCTCTCGACGGTGAACCCGGCTGCCGCCAACTGGACGGCTACATTGCTTGAAACGGCTGCGGGCCCGCCGACGATATAGACCTTGGCAGCGCCGAGCCGATTGAGCTCGGTGACGAGCCCAGAGGGAAGCGCGGCCTTGGGGGTCAGCAGAATCGGGCCGTTAACCGCACCCGCCAGCCCTGAGGCGCAGAGCGCGTCCGGGAAGAGCTGGCCCGAAGCCACGACCACGCTGGGGGCCGAGCCGTTCGCGAACGCATCGAGCGAGGTCTTGATCGCAGTTGCGTAGCGATCAGCACCGCCGACTCGCACTACGGGCACGGCGCCAGTACCTGTGGCTGTCAGGTTATCGAGCTGCACGTCGGCCCAGTTGAGAAGCTCCCGCGCGTAGTAGTAATTGTGAACCCCTACGGAGCCGTCCTTGGAAACGATCTCCCAGTTCGCACGTGCTTGGTTGTACGTGACGTTGGCGCTCCATGCGGGGGCGAGGGTGTTCAGCTTCGCCTTCACAGCGGTCAGCTGGTTCTGGATCACACCCTGACGGTCGCCGATAACCGACTGCATAAACGCTCGTTGTGATGTCAGGTGACAACCGATTCCCGTGCAACTGTCATCGGGGAACGCGGCGGAACCGGTGGTTACGCCGCCCAGCTTGTCGATGTCCTTGTAGCCAACAGGTGAAGCGGCCACTCCGGGTAGCATGGTCCTGAACAGATGGCTCGTATCGGCTTCCGGTTGCCCGGTTGAGACGGGCATGTGACACATCTGGCAGTTGATGCCGAGTGAGAAGTGAAGCGCGGGATTGTTGGAGACGCCATACCCGCCGCGGCCTTCGAACATCTCACGGGTCGGATGTGAAATGGTCTGGTTCGTGGCGACCTTGGCAGTGGAGCCGGGATCATCGATCGCGACCATGGCGAGCTGACTTACGCGATGGCAGTCGGCGCACGCCTCGTAGTCGCTAGGAAGCCCAGACGCACTGGCGTTCCAGCGATTCCCCCACATGTTGAGGCCGGTCTGGGTTCCGTGCGTGGTATGACAAGCCACGCAAGAGACGCCGACGACATCGTTGAGATTGACCTGATTGACTCCACCGGAACCAATCCAGAAGTAGGGGACGTCCGTTCCGTTTGTGGTGTGAGCGATGTATCCCTGTGTGGAATGGCAACGGGAGCAGAAACGTGCGTTGCCGATACCGGCTCCGAAGATGGCCTGGATGGGAGCCCATGAGTCGGGGTGGCCTGCGCCGTCGCTCGTCTCTTGGGCCACCGGAGAGGTCCAGCTCTCCAAGCCGGTGTTGGGCTTGTTCATTTCCATACCCTGGTCACGGTGACGCCCCGCCTGTCCCGTATCCCAGATGCGCTGTGCGAGCTGTTGCGGTCGACCTTCGACGCTGGCAGCCGCATCGGCTGGAACAGGCGTGCGCATGTGACACATATCGCATCGACTACCGTTGTAGAATGCACCGTTATTGATGCTCTGGTGTGCTTGCGCCGCAGGGTCTGTGCCGTGGCAGTTGAAGCACGTGACCCCCCACGTTTGGATTGTGTAGCTGGGGACCCCAGCGCCATCGGTGGTGATGGTCGCAGCATACGAATGGCAGTTGACACACCCGTAGTCCGTCGACGCCGGGATGAGGGTCTTGGTGTCAGTGAAGTAGTTGAGCGGATCATTTGCGGGGCTGCCAGAGTAGGCTCCCCAGGTGGCTGGCTGGGAAAGCGGGGTCCCCATGAGCGTTGTCTGCGGCGCATCCATAAACCACTGGAAGTTGCCGATAGCAGGATAGGTCGCAGTCACGCTAACCGTACGAGTCGCGTCGTAAATGTAGCGCTCCGCACCGATTGAAAGGCCACCTATCACCCAGTCCGCATAATTGAAGGCCGCGGTGTCAGTGAGGTTGAAGCTGATGCCGGACGGAATTGATGCGAACGCGGGATTGTTCGATGCGTTCTGCACCCCCGTGGTAATCGGACGAAGGTAGAGCCCGTGATTGTTGTTGCTGGATGGCAGAAGCGTCGTGTGGCAGGAACAGTTAGTCGCAGGCTGAGGCCCGCCGTTGTAGCCGATTGAAGAAGGTTGAGAGGGACCGATGTATGTGGTCCCGTGCGAACTGAGGATGGCGGCGCTGGCTGACGTAGCGCCGAGTACAAGAGCAATCACGGCCACAACCGCGACCGCGCGGATGGTTCGTTGCATGATGCTTCCTCCCTATGAATTTGCTAGCGCAGTTGCCAGCAGTGCTATGCCTTCATCAATTGCCATGGCACCCCTCCAAGCTTCCCGGTCTCCCTCCGAACACCAGTAATTCTTCCCCTCAATAAGTACCCGAGACGTTACACAAGTAACGGCGGCGGTATTTGGGAAGATACTGGATGCGGCAGCTCCACGGGAGGACTATGGCGACTGGAGGGTGGAATGGGGGTAGCGCACCGATACACCATGGCAGGCGTTCTCCTGCTTGCGGTGCTTGCCCTTGCGGCTTGCGCCGCAGACCAAGTCGTGGTCGCCGCCGTTCACCCCGACGGGCAGAACTGCGGCCAGCAGGACTGTCACAGCTATCGGCACACGGGCCTGTACGCCGACGCGGGGTGTGCAGACTGTCACGTCTCGGTCCTTTCCTGGACCAACACCGCGTACGCCCACGCCAATGGGGACTTCAACATCGGATTCCATGACATCGTGGGGTGTGGACGGTGTCATAAGGCCACCGACACAGCCGCTCCAACACCGGCGTGTGTCGGTTGTCATGAGCCCTCACACGAGGGATCGACCGCCTGCGCACAGTGCCACACCGCATGGTGGTGGAGACCTGCCAGGCTGCTACCCAATGGGCACTTCCCACTGACAGGCAAACACAACATGGTGGGCTGCGAGGACTGTCACAAGCGCGGGCCGGCCGCCGCCAACGACTGCGCAGCATGTCACGGGAGTCCCCACGGTTCGCGCCTGACGAAGTGTGCGGCATGCCACACGACGGCCGGCTTCGCCGAGGTTCGATTCAGGCACTCGTCAGTCTATGCACTCAGGGGGGCGCACAGCGATCTGGCCTGCTCCAAGTGCCATTCGGGACTCAGGTTCTCCGGGGTGAAAGGGACCGCCTGTCAGTCATGTCACGGCGGTGCCGCGCATGGCGGGCTAGGTGCATGCGAGCGGTGTCACACTACGAATTCTTTCTCTCCCTCCACGTTCAACCACTCCTCCAAATATCGACTCACGGGCGCCCATACGCGCTTGCGATGTTCCGCTTGCCATCCCCTGGGCCGATTTACGAATGTGGCGGGCACCCGATGCAGCGATTGTCACGGTTCGGCCCATGGAGGACTGACTCAGTGCCAGAAGTGTCACACGACCACCAGCTTCAAGCGCACCACATTCAGGCACGCGTCGGTGTACCCTCTGACCGGACGGCACGCGGGTCTTGCCTGCTCGAGATGCCATCCCGGCAGCCGTTACGCGCAGGTGAAAGGCCGACGGTGCGTGAACTGTCACGGGACGAAGCATGACAACCGAACCAACTGCGAGAGCTGCCATTCGCCGGTGTCATGGCAGAGGATCAACTCGTCCTTCCGGCACCCCGAGCCGTTCTTGCTCGTGGGGCAACACCGTCAGGTCACATGCTCAGCTTGTCACCCGAGCTTGCGCTTCAACGGAGCTCCAAGAGTGTGCGAGAAATGCCATCCCACGACTCCGCATGTGGGGCCAAGGCATTGTGCCGACTGCCACACGCCGGTTGGATGGTCGACTGCTCCGCTCTTCACCCACGTGCGGATGACATTCCACACAGCGGCCATCAACTCACAGTGTTCAAGGTGTCACACGGGAGGGAATTTCACCCAGTACTCGTGCGGGGGCTGTCACGTCCCGCCGCGAACCTACCCGCCGCCGGGCTACTGATCGGTCGGGTCCCGACTCGGAGTATGGGTGAGGTAGGGTGGTCATGATCGGCTACATCATCCTGCTCGATGCAGCTGTTCTCGGATGGCGGCTGATAATACCGCGAGCGGTTACTCCAGGTGCTGGAGGCACTCGTCACAACCTTTAGTAGCAAGAACGCCTCCCCGGGAATCCCGAGGAGGCGTTCTGTGCGTTCTGGAGTGGAGCTGGAGTTACGAGCCGGTGGTGTTCCGACGCGCCGTGCCCGTACCCGCGTGGCTCTTGCTGCCGCTGGTCTGGCCACCGCCGGTCTTGGCGCTACCGCTGCTCTTCGTGCCGGTGCTGCCGGAGCCACCGCTGCCGCTCGAGCTGGTGCCGGTACCGGTACCGCTGCCGTTCATGCGACGACGACGAGCGCCACCGCCGGGACGGTCCTTGCGAGCGCCGCTTCCGGGAGTCGGACGCTGCTTCTGCGCACGCGGGGTGACCACGGGGCGGTCGGGATCGGGAACCATGCGCTTCTCGGAGTAGACGAAGCCCTCGTGATCCTCGCAGCCGATAGTCGCGCCGATGGTCTTCTCGATATCGCGAAGCTGATCGTGCTCTTCCGGAGCGAGCAGCGAGAACGCGATGCCGCTCTTGCCTGCACGGGCCGTACGGCCGATGCGGTGGACGTAGTCCTCGGGCACGGTGGGGAGATCGAAGTTGATGACGTGGCTGATACCGTCGACGTCGATGCCGCGGGCGACGATGTCGGTCGCGACGAGGACGCGGGTGCGGCCGCGCTTGAAGCCGTCAAGCGCCTGCTGGCGCTGCGACTGCGAGCGGTTGCCGTGGATGGCGGCACCGGAGATACCTGCGCGGTCGAGCGTCTTGGCGACGCGGTCGGCGCGATGCTTGGTGCGGGTGAAGACCAGCACACGCTCGAGCTGGTGATCCTTGATGAGGCTGAGCAACAGGTCGATCTTCTGCTGGCTGCCGACGGGGTAGACCGACTGCGCGATCTTGTCGATAGGCTTGTTGGGCGGCGACACGTCGACGCTGATCGGCTCGTGCAGCGTGTTCTGGGCGATGCGCGTGACCTCGGGGGTCATCGTGGCCGAGAACAGCAGGTTCTGTCGGCGGGCGGGAAGCAGATCCATGATCCGCTTCACGTCAGGCCAGAAGCCCATGTCGAGCATGCGGTCGGCCTCGTCGAGGACAAGCACCTCGACGCGGGACAGGTCGCAGTCGCGCTGGTTGCACAGGTCGAGCAGGCGACCCGGGGTGGCGACGAGGATGTCGACTCCTCGGCGAAGCGCCTTGGCCTGCGGCTGATAGCCGACGCCACCGTAGACGACGGCGATGCGGTGCTGGGTGAATCGAGCGGCCTGCTTGGCGACGCCTTCGATCTGGGCGGCGAGCTCGCGGGTCGGGGTGACGATGAGGGCGACCGGCTTGCGGTTACCCGCCGATACGCGCTGCAGGGTCGGCAGCACGAATGCCGCCGTCTTGCCGGTACCGGTCTGAGCGCAGCCGACGACATCGCGTCCGGCAACGATGGCAGGGATGGACTGTTCTTGGATGGGTGTGGGCGCGGTATAGCCCATGGAGCCCACCGCCTGCAGGAGGCGTGGGTCGAGACCTAGGTTGTCGAAACTCAAGTTCTAAACTCCTCTTCTGTGCGCCGATGCGGCAGCACTGCGTGTAGACGCAGCTGATCCGACGGCCAGAAGACGAGGGACAACCGAGTCTGTGTTGAGGCGTTCACCGGTGGGCGAACGCAAGGGTGCTGATGCAGTTTACGTGCCGAAACGGAAAAAGTCGAACTGGTGTGCGATTGCGGGACCGCCGCTACGACTCGATCCGCACCTGCATCACGTCGCACGTACCCGCCGAGAAGCCTGCTCGGCAGTAGGAAAGGTAGTAGCGCCACAGCCGCACGAAGCGCTCATCGAATCCCAGCGCGGCCACCTCTGGCAGGGCTGCTTCGAACTTGCGCCGCCACTCGCCGAGGGTGAAGACGTAGCTTGCACCGAAGAAGTGCGGGTCGGCGACGTGTAGCCCTGCCTGAGTCGCGACCGTGCGGAACCGCTCCGGGCTGGGGAGCATGCCTCCGGGAAACACGTGCCGTTGGATGAAATCGGGATGAGTGCGGTAATCGTCAAACCGAGAATCTTGGATCGTGATGGTCTGCAGCGCTACGGCGCCACCGGGAGCGAGCAACTCCTTGAGCCGACCGAAGAACACCGGCCACCACCGCTCGCCCACGGCCTCGAACATCTCGATCGAGACCACGTCCGAAAACGTCTCGGGTACCTCTCGGTAGTCCTGAAGTCGCAGTTCGACGAGGTGCTCGAGGCCCGCCTCGCGCACGGCGTTGGTCGCCCACGCATGCTGCTCTTCCGAGAGAGTCACGCCGGTGACGCGACAGCCGGCCTCGCGCGCGGCGTGCATCGCAAAGCCGCCCCAGCCGCATCCGATCTCGAGCAGATGATCCTTGCTGCCGGGCTGGAGCAGGTCGAGCAGTCGGTCCCACTTGCGAACCTGTGCCACGGCGAGGTTGTCGGCGGGGGAGCCGGTGGCCGGACCGGCTGCAGCAGCGGACGTGGAGCCGGCAGCGCCTGCCTTGTCGAAGATGGCCGAGGAGTAGGTCATGGTCTCGTCGAGCCAGAGGCGATAGAAGTCGTTGCCCAGGTCGTAGTGGTAAGCGATGTTGCGCTTGCTGCCACGAGGGGTGTTGTCGCGCATCGTGTGGAGCATGCGCTGGACCGGGTTCAGAGGAGCCGGCGCCCCCTTGGGCTTGGAGAAGACGTTGGTGACACCCAGATCGAGCACGGCGTCGAGATCCGGAGTGTCCCAGTCGCCGGCGAGGTAGCCCTCGGCCAGGCCGTTGGCGCCATGCGTGATCAGCCGACGAGTGGCTGCCGGTGTGCGCAGCTCCACGCGCGCGACCGGGCCTGGCTCGGCGCCGGTATAGACGTGCTCGACTCCGTTGGTCGACACGACCGTGAGTTCACCTTTGCGGAGGCGGCCGACGACTTGTTCGACGGCGAGCTCTGACAGGGATCGGAGTGAAGTGTGGGCCGAGTCGCTCATAGGGAGGTCTCCTCGGGTGGATCGGGACTTGGCGGGATGTAATGAATCCCCTTACTGACGATGTGGAGCGCTTGCCAGTGAATCAGCAGCCACGCCCGCAGCGACATGGGGCCGTACTTCCTAACAGCCCTGCCGATGGCCTCGTCGGTCAGGGGCTGAGCGGTCAGATCCACGCCGGCGACCAGCAGAAGTGGGCCCTCGACGTAGTCGTAGATGCTCGCGGTGAGTCGATCGCCCGGCTCCGTGAACCGAAACTCGTACCGCGCGTCCATGGGGATGAACGGAGACACGCTGAAGGCCTTCACCATGGTGGGGTGCGTGTTCCAGTCGAACACGGCGCCGTGGTTGTGCAGCAGGTAGTTGTGGTGACCGCCAAAGGTGTTGTGAACCTCGGCTAGCACGGCGCGCGGAGTGCCATCGGCATGGAAGCAGTACCAGAATGAAACCGGATAGAACCCAAAGCCGAGCACCCGCGGGAACGTCAGGACGCAGACGCGCCCACCCTCAAGGTCGATTCCCGCCCGCCCGAGAAGCTCGTCGATCCAGGGCCGAAGCGGAGATCCGTCGCGCGGACCGTGGTCGCGGTCGCGGAACTGCGCGAGACCGCCGCCGTTGTGGCCGAATCGTTTGAGCTCGTCATCGAGCTGGTCGAGCTCGGCGAGATCCACGTACAGGAAGTAGACCCCGTACTGGAACGAGTTCTCCTTGGGACGCGTCCGCTTGTGACGAACGAAGCCTGTGTAGAGCCGGCTGTTCACTGGGCACCCGCGGTAGCGGTGCCGGTCGCGTCCAGCTCCTCTGCCCACGGAGCGGTCACGCCGAGTAGCTCGGCCACGCGCACCGCCGAGAGCAGGCCGTCCTCGTGGAAGCCGTAGCGCTGCCAGGCTCCGGCGTAGTACACGCCGCCGGCGCCCTGGATCTCCGGGAGGCGCTTCTGCGCTTCGATGGCCGCAGGAGTGAAGAGCGGGTGGTCGAAACACATCTCCTCGAGGACGCTTCCCTCGGCGTACGGCTTGTTGGGATTGAGCGTCTCGAGCACCGGCGGCACGCCGTCGGGCACTGACTGCAGATTGTTGATCCAGTACGTCAGCGTGAGCATGTCCTTGGTGGAGTCGCCTGTCTCCGCGTACCAGTTCCACGATGCCCACGCGCGCGGGCTCTTGGGCAAGAACGTCACGTCCGTGTGCAGCGCGATCTGGTTGGGCTGGTACCGGAACGCGCCGAGCACCTCGCGCTCGAGCGCGGAGGCATCCGCGAGCATCTTCAGCGACGAAGGCGCATGCGCGGCGAGCACCACGGAGTCGTAGGTCTCGGTGCGCGCCGCGGTCTGGACGGTCACGCCAGCGTCGGATCGGGACACGCTGGTCACGGGTTCCTCGGCGAAGATGCTGCCGGTGATGGACTTGGTTGCGGCCTGCACGTACATGCGACTGCCGCCGAGCACGCTGCGCCACAAGGGCTTGCCGGTGATGTGGAGCAGGCCGTGGTTGTCGCAGAAGCGCAGGAAGGTGCCGGCCGGGTAGTCGAGCAGCTCACCGGGGGGCGTCGACCAGATCGCATCGCCCATGGGGATGAGGTACCAGTCGATGAACGGCGCCGAGTAGCCCTCGCGAGCAATCAGTTCGCCCAGCGTGAGGGTGTCGATGTCAGGGTCGGCGAGCAGGCGGTCGGCGTCGTGGCTGAATCGGACGATGTCGGCGAGCATCTTCAGGAACCGCGGGTTGGTGAGATTGGCCCGCTGGGCGAACACGGTGTTGAGGTTGGTGCCGGACCACTCGATGTTCTCAGACGCGACTTGGACGCCAAAGGACATGTCGGTCTCGAACCACTCGATGCCGAGGCGGTCGAAGAACCGGATGAGGTTGGGGTAGGTGCGCGTGTTGAACACCTGGAAGCCGACGTCGGTCGGGAATGTCGCGTCGCCGACGGTGATGTCGAGCGTGCGCGCGTGGCCGCCGAGCGTCGGGTGCGACTCGTAGACGTCGACTTGGTGCTCCTGGGAGAGTAGCCATGCCGAGCCGATCCCTGCGATTCCTGCTCCGATGACCGCGATTCTCATGGGGCTCCCTCATGCCGACAACGACAGGACTCGCCGTGGCGATGAGCGCCGCAGCGACCTACACCCATCATTCCCAATATCCGTACCAGCCAGTACAGATAGGCGGCAGGCGAGCGTCGCCGAGCGTCGCCGATGGCCGCGCCGTGCGTTCGGGATGCCAGCAGGGGCGCCTGCGCCTCAGCCTCCGAGCAGCGTCACGATCACCTCGTGTGGACGGCCGTCGTCGACCAGGCGAATCGTGAGGTCCTCGGCGAGGGAGCCGTCGACCATGACGCGTGCGACACCGCGGTTCACTCCGCGGGGGTTGTCGACGCGGATCGCGTAGTGCGCCTCGCCAAAGCGGTAGTCGAGGCTGAACGCTGGCCAGTCCTTGGGGATGCAGGGGTCGATGAGCAGGAGCTGCTGGCCGTCCTCGGTCACGACGTGGAATCCGAGGAGTGACTCGAGCGCGACGCGGTAGAACCACGACGCGGAGCCGGTATACCAGGTCCAGCCGCCACGCCCGGTGTGCGGCGCGACCGCGTAGACGTCGGCGGCGACCACGTACGGTTCGACGGCGTAGCGCAGGGCGTCGGCGTGAGTGGTGGCGTGGCTGATGGGGTTGATGAGGTCGAGCAGACCCCATGCCTCGTCGCCGTCGCCGCGCAGCAGGTGCGCGAGGACGACCCACAGTGCGGCGTGCGTGTACTGGCCGCCGTTCTCGCGAACGCCCGGGACGTAGCCCTTGATGTAGCCGGGGTCATGTTCCATGCGATCGAACGGCGGCGTGAGCAGCGCGACTAGGCCGTCTTCTCGGCGGACGAGCTTCTCCTCGACGCTTTCCAGCGCCATTGCCGCACGCTTGGGGTCCGCGGCGCCGGAGATGGTCGCCCACGCTTGCGCGATCGCGTCGATGCGACACTCCTCGGCGTCGCGCGTGCCGAGTGGGGTGCCGTCGTCGAAGTAGCCGCGGCGGTACCAGGCGCCGTCCCAGGAGGTGGCTTCGACCGCGGCGGCGAGGCGGTCGGCCCACGCGCGGTAGTCGGTTGCGAGTTCGGCGTCGCCGCGTGACTCGCACACGGGTGCGAAGCGTCGCAGCGTGTGGATGAGGAACCAGGCGAGCCAGACGCTCTCGCCGCGACCCTCGTGACCGACGCGGTTCATGCCGTCGTTCCAGTCGCCGCCGCCGATCAGCGGCAGGCTGTTTGCGCCTGTGGGCCGACCGGTCTCGAGCGCGCGGAGGCAATGCTCGTAGATCGATGCGGTCTGCTCGGAGATGGGCGGCGTGAGGTAGGCGTCCTCGGCCTCGAGCGGGAGGTCGGGGCCCTCGATGAACGCGGTGCGCTCGTCGAGCAGCGCGGTGTCGCCCGTGGCCGAGAGGTACTCGGCGACGACGAGCGGCAGCCAGTGGCGGTCGTCGGTGATGTGTGTGCGCACGCCTCGGCCGGAGAACGGCTGCCACCAGTGCAACACGTCGCCCTCGGGGAACTGATGGCGTGACGCCTCGACGATTTGCTCGCGGACGAGGTCCGGCCGCGCGATGAGCAGCGCCATCACGTCCTGCAGCTGGTCGCGGAAGCCGTACGCGCCGGACGACTGGTACGTCGCCGTGCGACCCCAGAGCCGACACGCCGTCACCTGGTAGAGCAGCCGCCCGTTGAGCAGCAGGTCGAGCTTGGGGTCCGGCGTCTGCACGCGCACGGTGCCGAGCAGGTCGTCCCACGCCGAATCCACGCCGGCGAGCGCGTCAGCGGCTGACCCCGCGCGGCGATAGCGCTCAACCAGCACGCGGCTCTCCTCGAGCGTCGCCGCCTGGCCGAGCAGGAACGACACTTCGCGCGTCGCGCCCGGCTCGAGGTGGATCAGCGTCTGCAGCGCGCCGCAGTTGTCGTGGTACCGACCGGAGACCTCGCCCAGGTGCTTGCGACCCATCGCCGCTGGATCTGCCGGAGTGCGGTTGCGGCCCACGAACTCGGTGCGGCTCGCGGTCCAGCCCGAAAGCGGGCGGTCGCACGCGAGGAACGTGCAACGACCGGGGAAGTCGAGGTTGAAGTGGTTGTGCGCGGTGAGTGTCTCGGACTCCGTGTCCATCCACGTCACGACCAGCTGCTGCGCGCGGCTTCGCGAATCGCCGAGCACCCACTCGATGAACTGCGTGATCGACAGCGAGCGAGCGCGGTCGCCGGTGTTGGTGAGCGTCAGGCGGCAGACGCGCATCGGGTCCTCGGCCGAGACGAACCAGTCGAGCGTGTGCGCGATACCATGCGTCTCGTGCTCGAAGCGCGTACGGCCGAATCCGTGGCGGATGACGTAGGGCTCGGGGGTGCGCACGGGCAGGGGAGTCGGGCTCCAGAAATCGCCGGTCTCCTCATCGCGGATGTAAATCGCTTCGCCGCTGCCGTCGGAGACGGGGTCGTTGTTCCACGTGGTGATGCGGTTCTCGTGGCTGTTGAGCGCCCATGTGCAGCCGACGCCGGCCTCGCTCACCATGCAGCCAAAGGTGGGCGATGCGAGCGCGTTGATCCACGGTGCGGGGGTGGAGTCCTCGCCCTCGAGCACGATCACATACTCGCCGGTCGCGGCGTCGAACCCGCCGATGCCGTTGTCGAAGAGGAGTTCGGGGCGTCGGAAGGGTGCGCTCTCGCTCGCCGAGAGCACCGCCCCGACCTTCGGCACCAGCGCATCCGGCCTGGCCGGTCGCTTGCCTCGGCGATTGAGCTGGAGCTCGATGGGCCCGCTCTCGCCGTCGAGCGTCGCGCGCGCCACGCCCACGAGCAGGTTGGCGACGTCAGGGTGCATCTGGTCCACTCGGCGCAGGAAGACGCCGCCGGGCTTGTCGAGCATCTGGAGCGCATGCCCGGTCCGGACAAGCAGACGCAGCCGGTCGTCGAGCGCATCGGAGTACCCGCTGGGCCGCGTGTTGAGGATGACGAGGTCGGCGATGAGTCCCTTGTGCCGCCAGTACTGGTGAGCGAGCAGCGCCTGGCGAACCAGCGGCGCGTGCTCCAACTCCTCGACGCGAACCAGCAGGATCGGCAGGTCGCCGGAGACGCCGATCGACCACAGGCCGCTCATCTGCAGCCCGTTCTCCACCGGCGTCTTTCGCTTGAGTGGCGAGTACGGGTCGGTCAGCACCAGCCGAGAAGCCAGTCGTTCGAGCACAACGGCTTCCGCTGGGCTGATTCCCAGGTCGCGGAGCTCTAGTTGCGCCGCTGTCCACGCGAGGTCGATCGCGCGCTGGGCGCTGCGAATGTCGGCGTACTTCTCGGAGAGGCGGAGGGCGGCCTCGCGGGTCTCGGCGACTCCGGTGGCGAAGACCAGGTGCATGCTCTCGCCAGCAGGCACGGTCACCGTGCGGCGCAGCGCTGCGCAGGGGTCGAGCACCGCACCCACCGAGCCACCCAGTTTGCCGCCGCGAGTAACCGCGATGGGATTATCGGCGCCGCGTAGCCGGCCGAGGAACGCGGCGCGGTCGGACTCGAATGAGACGCCGCACTCCGCGTCACCCTCCGCCGCGCTCTCGCACGCGAGAAGGTGCAGCCCAAAGACGCGCTCCTCGGAGGCGCTTCGCGGGCGGCGCGAGAATATCAGTGCGTTGGTCTCGGGAAGCCACTCGGTCTCCACGAAGAGGTTGGAGAACGACTTATGCGCCTGGTCGGCGGCCTGCGCGGCCATCGCGATCTCGAAGTACGAGGTCACTTCCAGCTCGCGCACGGTGCGGCCGCGGTTGGTGAGTGTTACTCGGCGAACCTCGAGATCGTCTTCCGGCGACACCGCGATCTCGACGTGCGTCTCGAGGTCGCCGTCGGTACGGTGAAACTCGGCCTTATCGGGCGCGAAGACCACGTGGTAATCGTCCGGCCGCGTCGGGTGCGGATTGTGCGGCGCCGAGAAGACCGCGCCGGTCTCCGTGTCGCGTACATAGAAGAAGGTGCCCCAGCAGTCGCGTGTCAGATCCTCGCGGTACCGTGTGACAGCCTGCCCGTTGCAGCGCGAATAGCCGCCGCCTCCGTTGGTGACCATGACGGAGTAGCGGCCGTTTGAGAGGAAGTGGGTCGCGGGCACGGGCGTCTCGGCGGTGGCGTAGCTGCGGGTGACGGGGGGCGGCAGCTCGCGCACGGAACGCAGGTGCTCGACCTCCTCGGCGTGCGGGGAGGTGAGTGTGACGTGACGCGGGACGCGTTCCTGCAGGAGCAGCTCGGCAGAGGTGACGAGGGGGTCGGCGTGGAAGCGAGCACGCATCTTGGCGCCGAGCAGCGCGTTGCCCAGCGCGAGGAACGCCATGCCCTGATGATGCGCGAAGTACGCCTGCACCACGGCGCGACGCTTGCCCGCAGGCACGCGACCGGCGGTGTAATCGAGCGCCTCGTAGTACCCGAAGCGACCCTCGGCCCCTTCCGCCGAGAAGTCGGCGAGGTTGGCGACGACCGCCTCGGGAGCGATGGGCAGGGCGAGCATCGAGGCGTAGGGGGCGACCACGACGTCGTCGGAGAGGCCTCGTTTGAGGCCGAGGCCGGGGACGCCGAACGCCTGGTATTGGTAGGTGAGCTGCGCGTCCTTCGCGTTGAACGCGGACTCGCTGACGCCCCACGGCACGCCGCGGGCGAGACCGTAGCGAATCTGGTCGTAGACGATCGTCTCGTAGGTCTCGTGCAGCAGCGTGTCGTGCCAGTCGCGCATGACCAGCAGCGGCATCAGGTACTCAAACATCGAGCCGCTCCAGCTAACCAGTGCGCGACTCGATCGCTTTCCCGTGAGTGCGCGGCCGAGTCGGAACCAGTGCTCCTGGCTGACGTCGTCTTTGGCAATCGCGAGGAAGCTCGCGAGGCGGCACTCGCTGGCGAGCAGGTCGTAGTAGGACGCGTCGAGTTTGCCCTCACCGAGGTTGTAGCCGATCGAGAAGAGTTGCCGATGCTCGTCGTAGAGCACCGCGAAGTCCGTGTGCTCCCACATCTCGCGGGCGATGTCTGCCGCAAGCAGCAGCCTCGCCTGCAGTTCAACCGCCGAGGAGTTCGCGCTGGGACCCATCGCGAGCTCGGAGAGACTCGGGACGCGACCAGCAAAGGAGCCGCGGGTCTCCGCATC
>JBBRWO010000003.1:0-78347 GCA_038249135.1 Coriobacteriia bacterium
CGGCTGACCGCTTCGCCGCGATGTATGTCTTTGAGCGGCGAAGCGGTCAGCCGACCGTTCGCCGTTGGCGCACACGAGGATGAACCCGTCCAATGACGTACGCAACGAGCGGCGCAAGCATCGCGGCGGCCCCAAGTGCAGTCATCTGCACCATATCCAAGTCAGCCTTGAAAGCCCACTTGAAGTCGGGAAGTATCCACGTGATCGAGAGTCCCCAGTACCAGTAGTACCACGCAACCTGGAGCGCCAAGGTGCCCTGGATGAGCAGTACCGTTGCCGGAGCTAAAGCCAGCCATCCACTCAGAAAGCCTCGCACACTCGGACCATGGGGATACGCGCGCAAGAACGGGTAGACGGCTGCTGCGGCTGCGACACCCAGTACGGCAGCAATGATCGCCTCAATCATGCGGCCATTCATGAACGCCGATACCTGCGTCTCAGTGTTGAACGCCGATAAAGACCACAGATAACCGTGTACCAAGAAGAACAGCACGTTGTAGACCGCATAGTAGACAGCCATACCGGCTGTGGCTGCCACCAGTGCCCGCCACGTGACGACTCCCAAGAGGATCACGACTGCGAGAACACACACGGCGACCGCAAGGGCGTACGGGGCGCGCTGAGTGCGCTCCACATACAGCCTGGCATCACGAGCCACCTGCGCCGCCTCGTCCATGCCCGAAACGCCAGGGTGTCGCTCGAGCGTCGCCGCCGCAGGCGTCGTGCCCTGACTGGCAATCTCGATGTAGTTGGCGACAAACAGACGATGGTGCTGCGTATCGGCGAGGAACACGGATGGCGACGCAGTGGCGAGCGCGGACCGGATTGCTGTCCCGGCGGCGTAGGTGGGTGGCTTCACGCCTTCGAGCACCGCGATCGTGGATGCGATCTGGTCGAGGTTGCCGGTGCCGGTACCCATGGCCACAGCGGCTCCCGCGAGGACACCGGGAACCGAGGTGGCCTCATCTTCCCAGCCACCATGCCCGCCGGTATCGATGTGGCCGTGGTCCGCAACGACCACGAACGTTGTTCGCTCTGACTGGAGAGCGGTGACCATCCTGCTGATATCCGCATCGATCTTGCGTGCGACTTCACGGTACTCATCGGATGCGCCACCGTAGGAATGCCCCGCCTCGTCAAGATCGGGGAGATGAACCACCAATAACGCGGGGCTCGACTCCTTTGAGATCTTCAAAGCATCGTCAACGAGCGTGCCCGACAAGTAGCCGCCCTTGGGCCAGGGCCGCAGGGAGACTGTCGGTCCGGGCCTCACGCCATAGAGATCCGCAAAGTCGGTCGGGCCGACGACCGCGACGGTCTTCCCGGCGCCGGCGACGACATCCATGATTGAAGGCGCGAACACCCGTGTGTCGTACCAGTTCGTGGTCACGCCACTGATGGTCTGCGGGGCTCCCGTCAGAATCGTCGTCCAGTTCGGGAAGCTCAGGCTAGGCTGCGGTGCCGTCAGTTGCAGATCGCTGCCGTACCCGCGCAGTGTCTCCAGTGAAGGCATAGAGGCTCGCGAGATGTCGTCGCGCATTCCGTCGACGATGACAAGCACCACGCGCTCGCTCAGAGCCTTGTCGGGGTTGGGGACGTCTGCGGACTCCAGACCGGGCGGCACGTAGACCGTGGTCAACGTCGCATCAGGTGTTTCGAGCGGGCGGATGAAGGGGCTCTTGTACGACACGACCTGATCCCAAGAGTACCCGGCGAGCGAGTAAGCCCCATACGCCGCGGCCAAACACGCGACGGTTCCGACCGCGAGCAGTGCCCAAGACAGTAACGAACGCGCCCGCTGTCTCATCTCGATGTCCCCAATCCCAGAGCGGCCTCGATCCCATCCAGCGTTCCAATCGCGGACTCGGCAAGCGGGCGCCCCATCCCTGCATGCCGATCGATCAGGATCGGCAACATGCCTACTGCACGTGCGCCAAGAACGTCGGCATAGTGGTGGTCGCCTACGTGCGCGCACTCTTCCGGCCGCACGCCCAGACGCTCACATGCGAGCTCGAATATGCGTGGATCCGGTTTGTGCAGGCCCACCTCGGCAGACGAGACGATGGTGTCGAGCAACGGCGCGATTCCCATGCCGTCCATCAGACCCGTCAGCCTCTTGTCCCAATTCGAGATCAACCCGATCGCCAGACCTCGACTGCGAAGCCGGCGAAACGCCGGGACGACATCCCCATAGGCGCGCCAGCGCTCGGCGCAGCCAAACTCCTCATACACACGTAGCGCTATGCGCTCAGCTTCTTCCTCGATGCCCAGTTCGCGACAGAGTAGTGAGTACATACCGATCCACACCTGGGAGGTCTGCGCTTCATCGGTCCAGAAGGTGTCGTCGGATCGATAGCGATCCTCGTAGAACTCGTCGACCAGGGGCATCAATGCGTCAATCGCATGCAGGTCGTGAACATGCCCTTCCTCGGCGAGTATCTGGCGGCACACCTCGCTCACACTGGGGTGCGGGAAGAGAAGCGTGTTGCCCACATCGAAGAAGACGGCGCGCAGCATCTACATCGCCTAGTCGAGCCAGACAGTGTCGTCCGGCTTGACCGGAGGACTCGCCGGCACAATGTCCGAAGGGTAGCCCAAAGCGATGATGGATACGACTTCATCGAACTCAGACAGTCCCAAAACGACCGCCAAATCTCCCTTGACCCAGTAAGAGAATGTGACGTTGCAGGCACCAAGTCCCTCGTTCGTCGCCGCAAGCAGCAGGTTCTCTATTGCGGCGCCGACAGACAGATGCCTGTTCAAGGCCTCGAACTCGGCGCTCGAGCGCGGAGCGGACACCGCCACGAGTACGGGAGCATGACCCAACGACGAGTACCACGCGACTGCCGCCTCATAGCGCTCGGGTCCGAGAGCATCCATGTACTCAGACAGATGGACAGTCGACTGCGCGACCACCTCACCGAGCCTGGCGCGAGTATCGCCCTGGGCAATGGTGAAACGCCAAGGCTGCTCGTTCATCGAGGACGGCGCCTTCTGCGCGGCATCGACAATTCTCTCAAGCACGGCGCGCTCAATGCCGCGGTCGTCAAAATCGCGAATCGACTGGCGCGCTTCGATTGTCTCCCAGAAGTCCATCTGTCTCCCTGGTGTCATTTGTTCATCGTGCGAAAACGAGCACTCGCTCGCACACCGTCTGCACGGCATCCCGCTTACCTAGCGTACCAGCATTGGCAACCATCTGGGTCAGTCGCTCGGGATGCGTGGACAAGAACTTCACCTTCTCCACCGCATCTGATTCGTCCCGAGAAAGCAGCGCCACTCCGTTGTTGACGAGCGCATCAACGGTACGGGTCTCATGTCCGGGCACCGGACCGAGGATGACGAGCGGCAGACCGACCGCGAGAGCCTCTGCGAGAGCGATCCCGCCGGCATGCGCGACAAGCACGTCGGATCCGCGCATGAGCGCAGGCATCTCCTCGGTGAACCCGAACACTCGCACCAGCCCGGTCTTCTCGGAAACCGCCATGAGGCGTCTCTGAACGCGAGCATTGGCGCCTGCAGCCGCCATCACCTGGATTCCTGCCGAGGCGAGCTCTGCGGCAATGTGGTCGGAGTCGACCTGAGGAGATGCGGTCGCGAGCAAGAGCGCCGTGAACCTGTCGGCGATGCCGAGATATTTGCGCAGCCCCGGCCCCGTCGCGCCTGCCGAGAACTTGTCGGCCACCGGCACGCCCGAGACGATGATGCGATCCCACGGAGTGCCTCCAACCGCGAGTTCGTCACGCACATCACGGCTCGGCACGAAGAACAGGGCCGTGGTCGGATGAATCCAACTGTCGCGTGCGTCGAAGTCGGTCACTACGCTCACTGCGGAGAATGACCTGTCCGCGCTGAGTTCTGCCGCCACACCAGCCGCGATCGGCGAGGTCGAGATGACGACATGAGGGTCGTGTGCGGAAAGATATTCGGCTATACGATCGAGGCCTCCCGCGGCCAGACCCGACATCACTTGGTTCTGTGGTCCCAGCCGAGTCATCCGAGCGAGATCCCCGCGGCCAGTCGGGAAGAACTCCGAGCCTTGTTGATAGGCGAACTTGGCGAGCACGTTCACGTTAGGCATGAACTGCGCGAGCGGATCGACGACGGTCAGCTCGACTGTGTCGGAGCCTCGCGTCTGGTAGTACGCAGCGATTGATTCCGCCACACCATGCGCTGCCCCACCGTATGACGCCGAAAAGACCACGACACGCGTGGCACCGGATGCACGTTGCGCCATCAGCCTTTTCCGCCGCCGCGATGTTTGACAAGTCGCACGAGCGTGCCTCCGCCAACGGGCTTCTCGAACTCGACGCGGTCTGTGAGGGCGCGCATGAACGCGACTCCTCGCCCGCTTGGCGCGTACACATCGCTTGACCGTGACGGCGTGCCATCGAACCCGGTACCGAAGTCGATGATCTCGAGAACGACACGATCGGCGTACGCGATAACCCGCACGTCCACGTTCGCCTCACCATCGGCTGGCGATCCGTGACGAACAGCGTTGGCCAAAGCCTCGCCGAGCGCCACCCTCATGTCGAAGACCGCAGATTCCGCGAAGCCTAATGGCTGAATCAACTGGCAGACCTCTTCGCGCATTGTCCCGAGCCGGTCCACGCTCGCATTCATCTCAAGCTCGCGGCGCCAAAGCTCCTGTGCCGGCTCACTTGAAAGTCCAAGTCCCTCGAGCGCTCCCTCAACGTTAGGACTCATCGCCAGAGTCGAGGCGACGGTGATAAGGCCGGACAGCTCAAGAATCCGCGTGATGTCCCGATTCGCGCTCGCAAGTACCATGCGTCCGCCACTGGGGCGCAGTTGATGGTCGAGCCATACCAGAAGCCCGAGCGCCGAACTGTCCGCATAGACGACGTCGCTCAGATCGAGAACGAGGTGAGCGCAGCCGCCGTCAATAGCGTTGCCTAGATCCCGGCGCAGTTCCGGAACCATCGCTATGTCGATATCGCCAGACAGGCGCACCACGCACGACCGAGGGCTGTCATGCTTCTCCAGTTCGAAACTAGACATCCTTGGGGCTACCCACTTCCATCTGGGGCTGCGTAATCTCACCGACGCCTTCGCGCACTCGAAGAACCAACACCGCCACATCGTCACGCAGTTCCGAGCGAACGAACCGTCGGACTGACACCAAAAGACGCTGCGCGACCTCATCGGCAGTCCCGCCGACCTGTAAGGCAGCATGTACCCGCTTCTCGCCGAAGAACTCGGCTCCACTTCTCGCTTCCGTGACACCGTCGGTATAGAGCAGCACCATGTCGCCTGGTTTCATCGGTACCACCTGCTCCCCATAGACCACTTCACTCAGCGCGCCGAGAAGCGGACCTGTGGCAGCGAGCGATATGCACTCACCGTCGTTGGCCTCCTGGAGAAGGCCCGCCGGATGCCCGCCGCTCGCCCACTTCAGCACGCCACGTCGCGGATCGTAACGGCCGACCCAGAGCGTCACGATGTCGCTCGGGTCGCCCGTCTCGGTGACCATGCGGTTGATCTCGCCGAGAATGCGAGCTGGAGAGAACCCGGCCGCCGCAAGCGAGCGAACAGAGTACTTGATCATCGACGTCTTGGTCGCAGCAACCACGCCCTTGCCGCACACGTCGGCGATGGCGAACAGTATGCCGCCGTCCGCGCTGCGGAAGAGATCGTAATAGTCGCCACCGATCTCAGCGTCACCGCCCGCGGGCGCGTACACGCTTCCCGCTTCAACCTCGTCGAACTCCGGCAGAGCACCGGGAAGAATCGACCGCTGCAGGATGCTCGCCACCTCGTGCTCGCGGCTGTACAACCGCGCGGTGTCGATTGCGAGCGCGGCCTGCGACGCGAACGTCTGCAACGTGGCCTGATCCTCTTCGGAGAACGCGCCGACCTCCGCAGAGAAGACCGTCAGTACGCCGATCGACCGTCCACGGGCCAACAGAGGCACAGCGAGGAGCGAGCGCAGGCCATGAGCGGCCGCGTCTCCGGCGATGCCGCCCATCCCCGCGTGCAGGTCCTTGTACGTCGCAGGAACTCCGGTGGTGAACACGTAACCAGGGATATCATCGGAGGGCGTGAACACTCGGTCCACCAGGTCGGGCGACACCGCTCCACGAGCCATCGCCGTGGTGATGGTCCGCCGCCGCTGATCATAGGTCATCAACGCCAGTGCATCCGCCGAGAGAATCTTCTGCACCACATCGAGCACGCGATTGAGAACCACGTTCACCTGGAGAGAAGATCCGACCGCCTGGCTGATTCTGAAGATGGTCTCCAGGTTGTTAGCGCGTACGACCGCCTGCTCGTACAGGTAAGCATTCTCGAGCGCGAGCGCGAGCTCATTTGCAACTGAAGTAGCAAGTTCCGCATCCCGACGAGACCCCAGCAACTGCGGCAAAGCAAGACCAAGCACGGCACCATGCAGCTTGTCGAGGGCAACCGGAACGAGCATGAGTCGCTCTGCCCCGGTCTTGTCGATGAACGCATCGGCAGATGGGTCCTCCCCCCGCTTCACGACCAACGGCCGCACGCTTTCACCTGGTGCAAACCGGCGCAGTGCAAGGTCGAGGAGGTTTGCATCAAACGAGTGGTCAGCCGCGGGCGGCAGGCCAAGCGCGGAACGGGATGCAAATGCGAAGGTCGCCTCTTTCGCCCCAAACAGATCGGCAACGATGAGTTCGATTTCGTGGAGCGTGTCGCTCAGCCCATCAGGACGCGCCAGACGCTCAGCGATTTCACGCAGCCCGTCAGACACCCGACGCGACTCCGTCTCGATAGCAAACAGCCGCGAATTCTGTACAGCGACGGCCGCCTGCGCCGAGAAGGTCCTGACCATCTCGCGCTCCGCCTGCGAGGTGTCTTGCTCGGATTCCAGCAGCACAACAACCGCGCCCAGGGTCTCGCGACCCGCGATGAGCGGGGCGACCAACGCGCAGCGACCAGCCTCGCCCAGACCGGGCAGCTCAGAGGCGATGCTCTCGGGCCTCGCGGCATACACCACCGGCTCAGAGTCGGTGAGCGCCGTGGCGAGCCATCCATCGGAGTAGGCATCAATCGCCGACACGTAGCCCAGTTCCACCCCACGCACCCGCACCGGGACAAGCCAGCGGCCGTCACGATCAAGCAGATAGACCGCCGCAGTACCCGGTCCCACGATGTGCCCCATCGCCGACAGAATGCCGTCAAGCACCTGGTCCAGTTGCGATGCACTGGCAAGCAGTTGCGAAAGATCGTGCAGGGCGTTGAGTCGAAGCGCTACCGCATTGAACGCCTTGGCAACCTGCCCGATCTCGTCATCGCGGTCCTCAGAAATCGGCTTGACGTATGAGCCCTTCGCCGCACGATACGCTGCATCTTCCAGATCGCGGAGTGGTGCCACGAGTCTGCTCGAGATGAGCCATGCTGCAAGCAGTGCAGTGATGCCGCCGACAATCAGGACCAGCAGAGACGGGGCGACCGCGCCAGCGGTTTCAACCACGCCGACATACCGCGGCTCGAGAATCACGAGCCTCAGATCGACCCCTTCTACACCCCGGATGTCCTTGTAGTGGCCGGCGAGAGGCATGCCTTGCGCGACGGGAACGGTCACATCTCCAGCGCCCGGCACCTGCGACACCCAAACGGCCCCTCGCATGCGAAGCCCCTTTGTTGCGCCAACGCTGAACAGGGACGCGCCGTTTTGAAGCACCACGACCACGCGGCCATCCCCAACCCGGGCATTGGCGATGGTCGCCCTGAGGAACGAGGTGTTCACCTTCTCAAGAATCACGACCGGTTCACTGCCGCCGAGGAATACAGTTCGAGTCAGCCAGAGTGATCGTGTGCCCGAGGTGTCCACACTCGAGACGAAGCCCGTGGCACCTCGGAGCGCAGCGCCGTAGGCAGACCGTGCCGCTCGCGGCACCACAGTACGAGTGCCGGGCGCACTTGCGACAACGCGTCCGCGCGTATCCACCACATCAATCTCGGAGATCAGACCGTCAGATGAGTCTCGAAGTATCGAGATTCGCTCAGCTATCACGGCCGCCTCGGTCTGACCCGCAACCGCGTTCGCGACTCGTGATGCGTTGGCATCAACAGACTGCAACCGAGACAAGATGGCGTCCTCAGTGGCCTGAAGATATGCCTCATCTCTGGCGGCGATCTGCCGCTGAGCAAGATTCGAGACCCCAACGACCGCCACCGTGCCGGAGACGACTACAGTCGCAACTCCGATCAACAGCGTCAGGCTCATGATGCGGCCAGCGAGCCGCCCCGGTCTGCGAGCGATCCTCGTCATCCGCACCCCCGCCCCTGGTCATCGGTCACCACGTCAATCAAGCAGTGCCATCGTACTGCATCGTACGGCACTAGGGCGTGAGCGCGGGCTAGAACGAGGGCACAGCCGAAGTAAGCCAGTTGGCCAGCACTCCCAGCTGCCCGGTGAAGATAAGTAGTCCGATCGCAACGAGCATCGCGCCGGCGACGCGGTTCACGATGAGCGAGTGACGGTTGAGCCACGCGAGCAGAGGCTTCACGCGACCGAACAGCAGGGCAACGAGCAGAAACGGTATCCCGAGACCGAGTGAATACACAAGCAGCAGGAGCGCACCATTGGAAACGCTCCCCGTGGCTGCGGCCAACGCGAGAATGGTCCCTAGGATCGGCCCGACACACGGCGTCCAGCCGGCGGCGAACGCCATCCCCATGACGAGCGATGCGCCCCGCCCGAAGGATCGAGCGCGACCCATGTCGGCACGAGCCTCACCGTACAGGCCGGGAATCTTGATGAAGCCGAGCATGAAGATGCCAAAGAGCACGACGGCGACTCCGGCAATGCGCTCGACAACCTGTCGATACTCGACAAGGAGCTGTCCAACGACTGAAGCGGACGCACCGAGGGCGACGAATACCAGTGAGAACCCGACAACGAAAAGAGCTGCGGGAACGAGGACCTTTGAAGATGACCGCTCAGAGTCCGCGAGCTGTGTCGTAGTCATCCCTGTCATGAACGACAGATATCCGGGAATCAACGGGAGGACGCACGGAGAGAGAAATGACAACAGCCCTGCGGTGAACGCAGCGACATAGCTCACGGAACCACTCACGAACTACCACCCTTCAGCAACCAGTACGAACATGGCACTCAACTATACCCCACTGGGTATATATTCGCGAGTGCTTCCAGCTGCTGTCAGGCGAGCTGCTCGGCGTCGTACCCTACGCTTCGAATGGCATCTATGATCTGCTCGACAGTGATGACGTCGTCGTCAAAGCGCACAACGGTGTCGCCGGTCGCGTGATCGGTTCGAACGTCGGCCACTCCTTCGAGCTCGCCAACCGTAAGGTCCACCAGCATCGAGCACGAAGTGCAGTGCAGCCCTGAGGTCACGAGATTCGCGGTCACTTCACTCATCAGGTGCATCTCCCTCGGATTTGATGTTCCCGCAGTACGGGCACATGCGCCAATCCTGCATCATCGCGGCGTCGCAGGAACCACACCGTACCATCACGGGCGCCGAGCGGTCTTCATGATTACGGTGAGATGACAACAGCGCCCAGCTCAACAGCACTACCAGGCCGGTCGCGATGGCGGGTATAACCCAGCCCAGACCAGCGCCTTGTGGGAGTGCGTAACGGTCAGCGTCGGCGAAAAGGGTAAGCCCCAAGGCCAGCAAGACACCCGTCACAACGAGACCCGAGAGAAGGCCTGCTAGTGCGCGTGTCGCCGGACGAGATGTCACTCGGAAGCTCCCTGGCAGAGGGCATGGACGTAACCGCCGAGGTGCAATCGGTGTGCCAACATCCGCAGAGCGCGCCAGACGCATCTCCGAGAGGTCAGAGTCCTAGCCGCTGCATGCGCGCTTCAAGCGTCTTGGCGGTGAGCCCCAGAAGCTTCGCTGCCTTGGGAACAACGCTCCCCGCGCGGTCAAGCGCCTGCCTCACCAAGTCAAGCTCGACCTCCTCGAGGTCGACCCCGTCTTCCGGTAGCGTGAATCCGCTGGTCGCACGGTCGAACCCACCCAGTCCGGCACGCACCTCGCCCGGAAGATCGGAAAGCTCTATCTCATCGCCGTGCGACAGAATGATGATGCGCTCGATGGTGTTCTCAAGCTCTCGAATGTTCCCTGGCCACTGATAGCGAGCAAGCGCCTCCATGGCCGCGGGCGAAATCCGCTTGGCGCCTGCCTTGAACTTCTCGAGGAAGTGGGCGACGAGAAGCGGAATGTCCCCGCTGCGGTGACGCAACGGCGGCAGCGTCACCGGAACCACGTTGAGGCGATAGAAGAGATCCTCTCGGAAGGCTCCGTCAGCGATCAGTTGCTGGAGGTCCTGGTTCGTGGCGGCGACCACCCGAACGTCGACATCGATACTGCGGGTTCCGCCGAGACGCTCGAAACTGCGCTCCTGCAAGACTCGAAGCAGCTTGACCTGCGTCGCCGACGAGATGTCGCCGATCTCATCGAGGAACAACGTGCCCCCGTTCGCGAGTTCGAACCGCCCGGGCTTCGCTGTGACCGCTCCGGTGAACGCGCCCTTCTCGAACCCGAAGAGCTCGCTCTCCAGCAGAGTCTCAGGCAGCGCACCCGCGCTCACGGACACAAACGGCTTGTTGGCCCGATCAGAAAGGTTGTGGAGAGCGCGCGCGATGAGCTCCTTGCCCGTACCTGACTCGCCGTAGATCATGACCGTGGCCAGCGTCGGTGCCACCTTCTGCACCGTCTCGAGCACCGCCATCATGCCGGCGTCTGATGCCACGATTCCTTCGACGTCGTACTCACGGTCCAACTCGCTTCTCAGGCGAACCACCTCAGCGGCGAGTCCCGAGTACGTGAGCGCCTTATCGATGGCGAGCTTGAGCTCTTCGAGGTCGAATGGCTTGGTCAGGTACTCGCTCGCGCCGGCCTTCATCGCCTCGACGGCCGTCGCCACATTGCCGTGCGCAGTCAGCATGATGATCGGGAACTGAAGGCCTTTACTCCGAACGGTACGAAGCACCTCCATGCCGTCTTTGCCCGGCATCCGGTGGTCGAGCACCATGACATCGGGCTCCTGGTCCGAGATGATCGAGAGCGCCTCAACGCCGTCGGACGCCTCGAGGACCTCGTAGCCATCGCCCGAGAGCGCCTGGCCGAGAACCCATCTCATGTTCTTCTCGTCATCAACAATGAGCACGCGCTTGCCCATGTGGGTCCCCTTTACTCGTCCAGTGCCGCCGGCAAGGTCACGTTGAATACCGTGCCATCCGGAGAACTCTCTACTTCGATTCTACCTTCGTGCTCGTCAATGATCCTGTGAACTATCGTCAGGCCAAGTCCGGTGCCTTCGGCCCGCTTGGTGGAGAACGGGTCGAACACCTTAGGTAGATCCTCCGGCGCGATTCCCGGGCCACTGTCGGCTACCGACACTTGTACGTACTCACCGCTCGCGCGAGTGGCGATGATAATGGTTCCGCCGTCGTCACCCATCGCTTGCACGGCGTTGGTGACCAGATTCAGAAACACTTGCTTGAGCTGATCGGGGTCGCCATCAACGAGCGGGAGGTCGTCGGCGAGCCGTTGCTCGATTCGGACGTCGGACTGACGCGCGAACCGAGTAGTGAAGAGTACTACGTCCTGCAAAAGCTCGTTGAGGTCAGCACGGACCAGCGTGGGTTTGCTGGGTCGGCCGAAGTCCAACAACGCCTTGATGACCTTGTCCAGTCGATCGATCTCTTGCTTGATGACCTCTGCCGCGTCGTGAATGCGCGCCGCGTCGCATTGCGCATCCTCGAGCAGTTGTACGCTGGCTCTGATGACCCCAAGCGGGTTGCGGACCTCGTGCGCAACGCCGGCGGTCAACTCGCCCATGGCAGCAAGACGGTCCGCCCGAATGAGCTGATCGGTCAACGCCTTTATGTCTGAGACGTCTTCGAGTGTCACGACAGCCCCAAGCACTGTGCCACCGACGGCACGCATCCGCGACGTCGAAGATTGCACGTGAACCTCACGTCCTGAAGACGTGGTCAGCGTTCCCTCGCGTAGCGCCAGAGGTAGCCGACCCGCCAAGACCTTGTCGACATCGCCGGAAATTCCACCGTCTTCGCGAAACAGGAGCGAGATCGGCCGAGGGACCATCTCGAACTCGGACATGCCGAGCATCCGCTCCGCAGCAGGGTTGGCCGTGGTCACAGAACCATCCGGGCCCACCGTAAGCACCCCCGAGGTAATCGATCTGAGAATCGACTGGGTGTAATCCTGGATGTTGATGAGCTGGATCGCCCGCTCTTCGAGCTTCTTGTACGCCTCCTCGAGCTGCAAAGAGAGCTGACGCAAGTCGCGCGTCTTGTTCTCCTCTGTGTCGCGAAGCGCACCGAACAGCACGCCCACCGCGATAAACGATGCAACCTCCAGGACGCTGGCAAAGCCGGTGCTCATCGGAAGACCCAGGGTGGTTCGAGAATGGATCGCAAACGGCAGCGAGGCGGCAAGCGCGACGGCGAAGCCACCCCGACGACCGAAAACGTACGCCGCGTAGATGATAGGAACGTAGTAGAGCCGCTGGTACAGGAGGTGCATCTGCGCACTTCCAACCCCTGACCCGGCCAGAAGGTGCAGTGCCGAGACTCCGATCAGCATCACGACGATGATCAGCGTCGCACGAACCTCGCGCGCCCTCTGCGCGTCGGCCATGGCGGGTGCGCCTTCGGTCGCGAGCTGCGGTCGCTTCGGCAGCCCGGCGCGCTCCCCTGTCATCTGCGGCGCCTCGCCCAAGACGGCTCGATGTGCAGTTCCTCGCGATACTTCGCTACCGTACGCCGCGCCACGGTAACGCCCTCGTCGGACAGCATCTCAGCGAGTCGCTGATCCGAGAGCGGCTTGGCGACATCTTCCGCCAGCACGAGTTCGCGCAACCGCTGCTTGATACTGGTGGCGGCCACGTCCATGCCACTCGTCGTCCGGTATCCGCCGCTGAAGAAGTGCTTGAGCTCGAAGAGGCCATAGGGCGTGGCCATGTATTTGCCGGTTACCCCGCGGGAGACGGTCGACAGGTGTACGCCGATCTCCACGGCGACGTCCTCGAGTCGCAGCGGACGCAACAGCCCGTGCCCGTCCTCGAAGAACTCGAACTGCACCTCGAGGATGATCTGCGTGATCCGCGTGACCGTGTCCTTGCGCCGATCGACGTTCTTGATGAAACTCTCCGCCGAGCGGATCTTGTCCTTCAGGTACTTGCGTGTCTCGTCATCTGCCGAGGAACCGCTGCGCAGCATCGACCGATACCGCGGGGACACGCGCAACGTGGGAATCGCTTCGTTGTTCGAGGTGATGACCCACTCATCGTCGAAGCGACGAATCGTCACGTCCGGCACGATGTAGCCCGGCGAAGGTCCGGGAGAAAACGCTCCGGCCGGTCTGGGGTTGAGGACTTTGAGAATCTCAACCAGTCGCCGGACCTCGGCCTCATCGACCTTCAGCGCTCGCGCGACCTTGCGATAGTGGTTGGCGGCAACATCATCGAGATGCTCGCGCACGATGACGAGCAGCAACGGCTCCTCGATGTCGAGTGACTCGAGCTGAAGACGCAACGCTTCTGCGAGGTCGCGCGCGCCAACCCCCGGCGGATCGAGTTGCTGAACCGCGCGAAGTCCCTCCTCGGCCTCGGCGAGGGTAACGTCAACGAGTTTCGCGACTTCCTCGAGCGAGCCGACAAAAAATCCGTCCTTGTCGAGCGACCCGACCACGGCCTTCGCCGCATTCTCGACATCCTCGGTGACGTCAAGCAAGGAAAGCTGCTCGAGCAGATAGTCGTCGAACGACTGAACGCCGCCGACAAAGTCCTCAGTGTTGGTCTGCTCGGCGTTAGGGTCGCGGGGCGCACTCTGGTCGGTGGTGTCGAGATCCTCATACATCTCGAGCCACTCGTCCCACGAACGCTCGTCGACCGGCTCCTCAGGAGCCTCTTCACCCTCAGCGGGCTCACTGTCGGTCTCGTCAACCTCGAGGACCGGGTTCTCGAGCATCTCGACTTCGATCATCTGCTGAAGCTCTGTAACGGGCATGGCGAGTATGGCCAGTCCCTGATACACCTGCGGGGACAGCGTCACTTTCTGGCGAAGGTCTGATCGCTGCGAGAGTTCCAAAGTACTCACCCCCGGTGAGTAGGCCGCTCAATGGCGTCGGCGGAGCTTGCAAAAAGTATACCACCGTGAGCTTTCCCCTGGCCGCGAGGGGCTGCGAGGATTGTGTGTGGAATCACTCCTGTGGCGGCAGGATGGGCACCGGCTGCCGCTCGGGCAGCTGGACCACCGCGATCGCTGCGATGACGAGTGCTCCGCCCAGGATCTGTACCGGGCTCAGCGCCGTGCCGAACAGGAAGTACGCGCCGATAGCCGCCAGCACCGGCTCAACGGTCGACGTCACCGTCGCGTTGGTGGGCGCGATGTGGCGCAACGCGGTCAGGAAGGCCGCGAAGGGAACAATCGTGCTCACCACGGCGATGAACAGAACAGCAACGGCCGTCTTCACATCCAGAAGGAGCGAGAGAACCGGCTTCACACCAAGCACCGCGAACCAGAACACACTCGCGAACGCGAGCCCCCAGACCAGTGTCGTATACGGCGGATAACGGCGAGCCGCGACCGAACCCATCAGGGAGTATGCCGCGAAGAACACCGCCGAAAGCAGTCCCCAGAGCACTCCCGTGGGCGGGATGGAGAGACCGTCGCCGCCTATGGCGCCGACCACCAACGCACACCCGAGAACCGACAGCGCGACGCCGACAGGTAGTGCCCATGTCAGCTTGTGTCGCAGGAAGAGCACACTGAACGCGAGCACCAGTACCGGGGCGAGATATTCAAGCAGAATCGCGGTCGCGGGATCGTGTGTGATCGAGATGGTCTTGAAGTACGTGTAGTGGACCATGGCCAATCCGGCAACTCCGAACACCGCGAAGAACGGCACTTCGCGCAGTTCTATTCGCAAGTCGCGACGGCGAAAGACAGCCAAGTACGCCGCCAGCAGTACAAACGCGCTGAATGCGCGGGCGCCGGACAGCACGGTCGGCTCGACCACCATGCCGAGCGGGGCGACCAGCCACGCATTCGTGGCAAGCGACGGCGTAGTGAACAGCCAATCAGCTGTCAAACCTCCGGTCGCCCAGCAGGCAGCCGCCAGCAAAGCCAACAGATACCCCCGGAGCGCCGACTGTTTGAGAGGGCCCGCCTTACGCGCCTGAGCCACGGGACTCCTCGGCGGTCTTGGCCTTCTGATAGTCATCGTAAGGCTCGAGGTGGGCGATCACGTCGACGATCTGCTGATACTGCTCGGCAAGGGTGAGCTCCACCTCTTCTGCGATGTCGTGCCCCTCCGCGACGGTGGCCTCGGGGTCGACCTGCACGTGTAGATCCACATACACCTCGGCCTCAGAACCACGCGTTCGGATGTGATGGCAGCCCAAGACACCGGGAACCGAGATCGCGACCGCGCAGATATCGTCGGCTGGTATGCGCATGGAGTCCGAGAGGGTCGCACTGGCATGACGGAACACTCCCCATGCGGTGTACACGATCGCGCACGTCACCAGCAAAGCGACAATCGGGTCGGCCAGGGGGAAGCCAAGCTTCACCAACACGAGGCTGACGATGACTCCGATGCTGACGAGTGCGTCAGATCCGGTGTGGCTTGCGTCGGCGACCAGGATCGAACTGCCCAGTCTGTGACCGACCCGGCGTTCCCAGAACGTGACGCCTAGATTGACAGCAAGCGTGCCGAGCATGACCACAAAGGACATGGCGGTGACCGTCGGGGGCTCACCGCCACTCCTGAGTCCGGCAATGGCCTCGCTGCCGATTCGATACGCAGCAAACAGGAGCATCGCACCGATGACCGCGGATGCGTAGGTCTCGTACTTGCCATGCCCGTACGGGTGGTCCTCGTCGGCAGGACGACCGGCAAAGCCCATACCGACGAGGCCAACGACATTGCTCGCTCCGTCGAACAGGGAGTGAAAACCGTCAGCCTGCATTGCGGTAGAGCCGCTGATCGTTCCCCACACGAGCTTAGCCAATGCGACAGCGACGTTCAGGAACAGAATTATCCAGAGAATCCGCTTGATCTCGCGGATTCTGCCCTCACCAGCCGCTGCGTTTGCTGGTCGTGTGTAGCCCACGCTTCCCCCTCCGTGATACTGGCTTGCTGTGAATACCCCTAGGGGGTATAGTGTCTGCGTAAGAGAGAGCATACCGTACCCGAGGGGACTGGGCTAACCATGACCGAGATCAATGCGTTGATCGCCGATGAGGCCGAGCGGACAAAGATCATCAACAGGCTTCGCCGACTCGAAGGTCAGATCCGTGGGCTGCAAACGATGATCGAATCGGGCAAAGAATGCGACGCCGTACTCACGCAGGTGATGGCTGCGAAGTCGGCACTGAACCAAGTGGGACTGCACATCATCGGCCACTCAATGAAGCGTTGTCTGATCGACGATAGCGCAGAGACCCGTGATGAGGTCATCGACCAGGCGATAGCTACCTTCCTCAAGTACTCGAACTGCGTCAAGTAGCCTGATTCCATGCAGGAAACAACGGCCATATGGATCGCGCTCATCGTGGCGGCTTTCGCTCTCGGCGGTTGCACAGTGGCAATTCTCGTTGTTCGTCGCTCGGCCGAGCCGATCTTCGGGGCCCTCGGAATCGGTGCGCTCCTGACAGGTGGATGGGCCTTCGCGCTCATCAGCGAGTCTTACACGCGACTCGATGCCGTGATGTACGCGCTCGCCTTAGCGCTCGCTGCTGCGATCGGCGGTTACGCGCTCGCCTCCACGCTGCTTGGAATACTCGCACGCACCGACCCGGCACCGGTTCCCGGAGTCGAACTTGGGCCCGACACAGGCCAGGCGGCTCTCGTCATTCTCGGCGAAGATGAGCCGTCGCTTTACGATGAAGGTGCTACAGCAACCGCGCTCGATCGGCTTTCAGATGCAGGGCTGCTGCACGCTTCTATCGCGATTCTCCCCTTCCTGTTCATGGCACAGAAGGCGCGATATCGCGCTGCGGGAGGCACGAGCCGAGCTGCCCGTCAGCTTGATTCGCTCGCTGAACATGTTGAAACTTCGCTGGCGGCCTCGGCGTTCGGTCAGATCGGGTCAGCGTCCGTTGAGGGACGTCGTGGGCTTGAGCAGGCCGTGGTCGGGGCAGCGCAGCGGGGATTCCGCCGGATAGTCGTCGCCGAGGCGGTCGTGGGGGCGTCACTCGAGCTGGACCGTGGTAAGCGCCGCGTCGATGCGTTAAGACTCGCCGACCACGGCGTGCACGTGGCCTACACCGACGCGTTGTCGGACTCCGACCGGATTGCCGCTCTGGTGGCGATGCGGATCGTCGATGTTTCCGGTGACGCCACCGCGACCGGGGTCGTCCTCGTGGGTGCAGCGCAGCCGGATGTTCACTCGAAAGACCGACGTGAGTTCGACGAGCAGGAATTGTCATTCCTGAGCCGTGTGAGAATGCGACTGATCGAGCGCGGACTCGCCGAGACGCACGTCCGAATCGCCTGGATCGAGTGGCGCGCACCGGACGTTACGTCAGCCGTACGACATCTCGCGGCACTGGGGTGCTTGAGAATCGTGGTCTCCCCTGCGTGCTTCCCGCTCGACACGATCCAGTCCACGCTCGACATCGAGATCGCCGTACGACAGGCGAGATTGGACCCCTCGGTTGCCGTGGTGAAACTCAACGGCTACGCGAGTGACCCTGCATTCGCCGAGGAGCTGAGAGGTCGCGCGCTTCATGCCTTGGCCAGCGTCGGTTCCTAGACCCTAGCCGACTACTTCGCCTTACAGCGCTCCCAGTTCCACGATTGCATCCGACGAATCTGCGGATAGCGAACTGCGTAGCGCAGCGCCACCGACAGGCCGCCTCGGGCTGCTTCTGCACGGGTCTCGAGATTGTCGATGCTGGTTCGCAGGTCCTCGACGCTCGTGCCACGAAAGACCGTGTAGCCCTTGCCGATCGCCTTGCACACATGGGCGTCTGAGCCGCCGGTCGCGGCGATACCCTGCCCACCGGCAAACGCCTGAGCGGCAAGCTTGTTGGCATAGATGAGGTACGGCGAAGAGTTGTAGACCTCGAGCGCTTTGAACGCCAGATCGTTGATTGCTCCGCCGACACTGTTCAGCCCAAAAGGTCCGAACGCCTGATTGGCGAACGGGTGTGCGATAACCGCGACGCCGCCCTGCTCCTCGATCGCGCGGATGGTGTCTGCAGCCGACATGCCTGCAGGCACGTCCTCCTGGAGGAACAGCCCGAGAATGTGGCCGGCCTTCGACGAGACTTCTTCGCCAATGACGACCTCGAAGTCGTAAAGCTCCGAGAGCGACTTCGCGAAGAGCGCTCCCTCGATGGTGTTGTGGTCGGTGATCGCGATGACGTTGAGGTCGGTGTGGTTCTGCACGTACTCCATGATCTCGGGAATCTTCGCCAGACCGTCGCTGTGGTCTGAATGAATGTGCAGATCAGCCTTGCCCCATAGTTCGGCTTGTGTGCTCACGATTGAATGAGTCCCCTCGCCTTGTGAGTCGTGGTCCGCGACTCATTGATAGCCGGTATCCGATAAGCAAGGCGCGAACCAACTGCGTATCTGCCCCCTCGCGATGCCAAGACTAGTATCGGCGAATCAGCTAGCGTGCTACACCCACGTCTCGGCGAACGGTCGCATTGGCAAGACGAACGCACGCATGCTGCGATGAGCAGTCACTCTGCTCGGTTCGCCCACGCATGCAGACGGGCGACACCCTCGCGAAGGTTTTCGATATCGGTTCCGTAGCTGAACCGCAAGAAGCCCTCGCCGCCGTCACCAAAGTCGATACCCGGAGCACAAGCCACTCCCGCCTCCTCGAGCAGGCGACGGCACAGTGCCAGCGAATCACTCCCCCACACACGAGCGTCGGCGAACACGTAAAACGCGCCACATGGCTCGCAGTCGATCCTGAGTCCGAGCTCCCGCAACGCAGGAACCAGGTACTGGCGTCGCTGATCGTAGATCGCGCGCATCCGCGCAACATCCGGCTTCGCCTCGGTCAGTGCGGCGACAGCCGCGTGCTGCACAAACGCATTGGCCGCGAGGAAGAAGTTCTGCTGGATCTTCTCACACGCCCTGACGAACTCCGGAGGTGATATCAGATAGCCGAGACGCCAACCGGTCATCGCGTAGGTCTTGGAGAAGCCGTTCAGCACGAATGCCCGGTCCGTGTATGACAGAATCGTTCGGTCGGGCCCGCAGAAGTCGAGTCCGTGATAGATCTCGTCACTTGCGATGTAGACTCCGGTCTCCTCGGCTATCGAGGCGAGCGCGGCGAGATCACCATCCCCGAGCACCGCCCCGGTCGGGTTGCCCGGTGAGTTGATCATGATGGCCTTGGTGCGCGGACCGATGGCGGCGCGAATCTCCTCCGGTCGGCAACGAAAGCCGTCGGACGCCCGAGCCGGTACAAGCTTGGGCACGCCGCCGAGGAAGTTCACGTAGTTGGGATACGCCGGATAGCAGACGTCGGGCATGACGACTTCGTCGCCCGGGTCGAGAAGCGCGCCAAAGAGTAGCAGCATCGCCGGTGAGGTCCCCTGGGTCACGACGATGTTGTCAGGATCGACGGTGACGTCGTAGTGCTCGGCGTAATGTGCGGTCAACGTAGTGCGCAACAGCGGCAGCCCGAGCGACTGCGTGTAGTGAGTGCTCCCATCCGCCATCGCGGTCTCAGCGGCACGCATGATGACATCGGGGGTCGGAAAATCCGGGTCACCGATCTCAAGGCGGACGATGCTGCGTCCCTCTGCCTCAAGCTCCTTGGCGCGCGCCACCAGATCCATGACCACGAACGGCCGGATCGCCTGCGCCCTACGAGATACCTCCATTGGGTGGTGCTCCTCTCAGCGGTGAGCGCGGTAGATGGCAGTGGCGGCCTTGCCGAGCGCTTCCAGCCGTCGCAAGTCCGAGAAGGACAGGTCGCGAGTCGCAACCACCTCGTGCGGCGGCTGCGCGTCGAACACGAGCCCGAACTCCTCGGCACGCTCCCACAGTTCGGTGCCGGGCAGCACATGCAGGGTCGAGATCTGGACGGCTCCGGGGTCCGAGGCAATCGCGAAATCGATGCCGGCGACCACGTCTTCGATCGTGTCCCCTGGCAGCCCGACGATGAGATCGCTCTCGACGCTGATGCCCGCATCGCGACACGCCTCGACGCCGCTGACAAACGCTCGGGGATCGAACCGACGATGACACGACGCAAGCGCGAGCTCGCCGACACTCTGAGGGCCCGTCTCAACGCTCACGACGCCCGCTCGGACGAGTTGGGCAGCCTCGGCGGCACCAATGCGCTCGATGTCCACCTCAACGGTATGGAGCCTCACACCGCGCCGTACGTGGGGCGCAAGTGAGTCCGAAAGCCAGGTGAGCCGCTCAGGGGTCAGATTGAATACGGGGTCGATGAAGGAGAACGTCTTCACCCCTGCCGAGACGATAGCGTCGATCTCCGCCGCGATTCGCGTCTCAGAGAAGCGGCGAACACGGCCATAGCCTTTGCCTTCGAAGCAGTAGGAGCAGGAATGGGGGCAACCGCGGTAGCCTTCGATGTACGTCGAACCCTCGGCCGGCACGAGAACGCCGGTCAGATAGGGCGACGGAATCTCATCGAGGTCGGTGATCAGTCGGCGGTCGGGTGCGGAGACCACACGACCTTCTCGGCGGGCGGTGACGCCTTCGACACGCGTGATGTCAGCGTTCTTAAGCTGCGCGCTCAACAGTTCTGCGAAGGTGGCTTCCCCTTCGCCGCGCACGATGGCCGTGACGGCCGGCTGCTCGGCCAGGACCTGCTCCGCGATCGGACCGACCTCGGGACCGCCGAGGACTATGACCGTGCCGGGCCGGGCGGCGCCGATGAGACGTGCGGCTTCGAACACGGCGCGTGCGTTCCAGCACACCACGGAGAAGGCAACGACATCCGGCTCAAGTGCGAGCGCACGATAGGCGATCCACCAGGGGTCGAGATCGGTGTCCAGCTCGAGCGTAGTGAAACCGACGCCGGAGAGCCGCGGATCGTTCTCCGCGTAGGCCCTGACGTAGCCCAGCGCGAGCGAGCGGTATCCGGGTGACGAGACGCCCACAAGTGCGACCTTGAACCGCACGGGTCGAGGAATCCGGATGCGCGTCATGAGGCGTCCACCGAAAGCGAGAACGGCGCGACCGCATGTAGGTGCGACCGAGGAGTTCTTGCGGGATCGACGCCTGTCACGGATACCCACACGCCGTTGACCAACCCGGTGTCGATGGCCGCAGAGACCCAGTCTTCAAACCCCGGAGTGCCGGCAGTCGCAGGCGACGCGGCGATCTCTACCGCAAGCGCGCCTGCACGCGTGAGCGCCATGACCGTCGCGGGGAGTTCCGGGAGATTGTGGCTGCACGCAGGCACGATGCCGGTGAACGCAACGGCAGCACGCGATGTCCGCGCCGCGGCGAGAAAGCTCGCGAGACCCGACTCTGCCGCGTCGAACAGCCCGGGGCGGGACGCAAGCGCGTCGTGCGCCTCGGCGGTGCCCGCTAAACGAACTACTTGGAGATGCCTTACGCCCGCAGCGAGGACTCCCTCGGCGTTGCCGGGAATCGAGAGCGCTCCGGCGTCGGTTCGAAGGCCGATGCGCTCGATGCCGGCGGCAGCAGCGTTCGCCGCGATGGCAGGAAGCTCCGGATGCGAGAACGGTTCCGGACCGGTGAACAACACATTGGGACCGGGCCCGCCTGACCAGGCGTCCACAGCATCACTGACGACACCGCGAATGACCTCGGCCGAGAAGAACTCGCGCTCGGTCTGGGCAGCGCATCGCACACACGCGCATGCAGAACCACGCCCCAGGGGAATCTCAACAAAACGAATCACGCGATGCTCCTCTCCGAAGTCAGTTTAGCGCAGCGCGACCTCGAGAAGCGCGAGAGGCCCTCCCGTTACCGGAAGGGCCTCTCGGAAGTGACTTTGGTGTCGAAGGAGGGATTTGAACCCTCACGAGGTTGCCCTCACTAGGCCCTCAACCTAGCGCGTCTGCCGTTCCGCCACTTCGACGTGGTCTATCCCGCAAGGGACAGCGAGAGAGAGTATAACAACCCGTTCTGCGCTCGGCTACCCCTTGTTTTCCGCGACGTGGGGAGCGATGACACTGCCCTTGGGCAACCCGCCCAACGCGGCCTTCACCGCCGCTTCGCTGACGATCGGCTTCATCTCGATATCGATCGGGAACGGCTTGGCGAAATGGCACGCCGCCGAGTGTCCGGGCTCGATCTCCTTGAGCTCCGGGCACTGCTCGGCACAGATCGGGAACTGTGCGATCGGGCAGCGTGTGTGGAAGCGGCAGCCGGTCGGCGGATCGATCGGGCTGGGAGGATCGCCGGGCAGCAGGATGCGCTGACGTGTGCGCTGGACCCTGGGGTCCGGAACCGGCACCGCTGACAGCAGGGACTGCGTATAGGGGTGGCTCGGCTCGCTGTACAGCATCTTCCAGTCCGCGATCTCGACGATCTTGCCCAAATACATGACAGCAACACGATCAGAGATGTGCTGAACGACCGAGAGGTCATGAGCGATGAAGACGTACGTGAGATTGAACTCCGCCTGCAGGCGCACGAGGAGGTTCAGCACCTGGGCCTGAATCGAGACGTCGAGCGCCGACACGGGCTCATCAGCGATGATCAGCTTGGGCTTGAGCGCGAGCGCACGCGCTATGCCGATGCGCTGACGCTGTCCGCCCGAGAACTCGTGCGGATAGCGGTGTATGTGCTCGGGATTCAGGCCGACGACCTCAAGCAGGTTCTTGACCTCGGCCTCACGAGCGGCCCCGGTGCCAATGTTGTGAATCACCAACGGCTCCGAGACGATCTCACCGATGGTCATGCGCGGGTTGAGACTCGCGTACGGGTCTTGGAAGATGATCTGCACGTCACGGCGATATGCCTGCAGGTCGCGTCCCTTGAGAGACAACGCATCGCGACCGTCGAAGACGACCGATCCCGAGGTGGGTTCGATGAGACGAATGAGGCAGCGGCCCATTGTCGACTTGCCGCAGCCCGACTCTCCTACCACGCCGAGCGTTTCGCCGCTATTCACAGAGAATGAGATGTCCGCAACTGCGGAGACCTTCTTTCCGCCGCGAGAGAACACGCCCTGCTGAACCGGGAACTCCTTGGTGAGGTTCTCTACTCTGAGAAGCTCGCTCATTGCGCGTTCACCCCCGCACAAGCCATTTCATTTCGCGTGAATCCGGGATCACCGGCGAAGTGACACGCGGCGACGTGGGAACCCTCGATGGGCCGCGATGCGGGAACCTCGACACGACACCGCTCCTTCGCGTACGGGCAGCGGGGGTGGAACGAGCATCCATTCGGTACCTGAATCAGACTGGGTGGCTGACCCTTGATTGGGCATAGCTCGCCCTTCTCGGTCATGTCGTGACGAGGCAGTGAGTCAATCAGCCCCCACGTGTACGGGTGGCTCGGCTTGTAGAACACCTCGTCGACAGTGCCGTACTCGATGGCTTTGCCGGCATACATGACCAAGATGCGGTCGGCCATGTCGGCGACCACGCCCAGATCGTGAGTGATCATGATGATTGCGCTGCCGGTCCGCTGCTGCAACTCCTGCATCAGCTCGAGAATCTGCGCCTGAATCGTGACGTCGAGAGCCGTCGTGGGCTCATCGGCGATGAGGATGTCGGGATCACAGGCGAGCGCCATGGCAATCATGACGCGCTGGCGCATGCCGCCCGAGAACTGGTGTGGGTAGTCCTTCACGCGTGACTCGGGGTGCGGAATGCCGACCATCTCAAGAAGCTCCGTCGCACGATTCCATGCGTCGGACTTGCTAAGTTTCTTGTGGAGCATCAGCGGCTCTGCGAGTTGGTGCCCCACGCGGTACACGGGATTAAGCGATGTCATCGGGTCTTGGAAGATCATCGCGATACGGTTGCCGCGAATCGCGCGCATCTTGTCCTCCGACAGGGTGAGGAGCGATTCGCCGTTGAAGCGGACATCGCCGCCCTCGACCTTACCCGGAGGCATCGGAATCAGGCGCATCATAGTCATCGCGGTGACCGACTTGCCGGAGCCCGATTCCCCTACTACACCAATCGTCTCCCCCTTGTTCAGGGTGTAGGAGACACCGTCAACGGCCTTGACGACTCCGTCACGGGTATGGAAGTACATCTTGAGGTCTTCAACGACCAGGAGGTCAGTGGCCATACCTAATCCTTCATCTTAACGTCGAGGGCATCGCGCAGGCCGTCACCAAGCAGCACGAACGCCAGCACGGTGGTGAGGATTGCGAAGCCCGGCCACAGCATCAGCCAGGGCGCGGTCGTCATGAATTTGGTGGATGCGTTGATCATGTAGCCCCACGAGGGAGTCGGAGGCTGGATTCCCATTCCTAGGAAGCTGAGTGCCGCCTCTGTCAGGATGGCACCGCCGATCGACATGGTTCCGTAGACGATGATCGGCGCAACGGAGTTCGGCATGATGTGCCTGGACATGATGCGCACGTCACTCGCACCCAGTGCCCGAGCAGCCTGAACGTAGTCCTGGGACTTCACGGAAAATATCGAACTACGAAAGACTCGCGCGATACTCGGCCAGCCGAGAACGCCGATTGCGATGAAGACGTTGATGAACCCGGGACCCAGAATGGCAACCAAGGCGATTGCGAATAGCGTGTAGGGGAAGGCGAAGAACACATCCGCCGTTCGCATGATCAGCGTGTCCGTGAACCCGCCGTAGTACCCGCCCAAAGCGCCGAGCACCAGCCCGATCACGATGGAGATCGCAGTCGCGATCAGACCAACGGCCAGCGAGAAGCGGGCGCCATATACGACGCGAGCGAACACGTCGCGCCCCAAGTCGTCGGTTCCGAACGGATGCGCCAGCTGCGGTGGCAGCAGTCGATCCACTGTGAGCGTTTGCGTATTGATGGTAATCGGATCGCCAAAGCGCTGAGGTACCCAGAGATCTGCGCTGATTGCCGCAATCACCATGATGATGATCCAGATGATCGCCGCAATGGCGAGACGGTTCTTACGCAGCCTATGCCACGCGTCACCAAGTAGGGTGCGGCTTGGGCTTGCCGACAATGCGTCGTATGCAGTATCCGCAGCAGCTGTCGCCTCGGCGGTTTTGCGATCCTGTTCCTGCTGCATCTGAGGAGAATCCTTCTTCATGTCGGTCACGCCTCCTCACCCCCGCCGTAACGAATGCGCGGATCGAAGAATGCGTAGCTGATATCGACGAGCAGGTTGATGATCATGACGACCACCACGATGATCACGACGCCGCCCATAACGACAGGCCAGTCTCGGCGAACGACTGCGTTGTAGATCTCATTGCCGACGCCCGGCCAGTTGAAGACCGTCTCGGTGAGGATGGCACCGGACATCATGGCGCCGAAGTCGATGCCGATGAACGTGATGACGGGAATCATCGCGTTCTTGACAGCGTGGCGCCACAGGACCGCGTTGGCGGACAGGCCCTTGGCGGTGGCGGTTCGGATGTAGTCCTGGCTCATGACCTCAAGCAGCTGACTTCGCATGATGCGCGCGGCGTACGCCGTGGAAACCGACGCGAGTGTGATAGCCGGCAAGATCAGATACACCCAATGCGGGAACGGCGCACCCGGCCCACCCGCGCCTGACATAGGCAAGTAGAAGGCGTCAGTGGTCCAGTCCTTCAAGTAGATGCCGAAGAACATCTGGAAAAGCGTGCCGAGCCAGAACACGGGCAGCGACACGAGAATTGACGTAGAGAGCGTGACCAACACATCGGCGAAACTGTAGCGTTTGACCGCCGATATCATGCCGGCCCCGATACCGAAGATGATCTCGATGATGATCGCAGCGAGAGCGAGCTGCATCGTGTAGGGAAACTTGTCGAGCAACATGTCCTTTACGGGACGACCGCGCATGAGCGACTGACCCAGGTCACCGTGTGCGAGACGGTTCACGTACATCCCGTACTGCACGATGAGTGGCTTGTCGAAGCCATACTCGGCGCGAATCTGGTTGTAGACCGCAGGAGATATCTCGCGTTCTCCGGTGATCATCTTGACGGGATCGCCCGGCACTACCGCTGTCATGAGGAAGAGCAGCACCGTGACCCCGATGAAGACCGGAACCATCTGTAAGATGCGGCGTCCAATGTACTTGAGCATGAATGATCCTGGTTCTAGGAAGGGACTAGTCCGAGATACAAACCGTCCGGCAGGACGCCCACCACGTTGGGCGGACGCCCTGCCGGTTTTTCGGTCGCTATCCTCGGTGCGAGTGCTTTACTTCGCAGCGCCGTCGGTGACCCAGCACTTATCCAGTGCTGCGAGACCCATCGGGCTGTAGTACAGGTTGCTCACGCGAGCGGCACCCACGTGGCGATGTGCGTAGTACATCATCGGCACAACCGGGTTGGTTGCCTGAACCGTGGCATCGATCGCCTGGTATGCGGCGATGCGCTTGGCCTCGTCACCCTCCTGACGTGCAGCGACAAGTGCAGCGTCGACTGCGGGATCCACGAAGGCCGATTTGTTGTCGCCGGACTTGGAATCGAAGATCGGATACAGGAAGTTGTCGAAGATCGGGTAGTCAGCGATCCAGCCAAGACGGCCGATCGAGAACTTGCCCTCGTCGAGCTGCTTCAGATACTGCGCCCACTCGGCGCCCTGGAGCTTGCTCTTGATGCCGACCTTCGCGAGGTCGGCCTGGACGAGCTGCATGATGTCCTCGTGGCCGGAGCCCGAGTTGAAGGACAGCGTCAGCTCGGGAAGACCCTTGCCCTCGGGGAAGCCAGCGGCGGCAAGTGCGGCCTTGGCACCCTCGACGTCATAGCGGGCGTCCTTCCACGTGCCGTCTTCGTAGCCGACGACACCAGGAGGAACGATGTTGGTAGCGGGCTTGCGAGTGCCCTCGAAGATCGAGTCACAGATGGCCTGGCGGTTGATCGCGAGGTTGATCGCCTTGCGAACGTCCGGGTTGGCGAGCGACTTATCCTTGTTGTTCAGAACGATGTAGTAGACGGCGGTCTCAGCACCGAGCAAAACCTGCTTGCCGGAATTGACGGTGTAGCCGTCGGGGGCCTCGCCAAACTGCTCGACTGTGGCCTTGACCTGGCCGCTGGGGATCGAGGTGAAGTCGACGGTCCCGGCCTGGAACTCACGGAACGCGGTCTCCTCGTCCTTGAAGATCGAGAAGTTCACGGCGTCGAGGTTGGCCTTCTCGCCGTAGTAGTCCTCGTTGCGGGCGACCTTGATGTACTGGTCGTGCTTCCACGGCTCAGTCATCTTGAACGGGCCGTTACCCACAGGCATCTCAGCGAAAGCGACATTCTCGCCGTTCATGTCGACGCCCTTGGCTACCGCGTCTGCGGGAACCGGAGCGAGCGCGGGGTGCGCTGCGACATACGGGAAGTCAGCGAACGGCGCATCCAGCGTGACCTCGAACGTGAGGTCGTCGACGGCCTTGACGCCGGCGAGCGTGGTTGCCTTGCCGTCCTGCAGGTCGGCGTAGCCCTTGACCGCAGCCAAGTGGTAGCTGATGACCGACGGATCCTTCGGATTCGTCTTAGGATCGGAGATGCGAGTCCATGCGAACACGAAGGACTCAGCGGTGACAGGCGTGCCGTCGTGGAACTTGGCGCCCGGGACCAGCTTGAAGGTGAAGACGGAGTTGTCGGCGTTCGCAGTCCAAGACTCTGCTGCGGCAGGTACGACGGTGTTCGTCTTGGTGTCCACGGTCGTCAGGCTGTCGAACAGCATCTGCTCGACGTTGGTGCCCTCAGACTCCTGAGTGTTGTACGGATCGATGTAAGCGGGCTCGTTGATGTAGTAGTTGAGCGTCCCGCCCTTGACTGCCTTGGCTTCAGCCGGCTTGTCGGTCGTTCCTGTGGTCTTGGGCGAACATCCGCTCGCAGCCACTGAAACAGCCAGGCCAAGCACAAGCATCAGTGCGAGAGCCTTGCGTGATTTACTATGCAACTGTTGCCTCCTCTCACCGAAAAACGGTGTGTTTCGGTCGCCGAGACAGCCGTTCTTGTGGCGGCTCGGTCGACCCCCTGCCCTGTGTGTGCCGCACACCGCCCGGGTATGGCGCGCGGAACACACATGAGTGTCCCGCTTCACGAATAGAATGGCAAGCGATATCACCCAGCTGACCAGCGCAAATCTGCATGATATTCAGCTCGAAATGCATAACGCCGCGCCCTTTACGGCGCTAACCGTGAATAGGACGCGGCGTAAGTTCGCCGTAAACCGATACGCGAAACGGTGAAATGGGGCTAGATGGCTTTGGGATAGACCACCATGAGCACGAGCAAACTGACACCGAAAGCGATAGCAAACCCGATTGTGATGCGGTCAAGGTTGCGCTCGATGATGCTCGTGCCACTCGAAGTCGGGTTGAGGCTACCGCTGAGCATGTCAGAAAGTCCGGTGCCCTTGCCTGAGTGCAGCAGCACGAAGACGATGAGCCCGACCGACGAGACAGCCCACACCAGCAGGGCGAGAACGAGTAGCGGATTCACGTGATGCTCCTTGTGTCTAAGCAGGCAACGGACGGCGGTTTGCCGAGCGCGGTGAATCAGTATACCAGCAGACTGCGACCCGTCCACTCTTCAGGCTGCGAGATGCCGATCAACTCAAGCAGGGTTGGTGCCACATCGGCCAACGATCCACCATCTGCAAGCGCGGCAACTCCGTCGCTGACACAAACGAGCGGCACCTCACATAGCGTGTGTGCCGTGAAGGGAGTGGCTCCGTCGGCCGCGATCATGGACTCCGCGTTTCCGTGATCCGCAGTGATGAGCGCGACGCCGCCGCGTGCCTTGATCGCTGCCACAACATCGCCGACCGCCGAATCCACGGCTTCCACCGCCTGTACCGCCGCCGAGAACACGCCTGTGTGCCCGACCATGTCGCAGTTCGCGAAGTTGACGATGTACACGTCCGCCTCATCGGCGGCTATTGCGTCCACGAGGCGCTGGGTTACCCCTGGTGCGCTCATCTGCGGCTGGAGATCGTACGTGGCGATCTTGGGGCTCGGAACCAGTGCTCGGACCTCTTCTGCCTTGGGTTCTTCGACGCCGCCGTTAAAGAAGAAGGTGACGTGTGCGTACTTCTCGGTCTCCGCGATGTGGAACTGCCGGAGGCCCTGCTCGGAAAGCACGTCGGCGAGGACGTGCTGCGGGAACTCCTTGGGAAATGCCACGGGCGCAGGGATCGTGGGGTCGTACTCCGTGAGACACACAAAACGGACGACGGGTCGGACCGGACGATCGAATCCTTCAAAGGTGGGGTCGGTGAACGCACGGGAGATCTCACGAGCGCGGTCAGGACGGAAGTTGAAGAAGATCATCGCGTCGCCATCGCGAACGGCGGCGGGTGCCGTGACCGTCGGGACAACGAACTCGTCGGTGATTCCCGCAGCATACGAGGCCACAACCGCTTCAGCCGCGCTGGCAGACGGTACGCCCTGACCCAGAACGATCGCGCGCCATGCCTTTTCCACGCGGTCCCAGCGGTTGTCGCGATCCATGGCGTAGAAACGTCCCATGACCGATGCGATGCGGCCGATGCCGAGGTCGGACATGATGGCTTCAAGCTGCTCGACGTACCCCAGGCCACTCTTCGGGGGCACGTCTCGGCCATCGAGGAACGCGTGCACGAACACCTCGGTCGCGCCTCGCGTCTTCGCCATCTCGATCAGGGCGTAGAGGTGCTCCTGATGGCTATGCACTCCCCCATCCGAGAGGAGGCCCATGAAGTGCACAGCGCGGCCATCGGCCACTGCACCATCGATGGCGTCGGCCAGAACCGGGTTCTTGAGAATCGAGTGGTCCGTAACCGCCAGATTGATGCGGGTGAGCTCCTGGTAGACCACTCGGCCGGCTCCCATGTTGAGGTGGCCCACCTCGGAGTTGCCCATCTGGCCCTCCGGCAGGCCGACTGCGAGGCCAGACGCTTTCAGCCGCGTAACCGGCCACCTCGCGAAAAGCGCGTCGAGGTTGGGTGTTCGAGCAGCAGCAATGGCGTTGCCGGGACCGGGCTCGGCGATGCCGAACCCGTCCATGACAACGAGAACTGCCGGAAGGTTCCGTGTCACTCGGCGAACTCCGAAGCGGTCTTGACCATCGAGAAGAATGATTTCGCCTCGAGCGCGGCCCCGCCGACGAGCGCGCCATCGATGTCGGGCTCCGGCAGGAACAGCATGATGTTCTCGGGTTTGGCCGAGCCGCCGTACAGAACGCGCATCTGTATCGCGACAGGCTGGCCGAAGAGCGCTCCGAGCGTGGCGCGAATCGAACGGCAGACATCGTTGGCGGCTTCAGGCGTGGGCGTGAGTCCGGTGCCGATCGCCCATATCGGCTCGTAGGCGACAACGATAGCTGCAGCCTGCTCGGCGGTGATGCCCTCGAGTGCTCCCCGAATCTGGCCGCGGACGAAGGTGTCGGTGTCGCCCGCGTCCCTGATCTCGAGCGTCTCCCCGCAGCAGACGATTGGCGTTATCCCGACTGCCAGAAGTGCCTTGACCTTGCGGCTCACGGTCACGTCGGTCTCACCGAACATCTCACGACGCTCCGAATGGCCCACGATGCAGTAGTCGCAACCGACATCGGCGAGCATCCGCGGTGCGATTTCGCCAGTGAATGCGCCCTCTGTCTCCCAGTGCACGTTCTGCGCGGCGAGTTTGAGCGCAGAGTGATCGAACTCGATGGCGGTCTGAACCGACTTGAGATCGATGAACGGTGGGCACACGACGGCCTCGACCGCCGAGGCGACTTCAGGTGCATCGGCCATCAGGTCATTGACCGCCTGAACGAGTACTACGGCCTCGCCGGGCGTCTTGAACATCTTCCAGTTGCCGGCGATCATCGGCTTGCGTGCCATGTAATCGCTCCCCTCTCGCCGCGATTGCGCGGCATGTCGTAGGAATCCGGTCTGTCGATGGGCGCGCGAACCGCCGGACCGCCTGGTTGAGGCGAACGGCGACATGTGGGCCCAATCTTATGCGTCGAGCAGCGCTTCCACGCCAGGCAGAGGCGCCCCCTCAAGCAGCTTCATACTGGCGCCACCACCCGTGGACACGAAGGTGACACGCTCCTCAAGGCCGAACTTCTTGAGCGCAGCTACGGAATCGCCCCCTCCGATGACCGAAACCGCGCGATTGTTGCGCGCCACAGCGGCGGCGACCTCGCGGGTTCCCGTCTCGTACGGCTTCATCTCGAACACGCCCATGGGACCGTTCCAGAAGATGGTCTTGGCATCCGAGATCGCGCCCTTGAAGAGCTCACCCGATGTCGGGCCGATGTCGAGGCCCATCATGTCCGCGGGAATCTCCTCGCGGCCGACGATGCGGATCTCGGCATCCTCGGCGAACGCGTCAGCGACCACAAAGTCGACCGGGAGCATGATGTCGACGCCCTTCTCGGCGGCCTTGATGAGCATCTCCTTGGCGGGCTCCACCCAGTCCGGCTCGACGATAGAGGTACCGATCTCGAGGCCCTTTGCGCGCAGGAACGTGAACGCCATGCCGCCGCCCACAATCAGCGTGTCGACGCAGTCGAGTAGCTTGTCGATAACGCCGAACTTGTCCGAGACCTTCGAGCCGCCGAGGATCGCGACGAACGGGTGCTCGGGGTCGGCGAGCATGGCCGTGAGCGTTTCGACCTCGCGGGCAAGGAGCAGACCGGCGTAGGCCGGCAGAAACTCCGCGACGCCAGCGGTCGATGCGTGCGCGCGATGCGCAGCGCCGAACGCGTCGTTCACGTACACGTCTGCGAACGCCGCGAGCTGACGCGCGAACGCGGGGTCGTTGGCCTTCTCGCCGGGATTGAACCGCACGTTCTCGAGCATCAGGACCTCGCCGTCGACCATGCGCTCCACGGCCTCCGTCGCATCCGGACCCACCGTCTGCGGCACGAAGGTGACGTTTCGGCCGATGAGACGTTGCAGCGTGCGACGCACGGGACGCAGCGAGTACTGCGGATCAGGCTCGCCTTTGGGACGGCCGAGATGGCTGATGATGATCACCTTCGCGCCACGGTCCATCAGGTAGCGAAGTGTGGGGAGTGCAGCGCGGACACGAGTGTCGTCGGTCACGGCCCCATCGGCTAGCGGTACGTTGAAATCCACGCGTACGAGTACGCGCTTGCCTGCGACGTCAGCGTCTTTCACGGTCTTCTTCGAGAACATGCACTCCTCCGGGCATCTACGCTCGACGGGGCTCCGGGATCTCCGGAGCCCCGTCGGTGGGTACTGGATGGTCTGCGCGCTAGCTCATCATGAGCTTGGCGAGGTCTTTCACGCGATTCGAATAGCCCCACTCGTTGTCGTACCAGGACAGGCACTTCACGAACGTGCCCTCTCCGCCCATCACCATAGTCTGGAGCGAGTCGAAGACCGACGATGCAGGGTTGCCCACAACGTCGATGGAGACGATGGGATCCTCGCAGTACTCGAGGTAGCCCTTCATCGGACCTTCGGCTGCAGCCTTCATCGCCGCATTGATGGTCTCCTTGGTAGCGGGACGCTCAAGCTGGGCGACGAGGTCGACGACCGAGCCGTCCGGTGTGGGAACGCGGACCGACATGCCGTCGAGCTTGCCCTTCATGTCCGGCAGCACGAGGCCGATGGCCTTGGCGGCACCGGTGGAGGTCGGGATCATCGACACCGCGGCGGCACGCGCACGACGGAGGTCCTTGTGCGGCGAGTCGAGGATGATCTGGTCGTTGGTATAGCTGTGGATGGTGTTCATGAAGCCCGACTTCAGGCCGAATGTGTCGCGCAGCACCTTGGCGAACGGCGCCAGGCAGTTCGTCGTGCATGAGGCGTTCGAGACGATGAAGTGCTTGTCGGGATCGTACTGGTCGTCGTTGACGCCCATGACGATGGTGATGTCCTCGTTGCTCGCAGGCGAAGAGATGATGACGCGCTTGGCACCGGCGTCGATGTGGGCCTTGGCCTTGAGAGCATCGGTGAAGAAGCCGGTGGACTCGACCACGAGGTCGACGCCCAGCTCGCCCCAGGGCAGGTTGGCGGGGTCGCGCTCAGAGAGCACCTTGACGACGCGCGTGCTGCCCATGGTCTGGCCGCCATGCTCGAGTGCGTGGACTTTGAAGCCATCCTCGACGACCTCGACCTTACGGCTGAACTTGCCATGGACCGAGTCGTACTTCAGCAGGTGCGCGAGCGTCTTTGAATCAGTCAGGTCGTTTACCGCGACGACTTCGACTGCAGGATCGTTTTCCATGGCACGAAACACGAGGCGCCCGATACGTCCGAACCCATTGATACCGACTTTGATAGTCAAGCTCATCCCTCCTCGGATGCGGCCGCACCGTTGCGGCCATCACACACACGACAGTTATCTCACGCCACGCGAAAGCACTACGCGCCGGCGTCACTACCCGTTACCCCGTGGCGGGCCCGCTTTCGGCCGCAAGTTCCGCCGCCATCTCTTCGATGCGACGCACCCTATGATACACAGCCGACTTGGTCAGCGGGGGGTCTGCGAGTTCGCCCAGTTCACGAAGGGAAGCCTCAGGATTCGCGAGCCTAAGCTCCGCCAGTTCCCCGAGTGCAGGAGGCAGGTTCTCGATGCCCCTGGCCGCGAGCAGCGCGTTGATCGCTTCGACTTGGTAGACGGCGGCCTCAGCGGTCTTCTGCTGATTCGCGATCTCAGCGTTGACCAGACGGTTCACGTCATTACGCATCGATTTGATGATGCGAACGTCTTCTGTGCGGAGCAGTGCGCGGTGCGCTCCGACAAGGGCCAGGAAGTTCACGATCGGCTCGGCACCCTTGAGGTACACAGCGTAGGTACCGCGACGCTTGGCCAGCCTCGCATCGACCTCGAACCGAGCCATCAGCTTGACGAGGTCCTCAGCGAGCTGCTCGGTCTCAGCGGTGAGTTCGAAGTGGAAGTCACCATGCGGATCGGCGACGAATCCGCCACCAAGGAACGCCCCGCGCAAATAGCTGATAGCGCAGCAGTCCTTCTTGACCAGTTTGGGATCGATTCCGAGTGAGAATCCGTCGTCCCCTACGATGCCCAGTTCATCGAGAGCCTCGCTGAGATGAGGCTGAGTGGGAACGGTGATCAGGTAGTTGTTGGTCTTGTGCAGCACGCTGCGACGGACCGTGAGTTCAGTCTTGAGCCCGTATATTCCGTGCAGCAACTTGATGACCGCGCGCGCGACCGGCGCGGTCTCCGTGGCTACCTCGAGGCGATAGCGGTTGGGCCCACTGAAGTAGAGCGTCCCCTCGATACGCACGAGCGCCGCGAGCTCCGCCTTGCGGCAGCACTGCCGTTTGGGCTCTATGCGAGAGAGCTCATCCTTGACCTCGGCGGTGAACGACACTATGCGAGCACCCTTTCGAGGACACGGCACAGCGCTTCACGCGAGTGCCTGACGGGATCGGCGGGGTCGGCGAGGTCCGCTGCAACGACCGTCGGTCCCAGATCGATGATTCGGGCGCCAATATCGTCGTCGAAAGCGACCGGTTCGACTCGGGCGTCATCATCGCACAGGTGAGCGTGGCATGGCTCGGGTTCGTGCACGACAACGGTGTCGATTCCACCGGTCAGACCGTGCTCGACGAGCGCGGCCACGTGGTCAGCGGCATCCAGACCGCCGGTCTCGCCGCGCATATTGGCTACATTGCACACGTACACGCGCGTGGCCGCTGAGTCGCGGACAGCTCGGGCGATATCTGCGACTAGGAAGTTAGGGATGATGCTGGTGTAGAGCGAGCCGGGGCCGATGACGATCACGTCGGCGTCACGAAGTGCCTCAAGCACCGGTGGGTAGGCGTCGGGCTCTGATGGCACCAAGTGAACGCAAGCAAGCGGCTCAGGGTTCACCGCGAGTGTCGCCTGACCCGAAACGTTGGAGCCAGCGCGGTCGGTCCCGTGCAGCGCAACATCTGCCAGCGTGGACGGCAGAACGCGACCTCTGACACGCAGGTACTGACCCGCCGTCTCGATGGCCTGCGGAAACGAGCCCGTCAGATCAGCAAGGGCGGCAAGTATCAGGTTGCCCAGCGCGTGACCGGCGAGACCCTCGCCGTGAGGGAACCGGTACTGGAACACCTGCGCCAGCACACCCTGGTCTTCCTCGGCGAGTGCGACCAGACAGTTTCGGATATCACCGGGGGGAAGCATGCCGAGCTGCGTGCGCAGCAGCCCCGATGAGCCGCCGTCGTCAGCCATCGTCACCACGGCGGTCGTGTCGAAACCGAGGTCGGCCAGACACCGCAAGACGCTCGGAAGTCCGGTTCCCCCACCTATGGCGACGGCGCTACGCCCTGTACCGATGCTCACGCGCGATCCCTGTCGCGGCCGATATCCCGATGGTTCACGGCGACGCGATAACCCGACTCGAGCAGGTAGGCTGCGGTGGTCTCAGCCAGGGCGACGCTGCGATGCTGCCCGCCCGTGCACCCGAGCGCGACGGCAAGATGGTGCTTGCCTTCTTGGATGTAGCCGGGAACCACGGTATCGAGCAGCGGCAGCCACCGCTCGAGAAACACGGCGGTCTCAGGCTTCCCGAGAACGAACTCCCGGACCGGAGCGTCAATCCCGGTGAAGGGGCGAAGCTCTGGGTCGTAGTACGGATTGGGCAGGAAACGGACGTCCATCACGATGTCGGCATCGATCGGGACGCCGTACTTGAAGCCGAACGAGGTGACCATGATGAAGAGTGTCTGGACCAGTGACTCCGAGAAGAACCGCTCGCGAATCTGCTCGCGCAGGGCACGGGGCTTGAGAGAGGTGGTGTCGATAACGACGTCGGCACGTGCCCGGATTGTTCCGAGCGCGCTCCGCTCAGCGCGGATCCCATCGAGGATCGATTGACCGTCGTCGCACAGCGGGTGCGGACGACGCGTCTCCTTGAAGCGACCGAGCAGTGTGGAATCATCGGCCTCGAGGAACAACACACGATTGTCGATGCCGCGATCATCGAGCCGCTTGAGTTCACCGGCAAGCTCGGCAAAGAACCCATGGGCGCGTACGTCACACACGACCGCGAGGCGTCGCACGCGACTGTCGGGCAGCTCGGCGAGGTCGACCATCTGCGGAATGAAGCTGGGCGGCAGGTTGTCGATGCAGAAGTAGCCCATGTCCTCGAACGTGTGGATGGCCTCGGAGCGACCGGCGCCGGACATACCCGTGATCACGACGATCTCAGGATGCGGTGCCCCCTGCTCGGTTGAAACGGCGTCGTTCAACGGGCCCCCTCCGGTGCGGCGTGACAGTGCGTGGACTTCAGTATACCGCCGAGACTGACACGCGCGACGAGCCTCTACGGCGATTCCATGGCCGTCACCCCCGAGAGCGTCGAATCAGCGCCAGTGCTCGAATCCATCCCTGAGTCGCCGTTGTGTCTGGGAGAGCATCTGTCGCTGCCGCTCCCACGTCAGCGCGATGACGAGCATCGCAGTGCCGACCAGGCCGAGAACCAGCCACCACACGCTTGCGAGGTACGTGAACGAGCGCCAGCCGACCACGACCACAAGTGCGCCGGCCGCCCCGAACAGGTAGGCACGCACCTTGAGAATCACTCCCGCTGCGATTGCAACGAGCGCGAGGCCAACCGCCCACACGAGGTCGCTGAATCCCGCAGCGCCCATCGGAGCGGTAAGCGCGATCAACGCCGGCATCCCCACGCCCACTGCAACGGTCGCGATATCGAGCGCAACGGGAACGGTGCGCTCGAAGGCCCTGGATGCGTACAGATAGCCCATGGCAGCGAGGTAGGCTGCCACAGCCGTCGTGTAGACCTGGAACGTGGTGACATCCCAAGCGGAGAACTCCACGCACGCAGCCACTAGAAGCAGCGCCCATCCCACGTACGACACGGCCTCGACTTTCCAGAGGTGCGACTGTGTGATGACGTAAGCAGCCGCGATCGTGAAGCACAGGGCGACACCTTGGCGACCAAACTCCGTCCATGAGGGCGGCTCGAACATCAGACCGGTCGCCGCCTCTCCGGCGATACTCAATGCAACGAGAAATCCGACGCCGACAAGCCCGGCCAGTGCCACTGCCTGGCCGACGCGTGCAAGGCGACCGTCACGCCCCGTGACACCGAGCGCCGACGGGAGTCCGAGGCCCCCTGCGGCGACACCGAGAACGATGATCGTGACCCACGACGAAGGGCCGATTGCCGAGACACCCGCGACCACAGCGGCGAACCCGACGAGTGCCGCTGCGAACGACAGCCACTGCTCGCGGGTCGAGAATGCTGCGCCGACCCACGCCAGCGAGGCCAGAGCCAGCGAACCACAGAGCGGCCAATCGGTCGCCCCCATTGCCGCAGCGGTCGTAGCCGCCCCTGCCGCCGCGACCGCGAACCACTGAGCCTTGGGCGTCCAGCGGTCACGCAGGGCCACACCGACCAACGCGAGCACCGCGCCGGCAGCCGTTGCCGCCAACCCTGCATCCCCCGGAAGTTCTCGGAAAGCGAAGCCGGCGAGCCCGGCAGCAAGCACACCACCGGCCGCAGCGATCGCCGCAGAGGCCTGCGGGCCTGCCAGCACGGCATCAACCGTGAAAACCGCCGAGAAGCCGAGCGCGAGTGCCGCCATCGAGCCCGACGACGGGTTGGCCCTGAATGACTCGGCGACCACGCCACCAACCAGTAGTGCGATCGCGATGCCACGCATCGTCCAGCCGAACGCCTCAGCAGGAGCTCGGTAGAACCGCTCGACCCGGGCACGTACGGCGAGCCAGGCGGCCGTCACGCCCAGCAGCACGAGCGCGTACATCGGCGAGGAGAGGTCCGGCAGCAGCCATGCGCAAAGCGCCGCCGCCGCGTACAGCGACCAGAGCGCGGACCCAAACGCTGCGAAGGGACCGCGGCGAATCAGACAGCTCAGCGCCCAAGCGACCAGTACCCAAGCCGCGAGCATGACGTCTGCCGAAGGGACGGCGATGGCCGTGAGCGGGACACCTGCCCCCACAAGCGGCACGAGAATCGAGGAAAGCACCAGCCCTGCATTCCCGCCGACTCGCAGCACGCCAGAGGTCTCTATCACGCTCGCCGAGGACGCCGAATGGTCAACGAACCCGTCGGCCAACCCGTTTGTGAGTCTGTCGGCGAGAACCGAAGCCAGCGTCCACGTGACTGCGAGCCCAGCCAGCACGGCGACCCCGACGGGATCGGTCGCGTGGAGCAGTTCGAGCGCGCTGGTTGCAGCAAGCAGCTCCATGCCGAGCGCCGCAATCGCGAAGGGGGTACCCGCGCGGCGTAGGGCGATCAGCGTATACATCGCGGTCACCAGGACGAGACAGCCGACCCCGAGCCACGACGGCATGCCGGGCTGAAGAAGCATCACAAACAGCGGCAGCTGGATAGCACCTGCGATCCAGCGAGCGTTGTCACGCTGCAACAGCGTGCTGCGAAGCACGACCCCCGCGCCGGCCAGCGTGACAGTGGCGGCGCTCGCGGCGCTGACGAGCGAACTCGTCCCGACGGCGAGGGCGTCTGCCGCGATACCCATCGCAGCGCCAACACTCACCACCGGAGCCGCCCACAGAAGCACCTGCGCGAGCGAGGCGAACGAGTCGTCGTCGTGAGCCCGCTCGGCGACGAGTTGCCACAGCAGCGCAATCACGGCTATTCCCGCGAGCCGCACCGGATTCTCAAGATGCAGACCCGCTGCCATCAACCACCACCAGCCCACTTGAGCCGCTGCACCGGCAATGCCATAGAAGCGGTCGCCGAGCCGCACCTCGGTGAGCCAGTACACCGCCGAGCACACCAGCAGCGCCACAGCCCACGGGAACGGTCCTTCGAGCCGCCAACCGTCAATGACTATCCAACAGTCGAACAACAGCATCGCCGAAGCGACCACCGTGAGCGCCACGCTACCCGCCCGGAGGTCGAGTTTGGTGCGAGCGTAATGCCCCGCCGCGTAGAACACCGCCGTCAGCGCGCCGAGAAACGCAAGGCGCAAACCCGGCCCGGTGGAGCTCCACACCGCGAACGCGAAGATGCCGGACGCCACGATGACCAGAAACGCTCCGAGGAACAGCAGAACCGTCGTCCAGCTGATCGGTTCGCGAACTCGGGCCGGCATCTGTGAGACTGTCTGCGTCACCGCAGGACCTGGCACCGCGCCACGAGAAGCGTAGTCGCCCGCGGGTGACGCCGTGCCGGGAATCCGCGGACTCGTCTCGGCAACCGCTGGTGGCCGGTAGGCTCCCGTGATGATGACGATGAGGTCTTCTCGGCGGGCGAGGTAGCGCGGCGCGAGCGCCTCGTAAGACGCCATCGGGACCTCGCCTCGCTCGACCGCGCGTGCGATCTGATCAAGAAAGTAGTCGATGCGTCCGAGTTCGTTCTGCTCTGCGAGATGCGGCCGCACGTCCCCCACGGGAACCCCCTCGTTCGACAGTGGAATGCGAGTACAGGATACCCTGCCGCGGCTCACTCCGCGTGGAGGACGGCGTGGACCTCCTCGGCGACCTCTCGAGGGATGCCCGGTGTGGCGGCCAACTCCTCGAGGGAGGCCTCTCGCATTCGCTTCACGCTGCCGAACGCCTTGACCAGCGCCTTCTTGCGAGTCGGGCCGACGCCGGCGATGTCGTCGAGGACGCTGGCGGTCATCGCCTTGCCGCGCAACTCGCGGTGATAGGTGATCGCGAAGCGGTGCGCCTCGTCGCGGACGCGCTTGACGAGGTACAGCGATGGGCTGCCCGCTGGCAGGACGACGGGCAGCTCGGTCCAGGGGACGAACAGCTCCTCTTCGCGCTTGGCGAGACCCGCGACCGGGATTTCGGCAAGACCGAGCTCTGCGAGCACCTCGCGCGCCGCCGTGAGCTGGGGTTTTCCGCCGTCCACGATGACGAGGTCGGGGCGCTTGCCGAAGCGGCCATCGGCCATGCGTTCGGGCGAAAAGCGTCGGCGGAGCACCTCCCCCATCATGGCGAAGTCGTTCGCCTCGCCGGTGTCGAGCTTCACTTTGAAGCGGCGGTAGCTTTTAGTCTCGCTGCGGCCGCTGGCGAATACCACCATCGAGCCGACCGAGTGGGTCCCATGCAGTGTCGAGATGTCGTAGCACTCGATACGCAGCGGTGGCGCTGGGAGTGCCAAGGCGCTCTCGAGCTGCAGCATCGCGGCATTGAGGCGGTCCTCGTCGTAGCGCGTACGGACCTTGAAGCGCATGAGTGTGTGGCGGGCGTTGACCTCGGCGAGTTGAAGGAGGTCTTTGCGCTCGGCACGCTGGGGAACGGTGAGGCGAACACGCGCGGCTCCGGCGGGGCGAAGCGAGCTCAGCCACTCCTCGACGGCGTCGGCGTCCTCGGGCAGCTCGGGCAGGACGATCTCGCGGGGAATCTGCGGGCCATCGGCGTAGTAGCGCAGGAGGAAGCCGTCGACGAGCTCAGCCAGCGAGACGTCGAGACCCTTGTCGAGCACGAACTCGTTGCCGACCAGCACGCGGCCTTCACGGACGACGAACACGTGCACGCCAGCGACGGTCTCTTCACGGAAGAAGCCGACAACATCCATGTTGAGCGGCCGAGACGAGACGACCTTCTGCTTCTGGCGCAGCACGCGCACAGCCTCGAGGCGGTTGCGGTAGCGGGCAGCAGACTCGTAGTCGAGGTCGTCGGACGCCTCACGCATGCGGCGGTCGAGCTCGACTTCGAGGTCGTCGTGCTTTCCGCCGAGGAAGCCGGCGATGCGCGTAACGTTCTCGGCGTACTCCTCGGGCGTGATGGCGCCGACGCACGGTCCGGGACCGAGACCGACGTGGTAGTCGAAACAGGCACGAGTCGTCGGAGCGCCGTCGTGGGCGTTGACGCGCTTCCACTCGGCGCAGGTCGCGCGGCATATCGGCACGATGCGGCGCACGGTGTCGATGGTGTCGCGAGCGGCTCGGGAGTCTGTGTAGGGGCCGAAGTACCGCGTGGTCGCGACGTGCTTCTCGCGCGTGAATTTGATCGCCGGGTACGGGTCGCCCAGGGTCAGCGCGATGAACGGGTAGCTCTTGTCGTCACGGAAGTCGACGTTGTAGGGCGGGTCGAACTGCTTGATGAGGTTCTTCTCCAGCACGAGCGACTCGACCTCCGTGGCGGTAACCACGTAGTCGTAGCTCACAACCTGCTCCATCATGAGCGGGATCTTCTCGCGGTCGTCGTGACCCTGCACGTACTGCTTCATGCGCTTGCGCAGCGACTTCGCCTTGCCCACGTACAGCACGGAACCATCCGCCGACTTCCACAGGTAGACGCCCGGTGAGTCGGGGACGTTGCCGATCTGCTCGGCTATGGAGGGCAGGTTGCTGGCCATGGTCGGCTACTCGGCCGCCTTCTTGGATCGCGGCGCGCGCTTCTTGGCTGCAGGCTTCGCGGCGGTCGCGGCAGGCTTCGCGCCGCTGATGCCGTGCCCGACACCGAGCTCCGGCGCCGCGGTCGCCCCGAGACCCTGGAGCACCGGCTTCAGGAAGCGCCCGGTGTGCGACGCCTTGCATGCGGCGATGTCCTCAGGCGTGCCTGCCACGACGACGTGGCCTCCGCGGTCGCCACCCTCGGGTCCCAGGTCGATGACGCGGTCGGCGGACTTGACCACGTCGAGGTTGTGCTCGATCACCAGCACGGTGTTGCCGCCTTCGACGAGACGGTCCAACACCAGGAGCAGCTGGCGAACGTCGTCGAAGTGCAGACCCGTGGTGGGCTCGTCGAGGATGTAGAAGGTACGGCCGGTCGAGCGTCGCTGCAGCTCGCTCGCGAGCTTCACGCGCTGCGCCTCGCCGCCGGAAAGCGTCGTCGCCGGCTGGCCGAGATGCACATAACCGAGCCCGACGTCGTAGAGCGTTTGCAGCTTGCGCCTGATCGGCGGGATGTTCTCAAAGAAGTGGAGCGCCTCCTCCACCGTCATCTCAAGCAGATCCGAGACGTTCTTGCCCTTGTAGGTGACCTGCAGGGTCTCTCGGTTGTAGCGCGCGCCGGTGCATACCTCGCACGGAACGTAGATATCGGGCAGGAAGTGCATCTCAATTTTGATCTGACCGTCACCCTTGCACGCCTCGCAGCGTCCGCCTGCCACGTTGAAGCTGAACCGGCCGGGTGCGTAGCCACGTGACTTCGCCTCAGGCGTTGACGCGAAGAGCGACCGAACGTCGTCCCAGATACCTGTGTAGGTCGCGGGGTTCGAGCGCGGCGTGCGGCCGATGGGACTCTGGTCGATGTCAATGACCTTGTCGATGTGCTCGAGCCCGGACAGCTTCTTGTACGCCCCCGTGCGTCGCCGAGAACGCTGCAGCTTGTTGCTGAGCGCCGGCGCGAGAGTGTCGGTGATGAGCGAGCTCTTTCCGGAGCCGCTGACACCGGTGATTACCGTGAGCGTGCCCAGCTCGATGTCGATGTCGACGTTGTGCAGATTGTGCTCGGTCGCGCCACGCAGCTTGATGGCGCCTTTGCCCGGCTTGCGACGAGTCGCCGGCACCGGGATGACCCGTCTGCCCGAGAGGTACGCCGCCGTCAGCGAATCCGGGCACGCGAGAATATCCGCGGGCGTGCCGATGCAGACGATCTCGCCGCCGTGCTCGCCGGCACCCGGGCCCATGTCCACCACAAAGTCGGCCGCGCGGATCGTCTCCTCGTCGTGCTCGACGACGATGACCGTGTTGCCGAGGTCGCGCAGGCGCTCCATCGTCGCGATGAGTCGCGCATTGTCGCGCTGGTGCAGACCGATGGACGGCTCATCGAGGATGTAGAGCACGCCCATGAGCCCCGCACCGATCTGCGTCGCGAGCCTGATGCGCTGTGCCTCACCACCGGACAGCGTCGCCGTGGCGCGCTCGAGTGTGAGGTAGTCGAGCCCGACGTCCACCAGGAAGCGCAGTCGCTCCAGGATCTCCTTCACGATGCGGTGCGCAATCGCCTCTTCGCGGTCGGTCAGCGACAGCGTCTCGAAGAACGCCAGCGAGTCCTTGGCCGAGAGCGCCGTGACCTGATTGATGTTGCGGTCCGCAACCGTGACCGCGAGGATCTCGGGCTTCAGGCGCGCGCCCTTGCAGGTGTTGCACGGGATGACCGCCATGTACTCCTCGAGCTTGTCCTTGACGTTCTCGGACTCCGACTCCTCGAATCGGCGCATCACGCTTGAAAGCGCGCCTTCGTAGCGGGAGAACCAGTGGGTCTCTCGGCCGTCTCGGGTCACGTAATCGATCTTGATGCGGGTGTCGCCGAGACCCTCGAGCAGCGCCTTCTGCGCCTTCTTGGGCAGATTCTTCCACGGCACGTCGACGCTGACGCCGAGATGCGCAGCGGCAGCCGCGACCAGCTGCGGATAGTAGTTCATACCGGGTGTGAACGGTGCGATGGCGCCCTGCGCGAGCGACTTGGTCTCGTCGGGCACGACCAACGCCGGGTCCGCCTCGAGCCGAGAACCGAGACCCGCGCAGGCCGGGCAAGCACCGTACGGGTTGTTGAATGAGAAGTCGCGCGGCGCGAGCTCGTCCATGGAGATGTTGCTGTGTACCGGACACGCAAGTGCTTGCGAGAACGACAGCTCCTCGCCGTCGGTGATGGCGATGATCACCGTGCCGTCGGCCAGGCGAAGTGCCGCCTCGACGCTGTCGGCGAGCCGCCGCTGAATGCCGGCTTTCATCACCAGGCGGTCGACAACGACGTCGATGTCGTGCTTGTACTTCTTGTCGAGGACGATCTCCTCGTCCAAGCCGCGAAGCTCACCGTCGACCCTGACGCGCGCGAAGCCTTCACGCTTGAGGTCCTCGAACAGCTTGCCGTACTCGCCTTTGCGCGTCTTGACGACCGGCGCGAGGATCTGGAACTTGGTCGCATCCGGGAGTTCCAATATGCGATCGACGATCTGGTCCGGCGTCTGCTTGCGGATCTCTCGGCCACAGATCGGGCAGTGAGGGATTCCGATGCGGGCATAGAGAAGTCGCAGGTAGTCGTAGATCTCGGTGACGGTGCCGACGGTCGAACGCGGGTTCTTCGACGTCGTCTTCTGGTCGATTGACACTGCCGGCGACAGGCCCTCGATGTGATCAACGTCGGGTTTATCCATCTGCCCCAAGAACTGCCGTGCGTACGCCGAGAGGGACTCGACGTAGCGGCGCTGACCCTCGGCGTAGATGGTGTCAAAAGCGAGCGAGCTCTTGCCGGAACCGGAGAGCCCGGTGATCACGACGAGCTTGTCGCGAGGGATTTCGAGATCGATGCCTTTGAGGTTGTGCTCGCGGGCACCGCGGATCGAGATGGAGTCGAGAGACAAAACCTGGTCCTTCCTCGCGGTGAGAATGTCGGTAATCCCCTATTGTACGCCCCCTGCCAACCCGCGGAAACGTTCACGCCCGCGACACCGTGCCGAAACACTCCCGCAACAAAGCCCCCGTACGGTTGCCAAGTCATCTGCCGACGTCTCTTGGAAATACGGCCGAAACCGACCGAGAGACTCAACAAGAAGTGAGGAGGACGACGATGCCTGAGATCAACTCCGGCGACACAGCCTGGCTGTTGGCATCTGCCGCCCTGGTGCTGTTCATGACTCCGGGGCTCGCAGCGTTCTACGGTGGCATGGTTCGGCGCAAGAACGTGCTGGATACGACGTTGCAGAGCTTCTTCGCTATGGGCCTGATCGGTGTGTTGTGGGCGGTCGTGGGATACTCCCTCGCTTTCACCACGATCGAGGGTCCGCTGGCTCCGTTCATCGGCGGCCTGAGTTTCGCCGGTCTGAACGGAATCGGCGGAACGGTGCACGAGTTGGCCGGCTCGATTCCCCAGTCCGTGTTCGCCATGTTTCAGGGAATGTTTGCGATCATCACCGTCGGCCTCATCACGGGTGCCGTCGCTGAGCGCATGAAATTCAAGGCGTACGTCGCCTTCGCGCTCCTGTGGTCGCTCTTCGTCTACTCTCCCCTCGCCCACTGGGTGTGGCAGCCGAGTGGCTGGCTGTTCAAGCTGGGCGCGCTCGACTTCGCGGGCGGAACCGTCGTGCATATCTCCTCGGCAGCTGCCGCGGTGGCAGCGGCGATCGTACTGGGACGTCGCAAGGGGTACGGCAAGGACAAGTTCCACCCGCACAACCTCACCATGACGGTGATGGGCGCCGGCATCCTGTGGTTCGGCTGGTTCGGCTTCAATGCCGGCTCCGCCTTGACCGCCGGTGACCTCGCCGGTACCGCGTTCCTCAACACCAACATCGCCGCAGCAGCCGCGGTCCTCACCTGGACCGGCATCGAGTGGATGCGTGCCGGCAAGCCTACCGCGCTCGGCGCCGCCTCCGGCGCCGTGGCCGGCCTCGTCGCGATCACTCCCGCGTGTGGGTTCGTCGAGCCGTGGGCCGCACTGCTCATCGGTGGCATCGCCGGAGTCGCCTGCTACTACGGCCTCAGCATCAAGGGCAAGCTCAAGATCGATGACGCGCTCGACGTTCTGGGTATCCACGGCGTAGGCGGTACGCTCGGCGCGATTCTGACCGGCGTCTTCGCCACAAGTTCGGTGAACAGCGCGATCACCGGCGGTGCGCTGTATGGCAACGTGAACCAGCTCTGGATCCAGATCGTGGGCGTCGTGGCTGCCTGGGCGTTCTCGTTCGCGGTCAGCATGATTCTGCTGTACGCGATCAAGGCCGTCATGGGTCTGCGCGTCGACGAAGACGCCGAGATTCGCGGACTCGACCTCTCGGAGCACAATGAAGAGGGTTACATCCTCGACTAGCGCGAGCATCAACCACATGACCCTCTCCATCCAAAAAGGAGTCACCGATGAAGAAGATCGAAGCCATCATCAAGCCGCACAAGCTCGATGACGTGAAGGAAGCACTGAACGCACTCGGCGTCGCCGGAATGACCGTGACCGACGTGCGTGGATACGGCCGCCAGAAGGGTCACACCGAGATTTACCGTGGCGCCGAGTACACCGTCGACTTCGTGCCCAAGGCCAAGGTCGAGGTCGTCGTCGACGACAGCATCGCGACCGCTGTCGAAGAGGCCATCCTCGCGGCGGCTCGCACCGAGAAGATCGGCGACGGCAAGATCTTCACGACTGATGTGGAGGCTGCGGTTCGCATTCGTACCGGCGAGCGCGGACCCGACGCGCTCTAGCATGCGCTCCTATCTCGCGGCACGTGAGACGCTCATCTCCTCGGCGACACCGAGCGTGGATGCGGCTCGTGCACTCGCAGCACTGACCGACGACGCCGTCCGGGAACTCACCCGGGCGGCTTCGTCGCGCTCAGTGGGGCGTGTGGCCGTGGTGGCGCTGGGTGGCTGGGGCTCAGGCGCACTGCTGCCGTCGAGCGACCTCGACCTGCTACTGCTCTCGGACTCCTCCGCCGAAAAGTTGAAGCCGTTTGTGGAAGCGGTGCTGTATCCGCTGTGGGATGCGGGGCTGGAGGTGGGTCACCAGGTCCGCTCCCCCCGTGAGCAGCAACACGCCATTCGCGACGATCTGACGACTCGCACCGCCGCGCTGACCGGCCGAGTGCTTTCCGGCGAGGCCGATTGGGCTCAGCGTGCGCTCGCCACCGGCGCGGCAGATGCAGCGAAGCACGGCCGCGCGATCATTGGAGAGCTACAGGCCCGTCCGCGACCCGGATCACCGTATCTCCTCGAGCCCGACCTCAAGGACGGCACCGGCGGCCGTCGCGACTACGACGAACTCACCTGGACCGCGGCGATACTGAGCGGAAGCGTGTGCCACGACCCGAGTCTGCTGGTGGAGCTCGGCCTCCTCTCCGCCGAGGAGTACGAAGCGCTTTCGCGCCACGCGGATATCGTCACGGCGGCCCGGTTCGAACTCGCCCGCACCGGAGGTGGCAACTTCCTTTCCCTCGACGCGGCCGATTCGCTCGTTCACTGCGATGCCGATGCCGTGCAACTCGCGTTGGCTGAGACCGCGCTGCTCCTCGATCGTGCACGCGAGCGTGTGGTGCAGCGGGTGGGTGCGCCGCGAGGGGGATCAGCACGTGGCGCCTCGGGGCCCGGCCCGGAGCCGTCCGTCGCGCTCAGCGCCGGCCGGTTGGCTCCGGCCGACGTCTTCTCGCTGCTGGATGCCGGCGAGTCCTCGCGACCAGCGCTCGAACTCGCTGCCCAGTCCGGCGGACTCGATTCGCTTCTCCCGGGAATGCGCGACCTGATGACGACCAGACGGTCGGGGCTCGGACACGAACTCACCGTCGGCGCGCACTCGCTGCGAGCGGCCATGCTGTGCGCGCACCCGCATGACGATGGCGCGCTCCGTGCATCCCTCCAATCACTCGACAGCCCTCGCGTGCTCCAGGTCGCGGCGTTGGCGCACGATTGTGCCAAAGCAGTCCCCGGACCCGGCCACGCCGAGCGAGGCGCTGAGCCCGCTCGTGAGACCGCTCTGCGCTTCGGCCTCACCGCCGAGCATGCCGAAGACGTCGCAGCCCTTGTTCGCATGCATCTACTTCTCCCCGAGACCGCGACGCGCGCAGACCTCGACGACGAGGACGCAATCCTCTCGGCGGCAGGGCTGGTCGGACGCCGAGAACTCGTTGCACCACTCCACCTGCTCACCGCTGCCGACTCGATGGCGACCGGTCCGACCACGTGGACCCCGTGGTTGAGCACGCTGGTCAGCGCTCTGGTGGCCCGGCTCGACACTGCGCTGTCCGACGAGGTCGACGGCGCGGGAATCGCCAGCCGGAGCGCTACCGTTCGCGAACAGGCACTTACGCTCACACCCATCGCCTTGGACGGGCAACGCGCCTTCATCGAACATGCGCCGCTCAGGTACCTCGCCAACCGCACCGCCGAGGAGGTTGTGAACCACGCGCGGCTTGTCGCCTCGCTTTCGGGTTCCGCAAGCGCCACGGACACGCACATCTCGGTTGCCGCGGGACCAGCGCCCGACACATTCGCCGTCACCGTGGTCGCCACCGACAAGCCGGAACTGCTCGCGCGCATCGCTGGCGCCATGGCGCTCGCGGGTCTCGACATCCTGGCCGTCGATGCGTACGGCGCGATCGGCGGCATCGCGCTCGACACCTTCGTGGTCACATCGGCAACGCGTCGAGCGGTCAGCACCGACACGTTCTCCAACCTCGACCGGCTGCTGTCCGCTGCGTTGCGCGACCGTCTCGAGCTGCGGACTCGACTGACCGAGCGGCAGCGCCACTACCCCGCCAGCGCGAGCGGCCCGATCACCGTGCAAGCGTCGTCATCAGGATTCGATACCGCGGTGCACATCGTCGCCCCCGATCGCCCGGGGCTCCTCCACGACCTCGCGTCGGCTGTCTCGGCGTGCGATCTCAGCATCCGCTGGGCGAAGGTGCTGACGGTGGATGGTGTGGCGACCGATACCTTTCACGTGGTCGACAGCACCGGCAATCGCCTCGACGACGGAGTGATCGGCCACCTGGTGATGCGTCTGCGAGAAGTTCGCTGACCTTGAGGTCGCCCAAGCGGTACGATTGACCCCCACGCTGCCAAGGAGGCGCGCATGCCCATCTACACCCGCCGAGGAGATCGCGGCGACACCTCACTCGCCGACGGAGCCCGCATCAGCAAGACATCCATTCGTGTGGAGGCCTACGGCACCGTCGATGAAGCCAACAGCGCCGTGGGCTTCGCGCGCGCAGCGGTGACCGACCAAGAACTCGACGACGTGCTGCGCTTTGTCCAGCAGCGGCTCTTCAACTGCAGTTCGTCGCTCGCAACACCTGCCGAGAGTCACACCGACACAACGCCGGTCATCGACGCAGCCGACATCGCGTTCCTGGAATCCGCGATCGATAGCTTCATGGAGTGCTCGGGTCCGCTGACGCACTTCGTGATCGAGGGCGGCTGCGAACCCGCCTGTCGACTTCACATCGCGCGGGCCATCACGCGCCGAGCAGAACGCCGCCTTGTCGCCCTTGCGGCCGAGAGCGACATTGACGTACAGGTCGAAGCGTTCGTGAACCGGCTGTCAGACCTGCTGTTTGCGTGCGCACGCTACGCGAACCATCTCGCCGGGATCACCGAAGAGATGTGGGACCCGAACGCGGCACGTCCTGAGCTCTAACGGGGCAACTAGCCGTGCCCGAGCGTCTTGGTGATCGTCTCGTACTCGTCGGCGATCTTCTCGCCTTCGCCTTCGCCCTTGTGATAGTCGGGCGTGGCCGACTCCCCGCCCATCGCCTTGTCCATGTCTCTGGGTGTGACCGGACCAGCCAGCGTGTCGCCGCGGCGAATCTGCCCTTTGATCGCGAAGAAGAACGCTATCAGCGCACCGATTACGACCACTACCCAGAATATTTGCAGACCCAACATGGTGCAGCCTCCGTAGTCGCGAACCGGCCGTATGGCCGGAATCATTCTCGGTGAGTACATTCCCGAGATGCGCAGCAGGTATACTTCAGATTCCGTCACTTCACAGAGGGGTACGGCACACGTGTCAGCTGCCGAGAAGTACACCGCGCTCCTGGCTCGGCTGCAGGAGCTCAACAGCGTTCTGGTCGCCTACTCGGGCGGCATCGACTCCACTCTTTTGGCATTCGCCTCGCACGCGGCGCTCGGCAATCGCACGGCCGCCGTGCTGGCCTCCTCGAACACGTATCCCGAAAGAGAGTGCGTAGGCGCTCGTGAACTCGCCGCCGCGCTGGGATTTCGTCTACTCGAGGTCGAAACGTCGGAGTTGGCCGATCCCGCGTTCGCGGCCAATGCTCCCGACCGGTGCTTCCACTGCAAGACCGAGCTGTTCAGTCTCCTCGCTCGCGTTGCCGATCGCCACGGTCTCACATTCGTGGCAGACGGCAGCAACGCTGATGATCGTAATGACCACCGCCCCGGGCGCCAGGCCGCTGCGGGCCTGGGCGTCGTGAGCCCGCTCGCGGAAGTCGGGCTCACCAAAGCCGAGATCCGCCACCTGGCTCATGAACTCGGACTCCCTAACTGGGACAAGCCTTCTATGGCCTGCCTCGCGTCACGCTTCCCCTATGGCGAGCGCATCACCGACGACGGTCTTGAGCGCGTTGCGGCAGCCGAGGATGCTTTGGTAGACCTCGGCATCGCGCAGTTCCGAGTGCGGGCCCACGGCGACGTGGCACGAGTAGAGATCGCGCCCATGGAATTGGATGCCTCTTGGGCACTTCGCTCCCAGATCGCAGACGCCATGCGGGATGCGGGCTTTGCGTACGCCGCGATCGATCTCGATGGCTATCGCAGCGGCTCGATGAACGAGGTACTCTCGGCCGAAGAGCGCGTCGAGGGGTAACGTCTCTACCCCGCCAGCTCTCGCAGCATGGCACGAATCGCAGCAGGCATGCGCTGTTGCAGCCGCACCGGATCCATCATCTGCTGCGCGATGAGCTTGGTCGCGAACGGCTTGGCCGCCTCGGTGATATCGATGTCGGGATAGAGCGCCCGTGCCACTCCCTCGACCGTGACCAACGCCTTGATGAGCAGGCCGTAGCCCATCGGCACCTCGACGCGCTCGTCATTCATGATGCGCAGAAACCCGATCGCGAAGCCGCGAACATCGCGCGGTGCATCTGCGAGCGTCTCGGCCATGACCTCGCCAACACGCTGCCGGACCCTCGCGCGAGCCGCCTCGGGCACCACCAGCCCCAGCTTCGCCGAGTACGCCAATGCCCGGTCAGCGTCTCCGTACACGGTCGCGGTGAGGAACTGCGCGATCGCGTCACGCTGCTCGGGCGCTGTCTCACCCACAATGCCGAAGTCGAGGTAGCAGATACGGCCATCCGGGGTCACGAACATGTTGGCGGGGTGCAGGTCGGCATGGTAGCGACCTGTCACGAGAACCTGACGCATGAACACGTCGGCGCCGTGGACCGCGAGTTCTCGCCCATCGATGCCTGCCCGCGCCGCCTCGTCGAGCTCCGAGAGCCTCCAGCCATCCACGAACTCCATCGCCAGCACCCGCCGAGACACGCGCGGCCACACAATTCGCGGCACGAACACGACGGGATCGCCGGCGAAGTCGAAGGCGAAGCGATCGGCGACGCGCGCCTCGTTGCGCAGGTCGCACTCCGATGCCAGCGTGCGCGAGAACTCGGCGAACAGCGCTGGCAGGTTGAAGCGCTTCAGCGCGGTGAACCGTGCGAGTCGCTCGATGGCGGGCGCAGCGGCGGCGATGTCAGCGAGGATGCTCTCCTCGACGCCGGGACGCACGACCTTGATCGCAAGCGGCGTCCCCGCCGGCAGCACGTCGCCCACAACCGGACGGTACTCCTCGGCCAGCGTGGCGCGGTGGACCTGCGCGATGGATGCCGAGGCGACCGGAGTGTCCTCGAAGCTCGCGAACAACTGCTCGGGGTCGCGGCCAAAGTCGGCGCGAATGACACGGCGGATGGCGTCGGCGGGCATCGCAGGGACGTTGTCGCAGAGGAACTCCATCTCAAAGACCCACTCGGCGGGAAAGATGTCGGGGCGTACCGAGATGAGTTGGCCCAGCTTGATCCACGCCGGTCCCAGGTCCTGAAATGCGAGCCGAAGCTGCCGTGCTGTGGCTGCGCGGCGAGTGGTGGCGGGCGCGAGCCCGAACCGAGCAGCCGCGATCGCCTTCCAGCCGCGAGACCATGCCACGGCCGCGATGCGTCCCCCGCGTGAGGCCACGACGCTACTTCCCGCCGTCAGCGATCGGGTCGGTCCTTGCGAGCAGCGCGTCGAGCGATGCCTGCATCGACTCGAGTCGTCCGCGCATCTCGGCGACCTCGAATGTGAGACCGTCCAGGTGTTGCGAGACGTCGGTGCGCGAACCCGCCGGCTCGGCACCTCCCGATGCCAGCTCGGCCTTGAGCTGCTCCTTACGCTCAGCAATCATCGCCGAGAGCCCGTCCACGAACGCCTCGGGTCCGGCGTCCATGCCCCCGGTCTCCTGGCCTTCTCCCCGTGTCACAGCCGCCTTCCAGCCCTCGTCCGCCGTTTCATGCACCAGCGCCCACGAGGCCATGAATCGCATAAAGTCGTCGTTGTTCACCTACGCCCTCCTCTTCTCTTGTGCGGTATTCGCCGAACGTCGCCCACTTCCCGCCGATGACTTCGCTAGGAGGCGCATCCCGTTCGCGATCACCAACAATGCCACGCCTGTGTCGGCGAAGACTGCGAGCCACATGTTGGCGTACCCGAACACGGCCGCCGTCAGCACCGCCACCTTCACCGCCACCGAGAACACGACGTTCTGGCGGATGATTGCAAGCGTGCGGCGACCCAACGCGAAGAAGCCCGGCAGAGCCGTGAGATCGTCGGCCATCAGCGCAACGTCGGCCGTCTCCAATGCCGTGTCGGAACCGACCGCGCCCATCGCGATGCCGATGTCGGCCGCAGCAAGCGCGGGCGCGTCGTTCACGCCGTCCCCGACCATCGCCACGACTCCCCAGCGCTCCTTGAGCCGATGCACGGCCGCGACCTTGTCGGCGGGCAGGAGCCTCGCCATGTGCGAGGCCAGCCCGAGCCGGTGCGCGACCGCGGCGGCAGTCCGTTCGTTGTCGCCGGTCAGCATCACCAGGTGCTCGATACCACCCTGCTGGAGCGCCGCAATCGCATCGGGTGCCTCCGCGCGTGCCGCATCAGCCACGCCGAGGAACCCGAGCGGTGCGTGACAGTCCTCGGCCAGAACAAGAATCGTCATCCCGGCGTTCTCGGCCTCTTCGACGAGGGTCGCGAGCTCCGGTGGGATGCGCACAAGCTCCTCGGCGAAGACCGGGCTGACAAGGTGGAGTCGGCGGCCATCGACGGTGCCGCTGACTCCGCGGCCCGGCTGCTCCACGACATCGGTTGCAGGCCTCATCGAGAGCTGGACCCGCTGCGCCTCGACGAGCACCGCGCGAGCGAGCGGATGGGTGGAGTTGGCTTCAAGCGACGCGGCAAGCGCTAAGACCTCATCAGCGTCGAGCATGTCCTCGGCGTGGACTCGGCGCACGAACGGACGACCGGCCGTCAGGGTCCCGGTCTTGTCGAACGCGATCGCTCGTACACGCGCAGCCTGCTCAAGGAACGCGCCGCCCTTTACCAGGACGCCATCGCGCGCGGCCCTCGAAATCGCGCTCACAAGCGTGACCGGAGTCGAGATGACGAGTGCGCATGGACATGCCGCGACGAGCACAACCAGCGAGCGATAGAACCACTCGGACCAGACGGTCAGATCGTTGACCGGCGTGAAGTGAACCGCTGCAGAGATCAACGGGCCGCCAACCGCTACGACCACTGCGAGCCCGACCGCGAGGGGCGTGTAGACGCGACTGAAGCGATCCACTACGAGTTGAACCGGGGCGCGGGCCGCCTGAGCCTCTTCGACCTGGAAGACGATGCGAGCGAGTGTAGAGTCTTCCGCGCTCGCGGTGACCGTGATCTCGAGCAACCCACTGGTGTTGAGGGAGCCCGCGTACACCGCGTCACCCACCGCCTTATCGGCGGGCATCGGCTCGCCTGTGATCGGCGCCTCGTCGACCGCAGAGAACCCGACAGCGATCGTGCCGTCCAATGCGATCCGCTCGCCGGGCCTGACGATGATAACCTCGCCGACCGAGACCGCCGCCGGGGAAACTTCGACTATCGTCGAGTCACGGCGCACTCGCGCAATCGGGGGCGCCAACGACATCAGGTCGCGAATCGAGCTGCGCGTGCGAGCCAGCGCGCGCGACTCAAGCCATCCTCCCAGCGCAAAGAGGAAGACAACGGTCGCGGCCTCAGAGTACGCCCCGATACCAAACGCGCCGATGACCGCAATCATCATGAGCACGTTCATATCCACGCTACGAGCTCGCACAGAAGCGACCGCACGCGGCCCGAGCAGGCTGAAGCCCATGAGCACCGCGAGCAGGTAAGTCGCGGTCGACGCAGCCGGCGAAACTCCAGCGAGTGCCCAGCCAGCAAGTGACAGCGCGCCGGACCCGACAACCGCTATCGTCGTGCGATTGCGCGCCATCCACGGCCGGGAATCAGGCGTGCCCGAGGGCTCGCGCGCCTCGCCGACCGCCACGATCCCGTGACCCGAGCGCTCGACCACCGCGACGACGCGCGCGCGCGGATCGTCCTCGGGTTCGTATTCGATCAACAGGGTGCCACTCGCGTAGTTCAGGTCCGCCGAGACCACCCCGGGGACCAGCGATACGGACTTAGCCACGGTCCGCGCGCAGTCGGGTCAATCAAGCCCCGTGATATGCCACACCTCGTGCGGGTAGGCGCCCGAGATGTCTACCCCACTCACGCGCGTCATCTGTCGACCCTTTGGTGAGGAAGGTGCTCGGCTGCGTGCGCGAGACCTTGGTCGAGCAGCGCTGTCACGTGGTCATCCGCAAGCCGGTAGACCGCACGGTTCCCGTCTCGGCGAAACACCACCAAACCGCGGTCCCGTAACAGCCTCAATTGGTGACTGACCCCCGACTGGCTGATGCCGCATACCTCGGCGAGGTCGCAGACGCAGAGCTCTGTTACCGAGAGCGCGTCGAGGATACGCAGCCGCGTCGGGTCCGACAACGCCGAGAAGATCGCGGTGGTCGCTCGAACCAGCGGTTCATCGGCCAATCGTACACGCGCGACAGCAACCGCCGTACAATCGATGATCGTTGCAGCGCACGCGCCCTCGGTGATAGAACCGGTACCCGCGTCCCTGCTCACGACACGCTCCTATCTGAACGAATGCTCATATGTTCATGCAACCATAGCATAGAGCAAAGGAGACGACCCACTGGGTCGTCTCCGAATACGAACAGAGAACATGGGGAGCTGGCGTCTAGCGCATGCCGTACTCATCAATCAACGGGTCGTATGCCTGAACGTTCCAGTCGATTTGCAGGGAGCGAAGGCGGTTGTAGTACTCCTCTTCGTTGTATTCCTTGTTGAGAATGTGGAACCGAGCGCCATTGAGCCCTACGCAGTAGGCGCAGTCACGGCAATCCACGCACTGGACACACTCGATCAAGCTGTCGCAGTTGTGACAGCCGATGCAGGCACGCGCGTTGTAGGTGTAGTTGCAGTTGCGGGTCGCCTCCACGTTGAAGCAGCCGTAGTTATTCATCGCATCGCGGTCATGGGTATGCTCAACTTTGAGCCGAGACCACTCGCGTGCGTGTGCAGCCTTGTCCAACATCGCAGCCCTTCCCATTCGCTCGCTGGTTCGAATAGCGTATCACCGTGCGCAACGACGCGCATTGGAGATTTCGCGGTACGATGAGCGCAAACCACTGAGGGAGTTCACATGTCACCGAACGCGAAGTTCTGGACCGCAGCGATCGCCGCTGGCCTGATCGGAGTGCTCGTGGGTGCCGGAGCCGTCTGGGCAGTAAACCGGCAATCGGCTCCTCGGCCCGTAGCCGCCGACACACTAGAAATCGATGCACTGAGGGCGACAGTCGACCAGAAGGACCAGCTCATCGCGAGCCTCACCGAGAAGTACAACTCGGCGATCGCAAGCGCCTCGGTAACGGCGACCACGACCGCCGAGGTCACGACAACGAGCGGGACCACCAAGCAGTTCACGTTCATCAAAGACGTGACCATCAAGGGCGGCAAGACCACCATAAGCGCCGACTTCGCACAGTTTCTGACCGGGAAGGCTGCGGCCGACTCCGCGACCGCGCATGGCGACGAGTCCCCTCCCCCCAACGATTACTACATCGCAAACGACAACAAAAAGTTGCGCACGCTTCCCGTGAAGTCAGGCATCAAGGTATCGTTGACGGCGCTTGACGATGGCACCAGCGATCCCGAGGGGTACAAGGTGTCGCTATCGAAGTGGGCGGGCTACTATGCCGCGCCCACGCCGGACACTGGCAGCATCACGGGCGGTCCGTACTGGATCACGATCACTAACAGTGTCGTGACGGCGATCGAAGAACAGTACACGCCGTAGCAGCGCACGCCGTAGCGTGATGCGTGCGGGGACGTGAGTCCCCTGCGGCTCGAGCCCGCGCGGTTGCGACTATCGTCTCTTACGTCGTCCGTAGTCGCTGCCCTTGCGAGCGCCCTTCTTCAGCCGAGCCAAGACCTCATCGGTCGGGGTCGACTCCACCTCGGCCCGCAGCTTGACGACCTGATCGCGCAGTCTGGCCGCGGCCTCGAAATCGAGTGACTCGGCTGCGTGCGACATATCCTCCTCGAGCGTGGCGATGAGCCGCATGACCTCATCGAGTGGCATCTTCGCGAGTTCCTTCGCCGCCTCCGCAGCGGTGGTGAGTTGCGAATCGCCCTCGTGCATGTACTGCACTATGTCCGCGATCGCCTTACGGATCGTCTGCGGCTCGATACCGTGCTCGGTGTTGTACGCGACCTGCCTTTCTCGGCGGCGATTGGTCTCGTCGATTGCGAGTCTCATCGAGTCAGTCACCTTGTCGGCATACATGATGACCTGGCCTGAGACGTTTCTGGCCGCGCGGCCGATGGTCTGGATCAACGATCGGTGGTTGCGGAGAAAGCCCTCTTTGTCGGCGTCGAGGATCGTGACCAGCGACACCTCCGGCAGGTCGAGTCCTTCGCGCAGCAGGTTGATGCCCACGAGGACATCGAACTCCCCCGCCCGCAGATCGCGCAGGATCTCGATGCGCTCGAGCGTGGCGATATCGGAGTGCAGGTAGCGGACACGTATGCCCTGCTCGAAGAGGTAGTCGGTCAGATCCTCTGACATCTTTTTGGTGAGTGTGGTGACGAGTGTGCGCTCGTCGACTGCGGTGCGCGCTTTGATCTCCGCAATCAGGTCGTCCACCTGGCCCTTTACGGGACGCACGACTATCTGCGGGTCGACAAGACCCGTCGGCCGGATGATCTGCTCGACGATCTGGTCAGCAACTCGCATCTCATAGTCGCCCGGCGTCGCCGAGACGTAGATAAACTGCGGGATGCGCGCTTCGAACTCGTCGAAACGTAGCGGCCGGTTGTCGAGCGCGCTGGGGAGCCGGAACCCGTGCTCGACCAGCGTGAGCTTGCGGCTGCGGTCGCCCTCATGCATGCCGCGAATCTGCGGGAGCGTGACGTGCGACTCGTCGATGATGGTGAGGAAGTCGTCGCCAAAGTAGTCGATGAGTGTGTTGGCCGGCTCGCCTGGCTCACGACCATCGAGGTGGCGCGAGTAGTTCTCGATGCCGCTGGTGAAACCCATCGTCTCGAGCATCTCGAGGTCGTAGTTCACACGCATTTCGAGCCGCTGGGCTTCGAGCAGCTTCCCGTCGGCCTTGAGCTCCTTGAGGCGCTGCGTGAGCTCGTCCTGGATGGTCCCGAGCGCCTTCTGCAATTTGGTCCGTTCGGTGACGTAGTGAGTGGCCGGCCAGATGGGCAGCTCATCGAAGGTGGTGAGCACCTCGCCCGTCAGCTGGTCAACCTCCGCAACGGTCTCGATCTCGTCCCCAAAGAACTCCACCCGCACGGGATGGTCTGCGTACGGCGGGAACACGTCGAGCACATCGCCCCGCACCCGGAACGTCCCACGCGACAAGTCGTAGTCGTTGCGATCGTACTGAATGCCGATGAGTTCCTGGATCAGGTCGTCGCGATCCATAGTCTTGCCAGCGCCGAGGAACACAGCCATTCCAGCGTAGTCTTCGGGTGAACCGATACCGTAGATGCAGCTCACGCTGGCAACAACCACGACGTCCTTGCGAGACAACAACGCGGCGGTCGCAGCGTGACGCAACTTCTCGACCTCGGCGTTGATCGAAGCGTCCTTCTCGATGAAGGTGTCGGTCGACGGCACGTATGCTTCCGGCTGGTAGTAGTCGTAGTAGCTCACGAAGTAGACGACTGCGTTGTCCGGCAGGAACTCCTTGATCTCGCTGGCGAGCTGCGCGGCGAGCGTTTTGTTGGGGGCCATGATGAGCGTCGGCTTCTGAACCTGCTCGATCACTTTGGCCATAGTGAAGGTCTTGCCCGAACCAGTGACACCGAGCAGCGTCTGCGAGCGCAGACCGTCCTTCACGCCCCGGCTCAGCTCGGCGATTGCAGCAGGCTGATCGCCAGACGGCTCAAACGGCGCGACGACTCGGAAAACATGGGTTGTCTTCGGTGTGTTCTTGGGGGTGCTCTTCGAGTCGCTCACATGCGGCCTTTCCTAGAATGCGTCAGGGTAGAGCTCCGTGTACCGGTCCTTGCCCCGCATCACACGAAGCACGTAATGGCGAGTCTCCGGAAACTCGATCGCAGCACGAATATCCCCGCCCTTGGCCTTCCACTCATCAGCATGACGCAGCCCGGCGTTGTAGGCGGCGAGTACGGTCTCGATCTCATGGTAGCGATTGACCAGATAGCGCAGGTACGCGGTGCCGTACTCGATATTGACAGCGGGGTCTGACAAGGAGTCGACGGGGAACTTCTCCTCGTCTACATCGCCGCTGCGCGCGAGGTCTTCGGCTGTGGACGGCAGGACTTGCATCAGGCCGACTGCACCGGCAGCCGAACGCGTGTCAGGCTTCCATTTGGACTCCGCATTGATCACTGCCGCGATGAGGTAGGGACTGACCTCGTGTCTGGCCGAGGATTCGGTGATCGCTTGAGAGAACGCCAGCGGATAGTAGAATCGCTGCCAAGACGCGGGACCACGCAGGTACAGGAAGGTCGCGCCCGCCAGAACAACCACGATAGCGAACAGCGTGAGGCGAATCGGTGTGCGGCTCACCGCACACCACCGTCGACGACGTACTCCTCCCAGAAGCGCTCGAGCGCCGAGGTGAAACGCTCGATGGAGCCGTCGTTGACGATCAGGACCTCGGCGAGCTCAGCGCGTTGGGCATCGGTTGCCTGGGATCGCATGCGCCGTGCAACGTCATCGGGCGCCATTCCTCGCTCGACTGCGCGAGCCGCCCGTACTGATTCGGGACCCACGATGGCAACCACGATATCGGCGAGCTCGCCAAAGACGGGAGCCTCTGCGAGAAGTGGAACCTCGAGTACGATCACGGGTGGCGGCGCCTGAAGCAATCGCATGTCGGCGATGGAGGGACCCACCTCACGAACGACGGCGGGGTGCACGATGGCATTGAGACGCCGAGTCGCGTCGGGGCTCGCGAATGCCGCGCGCGCAAGTGCAGGTCGGTCCAGGCGACCATCAGCGAGCAGCACTTCGTCGCCACCGAACTCCTCGGCAACTCGCGCGAGCAACGACGTACCGGGGGCCAGCAGCCGGGCGGCGATGTCGTCGAGGTCGAGCGCGACGGCACCTCGCTCGCGGAAGAACTCCGCTGCGGTCGACTTGCCGGCACCGAGGCCGCCTGTGAGAACGAGTACTTGCATACTCTATGGGTACCACAGGTGCGCCACAAAGCCCACATGAAACCTAAGGAGTTCACAAAAGAAGGGCCGAATCGGCGTGATGCCGACCCGGCCCTTCAGGCGATTCAGGTGATGCGAGGTGCTACTCGGCAGCCTTCTCGGCGGACTCGTCGGCTTCCTCGACGGGAGCTTCCTCGGCGACCGGCTCGGCTTCCTCGGGGGTCTCCTCGGCGGCAGCTTCCTCGGCGACCGGCTCGGCCTCCTCGGCGACAGCTTCCTCGACGACCGGCTCGGCTTCCTCGGCTACAGCTTCCTCGGCGACCGGCTCGGCTTCCTCGGGGGTCTCCTCGGCGACAGCTTCCTCGGCAACCTCAGCCTCGGCGGCGGGGGCTTCCTCGGCAACCTCAGCCTCGGCGGCGGGGGCATCCTCGGTCTCTACGACCTCGGCAGCAGCGTCTTCGGCAACGGGCTCGCCCTCGACGGCGTCGACTGCGACGGCATCATCGGCGGACTCGTCATCGGCGGGCTCTTCCGTACCGCCCGTGATCTCGATCTCGATGCCGAGGGTCTCGGCAGCGGCGCGCATCGAAAGCGAGATGCGACGACGCTCGAGGTCGACGTCCTGGACCTTGACGTGGACCTTCTGGCCCACAGCGGTGACCTGGTCGGGAGTCTCGACGTGGCCCTTGGCCATCTCGGAAATGTGCACGAGGCCTTCGACGCCATCGCCCAGCTCGACGAATGCGCCGAACGGAACCAGCTTGGTGACGGAGCCCTCGATGATCGAGCCGACCGGGAAGTTCTTCACGAGCATCTTCCACGGGTCTTCCTGAGTCTGCTTGAGGCCCAGGGAGATACGCTCGCGGGAGAGGTCGACGTCGAGCACCTGGACGTTGACCGGATCGCCGACCTTGACGACCTCGGACGGGTGGTTGACGTGGCTCCAGGAAAGCTCGGAGATGTGCACGAGGCCGTCGATGCCGCCGAGGTCCACGAACGCGCCGAAGTCGACGATGCTCGAGACGTTACCCGGCAGGATCATGCCCTTCTGCAGCTTGCCGAGGATCTCGGCACGCTCATGCTTGCGACCCTCTTCGAGGACGACGCGGCGTGAAAGGACGACGTTGTTGCGGTTGCGGTCCATCTCGATGACGCGCGCTTCAAGGCGGGTGCCGGTGTAGGCGGCGAGGTCCTTGACGCGACGGAGGTCGACGAGCGACGCAGGCAGGAAACCGCGCAGGCCGATGTCGAGGATGAGTCCACCCTTGACGACCTCGATGACCTCGCCTTCGACGTTCTCGCCGGAGGTGAACTTCTCTTCGATCTTGGTCCAGGCGCGCTCGTACTCTGCACGCTTCTTGGAAAGGATCAGACGGCCATCCTTGTCCTCCTTCTGGAGAACCAGGGCCTCGATCTCATCGCCGCAGGAAACGATATCGGCGGGATTGGCATCTTTGCGGATCGACAGTTCGCGGGCCGGGATGACACCCTCGGACTTGTAGCCGATGTCCAGGAGCACTTCGTCGCGCTCAACTTTGACAACGACACCGCTGACAAGGTCGCCCTCATCAAAATCGGTCATCGTACCGTCGATGAGAGCATGCATTTCCTCATCGGTGTACTGGCGCTGCTCGACGATAGAGCTGCCGGTGTTTTCGAACTCAGTCATTACGTGGACCCCTTTTCAATCTCGGGGCCCCGGTCATGCCTCGTCGCCTACAGTTACGTCAGTCTCGGGTACAGGACATCTCGTCGCCGATAGGATCTGCTACATGTCTCCGGGGGCCAACAGGACTTCGCGACCTCTGCGAGCCTTCTGCGCGTAGATAGTCGAATCCGAAGTGTACCGCACGGTTCGTGCTCACGCCACTACACGGTTCCGGGCGTGTCTACGGGTTCGGCTCTCCTATGAGTCGTACGTCAGTGAAGCCGGCGTGGGCACGACGATCAGCGGAAACCAGCTCCCCGCCGAGAAGGACGGCAAGCGCCGGCGCCAGAGCATCGTAGAACGTACATCCGAGCAGAGCACATTGACGCGCGGTCTGCCCCACCAGCTCATCGGAGAGAGGATGAATCTCAATCTGAGCGAGGGCAACCGCTTCCCACGCCGGGATGATCTCCCTCACGCCAAACTGCCGATTCACGATGCCGAGCAACTCTGTCACGAAATGCTCCGCGACGAGGAGCACAACCGTGCCTTCGGCGTGCTGGTCCAGCAGTGCGCGCGCTTGAGCCGAGCCATGCTCTTCACGAAACCACTTCACCCCGACTGAGGCATCCAAGGCGATAGGGGTCGTGGAGCTCACGTGGTCCGGCTTCCATCGGCTTGATCCTTCACGGAATCCGGCCTAGACGAAGTAGGGTCATCGCTCTCCCGCAGTTCGCGAAGAATCTCCAAGCTTGGCCTGTCGTCCAGCACCGGCCGGGCGCCAATCTCCCGCATCCGCGCGATCGCGCACTCGACACCCTGCCGCCGCGCCGCTGCGGAATCTGCATCGCGGCGCGCGGTGAGATACCCCACGGATGCTTCGCGAATGGCGTCAAGAGTTCCTGCCTAGTGACAACTCGCACATGCTGGCGCGACGCCACCCAGCGGCTTCTCGTAGACATCGAAGCGATCGACGGTCACGTTCGTCGCGCGAGCGTACTGGCTCTTCGTCCCTTTCACCTTCACCGTGAGCGTGTGCGTTCCCGGAGCGAGCGCTCTGCTCCTGTACACCTCGACCTGGTTGCGGGTGATGTCGGAATACAGGTCAACGGTTCCTTGCGAGACGCCGTCGATGAGGACCTCGGCGAAACCACGGTAGGGGTCGTTGTCGGCGCGGATGGCGATCTGCTCTCCGGTGAACTGGACGGAGAGTGTCGAACCGGTGACATTGGACTGCTTCTGCTGTCCGGCGGTGTAGGACTGCGATGTCTGCACCCTCCACGTTCCGGTGGTGGTGACGGTGTTGGCCAGGTAGCGGTTGGCCGGGGACGCGGCATGGCTGCGTTCCTCGAGGAAGCGGGCCGATGTGTCGGCGACCTGGCTGGTCGAGTGGCACAGCGGACCGCCGCAGGTCACCGACTCGCTTGCAACGTGGCTGTCAGCAGTCTGGTCACCGTCGTCCACACCTCGTGACGTGGGACCGACCCACGGTGTGGCCGAGGTCATCGTCGACGCATGCCCGGAGTGCGTGGCCGACACCGAACCCTCGTGACACGCCACGCATGCGGCAACGGCGTGGCATGAGCCACACTTCGAGACCGAGGTGTCGACTCCGGCAGGCCAGGTAGCCTTGGAGTGGATGACGTGGAGCGCAGCGACACTGGTCTCTTGCGAGGCCGAGAACGCGAAGACGCCGAACGTGTCGATGTAGCGCGGCACCCCGGACGTAGAGGACGCTCCCCAGCCGGGATGGCAGGAGGCGCCGCAGTTTGCGTCGCGGTTGTGATAGGGATGAGTGCCTGCGAGCGACTCGTCGTGGCACTTTCGGCACGCGGTAGCGTAGTTCACCGGAGCGACCGAGAACCCGTGGGGATCAGCGGCCGACGCTCCCCCATGGCACGCGCCGGTCTGGCAGTTCTTGTCCCACACGGTGAACGAACCGCGAGGACCACCATCGGCGTGACAGGCCTGGCATCCGGCTGCGGCCGACGAGCTGGTCGACTTGGCGTGCTCAACGACCAACTCGGCCGAGTGGCACTTCGCACACGCGGTGCGGTCGTCCGAGGCTATGAACTGGGATGCAGGATGCGCGTGCCCCTCGTGGCAATCGAAACATGTGGTCTGATCATCGGTCTCGATCTCGTCGAGCTTCATGCTTGCAGTGAAGATGTTCTCCGGGAGCGATGGTGGCTCGAGGACGAATCGTACCGCCTCGGCAGGGGGATTGAAGGTGAGGACTGTGTCCACCTTTGAAATGTCGGTCGGAGGGTAATACAGCGGCGCCGAGTACCGAGACGTCCATACCCCGTTCGAGAGCGCCTCGACCTTGACGACGGAACGCACCTTCACGGTAAGCCGCAGCCTGGCGGAGGTGATGCGGCCGGAGTCGGGCGCGAAGCTGGTGCTCTCCCATCGCTTGTTCGTGAAAGCGACTTCTGTGGAGCGCAGGTTGGCGCGGTAGACCTGTGCTTTCATCGAATCAGGATCCGACGCCGAGTGACATGTGGCGCAGGTGAGCGCGTTGCCTCCCGCGTCGCGAGCCGACTGCTTCGCGTGCTCGCGGGTCAGAACCGCGTCGTGACATGCATCGCATCCTTGCCCGCCGAACGCGACCCGATGATCGGCGGGGATGTCATGCGGACCGACACGCGGACTCAGCGGATTCACCACTTGGTGGCAGTACGTGCAGTCAAGTGCCTCACGGGGCGCATTGACCGCGTACTTCGAAGCGTCGGAACGATCCTTGTAGGAATACGAGAAGGTCCCGCCGTGATCCCCATCAACGGGGCGGATGTAGGCAGGTGCCGGCCACGAGGCCATGGTGTTTCCAGCAGATCCATAGCGGTGACATGCGTCGCAGTGCCCCAACCCGGACACGGTGAGTCCCCCTTGCTCGTGGCAAAGGAAGCAGCGGTTGTCCTGGTGGTAGTTGTCCCCGAACGTGGTGTTGTGGACGTCGTCGAATCCACCTGAGCCGGGAAGATCCTTGTAGGAGGTGGAGTTGTACACCTCACGGTCGGTGTAAGTTGGTCCGCGATGACAGCCTTTGCAGGCATCGTTGGCATCGTCCACATAGGGCATGTCGACGAAGCCGGTCACGTCGAAGTCCCATGACGCGACCTTGGTCAACTGCTTACTGCTCCGAATCGAAACGTCGACATGGTGCGAACCCGACGTCAAGCGCTGTTTAAAGCGAATCTCGGCATGTGTATCGGAGAGACTCATCGCAACCGAGGGCGTGACGGGCTTGCCGTCCACGGTCATGACAACGGTCGTAGGCCCCAAGCCGTCGGGCTCGTCGAAGTCGACCGCGATGAGCGGCGTGTCAGTGGTCAGCACGCTTCCCGCCGCCGGCGTGATGTTGCTCGCCTGTGGCTCGACACCCACGTAGAAGTTCCAGTCGTTGGTCTTGTCGGTGTACGCGCTGTACGACGACTCGAACCCGTGGACGTCCTCTGCCATGACCCTCACGTTGTGGGTTGTCCGGGGAGTGAACGCCGTGCCCTCATGAGTCACGAGATACCCACCGTCGATGGAAGTCGCGACGTGAGGGACTAAGACGTTGTCCACATAGAACCGAATCGTGTCCGAGCTCACTCCCGAGCTATCCGTCACCCTCGCCGAGATAACGGGAGTCGTCGATCCTGTTGATCCCCCGTACGCGGGCTGCTTGGACCCGACCGCAGGACGATCCTTCACGTATGAGATCGACCACGTGACTTCCGCACGCGTCCCGAGTGTGTCAAGAACCGACAACTCGACCGAGATCGGTCCGCCCTCGGGGAACGCCGGGCCCAGCGCGTACGTGAGAATCCCGTGACTGTGCTCCCATTCGGTTCCGGCCCATTCATCGGACCAAGAGAGTTGCGGCACCGCCGTCACGATTTGCCCCGACGGCAAGGTGAGCTTCAGGCTCTGTGAGCCCTCGGCAATCCCGTCGGCGTCGAATACTCTCGCCTGGATACTCCCATAATCCGTGAGTGCCCCGTCCGAGGGTGCGAGCGAGCTGAATGCGGGTGCAGCTGGCAGGTCGACGTGAAAGCTCCACGTCGCCTCCGCCGGTGCGCCCACGTTGTCCGTACATGACACGCGCACCTCGTGCGGGCCGTCCACGAGCTCAGCGAGCGGCTTGGCCGCAATCGAATACCCCTGAGCGACGGGCGTGAGCGTAACGGGAAGATCGATGCCGTCCACCCGCATCGTCACCGAATCCGCGTCTATTCCTGCCGAAGAGTCGACGAAGGTGACCGATATCGTAGGCTGCACGGATGACTGGTGGACTCCCTGCGCGGGAGAAGGGTGGCTCCACACCGGAAATCCGGCGATGGCCATGAACCGGCGGGTGTAGGTCCGCGACACCCCTAGGCTGTCGGCGACGGTGATCGCAGAGTCGAATACCTGGCCATCCGCGGGATTGGCGACAGCGGTACTGATGGTGAGCGCGGTGTCCGCGGCCGAGTACGCCGTCCAGGGCGTAACGGTACGCGTGGTCGTGTTCACTGAGTCGCTCATGCGAACAATGAGTGAAGATCGGTCGATCGCATCATCATCGGCTAGGCCGATATACCGACTCACGGAAGGCTGGATCCAGCTGACGGGTTCTCCCATGTCGTCGTAGGTCCAGTAGCCCCCGCTCATCACCGCGAATCCGGAAGATGCGCTGTCAGATGTGATACGCGGAGCATTGTTGGTCTCCGCACGCGAAAAGATCCACGACCGCGTCACGAGATGCCCCGCCCGGTCGGCGGCAGTGACAGTCACGCCATGGTTCCCTATGGCGAGAGGGAGCGATGGCACGTAGGTGAGCCGGTAGCCCGATGCGACCGTTACGACGGAGGGAGTCACAAGTTGCCCGTCGACCGTCATCAGGATGGATTCAGGGGCGATGCCGCTTCCGGTATCAATGAGGTCGGCGAAGATCGGCCTCTGCGGATCCCACACCTCGGTTCGTGGGCCCCATGCAGACACCTGCGGAAACGTCTCATCGACGGTGAAACCCCACGATGCGTTCGCCGTATTGCCTACACCGTCCCGAGCTCCGAGGGTGACGGTGTAGTCGCCGTCCACTACGTACGAGAACTCCTGGTGGAGTATCACCGCATTGGGACCGACTCGCGTCACCGTGGGATTGAAACCGAAGTTGTACTCGCCGATGTGGATCGTGCCCTGCCATGTCTGATCCGGGACACCGTCGACGTCCGTCACGCTGACGCCGATCGGCAAGTAACCGCAGTAGTCCTCGCTGTCCGTGTAGCTTCTCTGCGCCACGAAGCTGCCGCCTGCGGGGTTCTGCGCGACGAACGCCGGTCCTATAGCATCCGCGAAGAGCTGGGGCGGGGCGGTCAGAGATACTGCAAATGCAATCATCGCGGCCGTGGCCAGCCGGACCCAAAGCGATGCGCCCCTCATCCATACCCCTTTGCCGCTGTAAGTTAGTGTCTCAGCGTGCGGGATTCCCAGCCCCCCAGGATGCATTCCTCGCACATGCATGTATGCGCACGTTAGCACACATTGACAGCGCCCCGACAAGTCGCCACCAGTGCGAGTCCGGCGACTCCGCGAGGGTCCGGCCCTACTTCGCCTTCGCCCAGTTCTCCCCCGTCGCCACACTCACATCGAGCGGGACCGCCAGCTGCGCCACACCCGACATCGCCGCCACCACCATCGCCGAGAGCCGCGCGATCTCCTCGGCTGGTGATTCGAATACCAGTTCGTCGTGGACCTGGAGGACCATGCGGCTCTCGAAGGCTTCCTCACGCAGGCGACGATCGACCTCGACCATCGCGATCTTGATGATGTCGGCGGCAGTGCCTTGCATCGGGTGGTTCATGGCCGTGCGCTCGCCGAACGCGCGCATGTTGAAGTTGCTACTGGCCAGCTCCGGGATGCGGCGCTTACGGCCGTAGAGCGTGACAGCGTAACCGGTGCGGTACGCGTCGGTCTTCGTCTCATCGAGATAGGCGCGCACCCGCGGATACGCTGCGTAATAGCGGTCGATCATCTCCTGAGCTTCACCGTTGGATATCTTGAGGGTCTGCGCCAGTCCATGTGCACTTTGCCCATACACGATGCCAAAGTTGACTGCCTTGGCCCGCGCACGCATTCCCGGCTCCACGGATTCAGCATCGAGCGCGAATACGCGCGCAGCTGTCGCCTGATGGAAGTCGACGCCGCTGGTGAACGCTTCGATGAGCCCCTCGTCACCCGACAAGTGCGCGAGAATGCGCAGCTCGATCTGGCTGTAGTCCGCCGAGACCATCAGGTCGCCCTCGCGCGCGGGGATGAACGCCGCTCGAATCCGACGACCGTACTCGGTGCGCACCGGTATGTTCTGCAGGTTGGGGCTGCTGCTGGAGAGCCTTCCTGTGGCCGCGACTGTCTGATTAAACGACGTGTGGAGCCGACGGTCCTCGCCCAACATACGCGGCAAGGCGTCGAGGTACGTGCTCTTGAGCTTGGTGAGCTCGCGGTACTCGACGATCTTCTCGGCGATGGGGTGAATCGGAGCGAGCATGGCGAGGACTGACGCGTCTGTGGAGTAGCCGGTTTTGGTCTTCTTGCCGTGTGGGAGCTTGAGCTGGTCGAACAGCACTTCCGAGAGCTGCTTGGGTGAGTCCACGAGAAACTCGCATCCGGCAAGCTGATGGATCTCTCCACGAAGCGTGTCGATGTTGCCCTCTGCAACCGCCGAGAGGGCAGCCAGCACATTCGTGTCGAGCCCTACGCCCACGCGCTCCATGCGGGTGAGCACCGGCACCAACGGCATCTCGATGTCGCGCATGACCGTCAGCGAGTCGTCAGCCTCAAGTCGGCGTTCGAGCTCGACCGCGAGGTCTACGGTCGCCTGCGCAAGGATGCTGGCTAGAGGCGAATCGTCTGCAACGGGTTGCGGGAGCGGTTCGCCCAGGTAGTCCGCGTGCAGCGCCGAAAGCTCATACGACGATCGATTCGACTCGAGCAGATAGGCAGCGACCGCGACGTCGAAAAGCCTCGATGGATCGACGGTCTCGAATGCGGGCTCGCAGACGAGCGCCTCGTCGGGCGGACAGACCTCTTGGAGGAGGGCCTTGGCGTCGGCTGCGGCGCACCGACCACTTCCCAGCAACAGAGCGAGAATGGTCTCGGCGTCCGCCGGGTCGACAGCGGCGGTCGCATCGACGTGAGCGACCGCGAGATCACGCTGCTCACCGAACAGCGATGCGCCCGCGCCGTCGTCAATAGCGATGCCCAGCCAGCTGTCGCCAGAAGCAACCCAGTCACGCACACGCGCTGCCGCATCCGGACCGGTCACGCACGCGCGCGCGACGCGGCGAACGGAGGCTGCCGGAACGCTCGCTGCGACCTCAGCTTCGAGTGCAGCGGCTGAACCGGGTACCGGCGGAACCGGGGCGCTCTCGGTGCGCATAGCGAACGACGCATCCGCGACGCCCACTCCCGACGCGCCGCCACGCAATGCGAGCACACGATCGAGCAGCGAGGTGAAACGCAGCTCGGCGAAGGCCGTGGCGACGTGGCGCGGGTCGAAGCCGCCAAACTCCACGGACTCCAAATCGATGTCCACCGGCACGTCGCAAGCGATGGTTGCCACGATACGGCTGGCTCGGGCCGCTTCCTTGTTGTTGCGAAGGTTCTCGCCCAGCTTTCCGGGAATCTTGTCGGCGTTCTCGAGCACAGCATCAAGCGAGCCGTATTCCTGAAGCAGCTTAGTCGCGGTCTTCTCGCCCACGCCGGGAACTCCGGGGATGTTGTCGCTGGTGTCGCCTTTGAGTCCGAGGTAGTCCGGCACCTGCGCGGGCGTGACGCCGTATCGCTCGAACACCTCGTCGGGCCCGTAGATGACGATGTCGGTGATGCCCTTCTTGGTGGTGACGACCTTGACGGTGTCCGTGACCAGCTGGAACGCGTCGCGGTCACCGGTGACGAGCAGCATGCGGATACCAGAAGCCTCGCCTTGCCGCGCGAGAGTGCCGAGAATGTCGTCACCCTCCCACCCCTGCAGCTCGACGATGGGTACCTCGAGTGCCTTCAGCAGCTCCTTGACCATCGGGAACTGATCACGCAACTCCTGAGCGGTGGGAGGACGCTGCATCTTGTACTGCGACAGCGCCTCCATGCGAAACGCCGGCTTTCCCAGGTCGAAGGCGACGACGACCCCGTTGGGCTTCAGGTCTGCCATCATCTTGGCGAGCATCGAGATGAAGCCGAAAGCCGCATTGGTAGGCCGCCCGTCCGGTGCGGTCATGGAGGGCGGCAGCGCATGGAACGCGCGGTGTATGAGGCTGTTGCCGTCGATGACGGCGAGCGTGCGCTGGGGCATGAACCGGCCTTTCGGGAAGGTATCAGGTGACACGCCACCACATCGTTCGTGGCCGCCCCCAGAGTGTACCCGAGCCCAATGACATCCACGTTGCCATGATGTACGCCGAGGGAGACATGCATGGGATTCTTCAACTGGGCGGCACCAATCTTTGGCCACTTCGCCGACAGGTGGAGTCCTGAGGACATCGAGATGATCGCTGGCTGGTTGCGCCCGTCCGTCTCGGCGGGTGGCATGCTGCTCGATGTGGGCGGCGGCACAGGGGCACTCGCTGGCAAGCTCGCTACAGCCCTCGAGGCGCAGGTGACGGTTCTCGACCCGACGGCAGAGATGCTGCGCTACGTGCCCGACGACAGCCCCGTGCAGGCCCTACAAGGGACTGCCGAGGCAATGCCGTTTGCCCCCGATAGTTTCGATGCGCTGATCGTGACAGACGCGTTCCATCACTTCCGCGATCAGCCGGGCGCCGTTCGTGAGTTCGCTCGCGTTGTCCGCCCAGGCGGCCTCGTCGTCGTACTGGAGTTGGACCCGCGTGGCTTAGTAATGCGCATGATCGTCGCGGGAGAGAAGCTGCTCGGTGAACCGGGCGCGTTCTTTGAGCCGGATGAGCTCTGTGCCTTCATGGCCGAGCACGGCATCTCCGGAGAGTGCGAGCGGCTCACGGGCGTCAGTTACCGCTACGCAGGAATCGTACGCGGCTAACCATACGCGGCCACCCGTGCGCGGTTACCGTTCGCGGCTATCCGTTCCAGAGGTAGCCGACGTTGCGCACGGTCTCCAGCCTGCGAGAGAGCTCGTGACCGATCTTGGCTCGGATGCGTCGGATGTGCACATCGACGGTACGAGAACCGCCGTAGTAGTCGCTCCCCCATACGCGATTGAGGAGCACGTCGCGCGAGTAGGTGCGGCCAGGGTGGGTCGCGAGGAACACGAACAACGCGTACTCCAGGTACGTGAAGTCGATTGGCTCACCGTGCAGATACGCCTGGTAGGTAGCGAGGTTGAGCGTCAGGTCATCGACGCGCACGAGTTCCTGCTGCGTGACCTCCTCGCCGGGCCACAGCAACGAACGCACGCGCGTCGCAAGCTCCTCGGAACGAGCGCCACGGACCAGGAAGTCGCTTGGCACACGGATCGGCAGGCGTACCGCCGGCAAACCCTCGGGTTCCACAATCACCAGCAACCGAACCTCCGCACCGCCCGAGACGGCACTCTCGACGATCTGAGCCAGCGTCTCGGGATTGCGCCCCACGTCGAGAACGACGAGGTCCACCTCACCGTCGACGATGGATGTGTGCAGGTCACGCGTGACCCCCTCGGTGAGCGTCACGTCGAGTCCACTCACGGCCGAGGAAGCCCATGCACGTGTATGGAGGTCATCTGAAATGATCAGGATGCGTTTCATGTGCATGATGATACCGCTTCCGGTTTGGGCGGTCGGCTAAAGAAACGGCGCCGAGCGGGATGCACCCGCCCGGCGCCATTGCCGTGATCGAACATGTGTGGTGCGGGGTTACTAGATCGTCGACAGGTACTTGTCGAGCTCCCACTCCGTGACCTGCATGCGGTACTCATCCCACTCGGCGCGCTTGTTGGCGACGTAGAACGAGTGGATGTGCTCGCCGAGCACTTCCTTCATGAGCTCCGAGTTCTCGAAGAGCTCAATGGCTTCGCCGAGCGTGCCCGGCAGGATGTTGATTCCAGCCGTCTCGAGTTCGACATCGGTCATGTCGAAGATGTTGTTCGTGGCCTCCGGCATGAGGGGAAGCTTCTCCTCGATACCCTTGAGGCCGGCGCCCAGCATGACAGCGAAGGCGAGATACGGGTTGGCCGAGGGGTCGGGCGAACGCAGCTCGAGACGAGTGGCGTTCTCCTTGCCGGGCTTGTACATGGGGACGCGCACCAGTGCCGAGCGGTTGCGACGGGCCCACGCGATGTAGACGGGAGCCTCGTAGCCCGGGATCAGGCGCTTGTACGAGTTGACCAGCGGGTTGGTGACGGCGGTGAACTCGGGGGCGTACTTCAGCAGACCGGCGATGTAGTGCTTCGCAGTCTCTGAGAGGTTGAAGCCCTCGGGATCGTTCGCGTCGAAGAACGCATTGCCGTCTTTGCTGAAGAGCGACTGGTGAACGTGCATACCAGAGCCGTTCTGGCCGAAGATCGGCTTGGGCATGAACGTCGCGTAGACGCCGTTCTGCAGCGCGATCTCCTTGACGACCAGACGGTAGGTCATGACGTTGTCGGCCATGGAGGTGGCGTCGCAGTAACGCAGGTCGATCTCGTGCTGCGACGGGGCGACCTCGTGGTGCGAGTACTCGACCGGAATGCCCATCTTCTCAAGGGTCAGCACGGTGTCGCGACGGAGGTCCGACGCGATATCGAGCGGCGTGAGGTCGAAGTAGCCACCGTTGTCGAGAACGACGGTGTCCTGATCGTCCTCGAAGTAGAAGAACTCGAGCTCAGGACCGACGTACATGGTGAAGCCGAGCTCGGCGGCCTTGTCGGTCATGCGACGAAGCGCGTAGCGGGGATCACCCTCGAACGGCGAGCCGTCCGGCTTGACGATGTCGCAGAACATGCGACCGACGCCCTGCTCGGTGGGACGCCAGGGAAGAACCGCGAACGACTCGGGGTTCGGGATAGCGATCATGTCGGACTCTTCGAGGCGGGTGAAGCCGTCGATGGAGGAGCCATCGAAGCCCATGCCCTCTTCGAACGCGTTCTCAAGCTCAGTGTCGGTCACGGCGAACGACTTCAGCATGCCGAGAACGTCGGTGAACCAGAAGCGAACGAAGTGAACGCCGCGCTCTTCAACGGTCTTGAGCACGAAGTCCTTGTTCTTGTCGACTGCCATGCGAACCTCCCTGTTCTTCCAGCGCTCTCGCGCATGTCGTCCAGACGATGTCTGTTGCTACTGCCCACTCTAAAGATTCTATGTTTCGGAAGTGTTTCGGTCTCAGAAAAGGCCCGTCGACTGCCGCGACTACAAGTACGTATACAGCTTCCCGTACGGCCGATGGCTCACCGGAATCAGCTTGGTGAACGGCTCGGACAGCACCTCGTCGAGGTCCATGCCCAGCGCCTCGCAGTACTCGGCGAGTACGGGCTTGATGTCGGCCATGTCGGCCTCGTTGGCGATGAAGACGCCGACCTCCTTGCCGCACTGCCACGGCTCGACCTCGCCGCGCAGGTAGATCGCGCCGCCGTGCATGCCGGTGCCGAGATAGCCCCCCACCATCGGCCCCTCGAGACGTGAGTTCATGCCGAGCAGAATCAACAGTCCGCCGGCCATGTACTCGCCGAAGAAGTCGCGAGCGCCACCGCCGCAGACCATGATCGGCCGGAGGTCCTCGTACGCCTTCATGTGGATGCCGACTCGGTAGCCGACGTCGCCCTTGATGAACACCTTGCCGCCGCGCATGCCGTAGCCGAGAACATCGCCCGCGTCACCGTGCACGATGACCGTGCCGGCGTTCATGGTGTTGCCAACGCCGTCCTGCGCGTTGCCGAAGATCTCGACCGTGGGCCCGTCCATGAACATAGCCAGGTCCTGACCGGGCGTGCCGTGCACCTCGATCTTCAGGTCCTTGCCCTTGATACCGGTACCGATGTAGCGCTGACCATTCACGTTCAGCAGCTTCACCGTCTTCACGCCGTCAGCGAATCCGGCTCGGATCGCTGCGTTGACCTGCTTGTAGTAGCGGCTCTGAACGTCGAGCGTCAGCACGTCGCCGTCGCGCGTGGCGATCGGGTCGACCTTCACGTACCCCTCGATTGGGCCGTCTGTGGTTACTGTCGTCATTGGCTCTCCCCCTCCCTTACAGACCCGCGGGCTTGACGCCCAGGATCTCGCAGGTCTGTGCGTCCAGGCCCACCGCACGGAGACGCTCGCGGCTTCCGCGCAACGACTCGACGGCATTGACGCCCAGGGCGCCGAGAATCTCCTGCAGCTCATGGCTCCAGGCGTTCACAAGGTTCACCAGACGCTCCGCACCCCACTCGGGGTCTACTCGGCGTGTGAGCTCGGGCTTCTGAGTGGTCAGACCCCAGCTGCAGCAGCCGGTGTGGCAGCTCTGGCAAAGGTGACAGCCCAGCGCCTGAAGTGTCGCCGAGCCGATCGCCACGACGTCGGCACCCAGCGCGATGGCCTTGGCCATGTCCGCCGAGGACCGAATGGAGCCGGCGGCGATGATCGAGGCCTGGTTGCGGATGCCTTCGTCGCGCAGCCGCTGGTCCACCACGGCGAGCGCGATCTCGAGCGGGATGCCCACGTGGTCGCGGATGATGGCCGGCGCGGCACCGGTGCCGCCCTTGAAGCCGTCGAGGTAGACGTAGTCGGCACCTGCACGGACGACGCCAGAAGCGATGGCACCGACGTTGTGCACGCAGGCGATCTTGACGCCGACCGGCTTGTAGCCGGAGGCCTCCTTGAGTGAGTAGATGAGCTGGCGCAGGTCCTCGATCGAGTAGATGTCATGGTGCGGCGCCGGGCTGATCGCGTCAGAGCCCTGCGGGATCATGCGCGTGGTGGAGACTTCCTTGTTGATCTTCTCGCCGGGCAGGTGGCCGCCGATACCCGGCTTGGCACCTTGGCCCACCTTGATCTCGATCGCCGCACCGCGCTGCAGGTACTCCGGCGTAACGCCGAAGCGGCCCGAAGCGACCTGGACGATGACGTTGTCCTGGTAGGGATAGAGGTCGGCGTGCAGGCCACCCTCACCGGTGTTCATGAGCGTGCCCAGCCGCGTCGCGGCCATGGCGATCGACTTGTGCACGTTCAGCGACACGGAGCCGTAGCTCATAGGCGAGAAGATGATCGGCGTGTTGAGGCGCACATTGTTGGTCATGCCGGCGCCCTCGTCGAGCTTGTAGCCGCCCTTGCCGTCGGAGACGACCTCGACGCTGTCGGGCTTGCGGCCCAGGTAGGTGCGCAGCTCCATGGGCTCACGCAGCGGGTCGATGGAGGGGTTGGTTACCTGGCAGGCGTCGAGGACCAAGTGGTCGAAGACGCTCTGGTACGGCTTGTCGTTGCCCATGCCGGTCAGCAGGACGCCGCCGGACTCGGCCTGACGCCACACGTTCTTGCGCTGCTCGGAAGACCAGTTGGCGTTGTCGCGAAGCACCAGCTCGTTCTTCTTGATGGTGATGCAGTGCGCCGGGCAGTAGGTGACGCAGCGGTGGCACGCGCGGCACTTCGAATCGTCCGGGAACGGGCGCTCGTTGAACGAGTACACGCCCCATCCGCACTGCTGCACGCAGCGACCGCATTTGTGGCACTTGTTGTAATCGATCTCGACCTTGAACTCAGGCTGGATGAGGCTCGTAGGCATGGGTTATCCCACCTCGACAATCTCGCAGGAATCGTTGACACCGGTCACAGCGCAGGACAGTTCGCCGGCCGAGAGATGCAGGTCTCCGTGGATGGGCCAGTCGGCACCCTTCACACGAGCGATGACCGGCTCTCCGGCCTTGGGCGCCCAGACCTTGTCCGGAGCGTCGAGCACTTCACGCATGGCTGACTCCTCCGAGGCGACCATGACCTTGGTGCCTTGGCGCGCGGCGACCAGCGGTCGGAGCTTGATGCGGTCGTTGAGAGCCACCATACCGCCGTTGAAGCCGAGCACGATCGCGAACGGACCGTTGAGCATCGCTGGGCCGTAGACGGCGCGAAGCGAGCGATACACCGCGGCTTCTTCCTCGGGCATGCGGTCGATCTCGGTCCAGAGCGGGCTCGCGAGCGCCTTACAGGCGAGCTCGAGGGGCAGCTTGTGTCGGCGAAGCAGCAGGTCGAAGAGGTACGCGGCCACCTCGGTGTCGGTTCCCAGCGTGCACTTGTAGCCAAAGGCCTCGAGGTAGCGGCTGTTGATGCCGTAGCTCGAAATCTCGCCGTTGTGCACGATCGACCAGTCGAGCAGCGTGAACGGATGCGCGCCGCCCCACCAACCGGGGGTGTTCGTGGGGAAGCGGTTGTGACCGGTCCATGTGTGGCCGGCGTACTCCTCGAGGAGGTAGTAGTGGCCGATCTCCTCAGGAAAGCCGACACCCTTGAACGCGCCCATGTTCTTGCCACTTGAGGCGACGAACGCGCCGTCGACGCTGGAGTTGATGAGCATGACCGCGTGGACGATGTAGTCATCCGCGCTCATCTCGGAATTCTCGAGCTTGTACGGGTCGGGCTGGAGGAAGTAGCGCCACAGGAGCGGCGCGTCGGAGATACCCTTGACCGGACGAGTGGGCATGGGCTCGGCGAGGTCGACCACGAAGTGCTGGTCGAAGACGGCCTCGGACTCCTCTTTGGCCTTCAGATCGTGATACATCATGTGAAAGCAGTAGTGGTCCGGGAACTCCGGGTAGATGCCGTAGCCGGCGTACCCGCCACCCAGTCCGTTGCCGCGGTCGCGCTGGACGGCCATCGCCTTGATGGCGTTGACGCCGCTCATCAGCGTGCCGGACTCGTCGCAGATTCCCATGAGGCCGCAGCCGCCGTGGATCTTGAACGCGGCCTCCTCGGCGTACTTGGGGCGCTCGCCAAAGAATCCGGCGCCGGATGTCGGCCGCGTGGTGGGCATGCGGTCGAGAAGTGGTTCGTAGGTCATTACTGCTCACACCCCTTGCACTCTGAGTCACAGTCTCGGGCCATCATTCGGCCGACGGCGTCACCGCCACTTGCGGGAAGCGGATCGAGGCCGAGTTTCTTGCGAGCGCCCTGCTTGGGCTCGCCGAGGCGACCGGTCTCGAGGAACATCTTGTACGAGCCGGTCACGGAGTCGGGGCCGGCGCCCGCGATGATGGCGATCTCCTTGAGCTTGCGGAACGTCTCGGCCATGCCGATATCGGAGTGGCACAGCTCCTGGCACGTGTAGCACTCGAGGCACTTCCACAGCTGGCCCTCTGCGATGACTTGGTCGATCTCGCCTTTGACGAGCTGCCGGATGATGTCGTTGGGCTGGAAGGTCGGGTCGATCTTGCAGACCGGGCAGTCGTCCTTGCAGGCACGACAGTTGTCGCACTTGTTGAGGAGTGCCACGTCGAAGTCGAGCGCGAGCGCGACCTTGTCGGCGGTGCGGGCGGCCCACTTGTCGAGGAACGGCTGGACGTCGACGCGGTGCATCGACATCCCCAGCTCCTCGGGCTCGTGCCCGTACGCGAGCGAGATGAGCTCCGAGAGGTACAACACCGGGACGTGGATATTCTCGTTGGCGCGCTGGAGCGCAGCCTGGTTCAGGTCGAACTGCTGGAAGCAGCTAGGGCAGACGACCACGAGCGCGTCGACGTTGTGGTCCTGCAGGTCATGCAGCTTGCGACGACAGAACGACAGCGAGCTGTCGCGCTCCCCCACGCGGTCCAGGGCGCCGCCACAGCACTGCATCTTGGTGGGATAGTCGACCACGGTCGCCCCGAGTGAGGCGACGAGCTCCTCGACCTTCTTGGGGTGCAGCGGATCGTCCCAGCGGACGGCCGGCTGCGGACGGAGCAGGTGGCAGCCGTAGTGCACGGCGATGCGCATGCCCCAGAAGTTGCGCTTGGCGCCGCTGGCGATCAGGCCGGCGCCCATCGAGTCGGAAAGCCACTCGGCGAAGTGAAGGACCTGGAGCTTGCCGTCGTAGTGCAGGTCCTCGGTAGCGAGACGCTCGTTGATGACCTCGCGCTGACGCCAGTCCGTCGCAAGGTGGCTCTGCGCCTCCTTGAAGGTGGAGTAGCAGCCGTTGCACGGCGTGACCACGTCGAGGCCGGCCTTCTCCACGATCGCAAGGTTGCGCGCAGCTGCGGTGTAGAACGCGTCGGGATCGTTTGCCTTGACCAACGTGCCCTCGGGGCAGCAGGTGTGACCCGGAAGCTCAGTCGGGCGAGCGCCGAGATCGTCGAACATCACCCGCGTCGCCTTCTCGATGAACGGGAACCGTGCGGGGATCGTGCACCCCCAAAAGACCGCGAACTCCTTCATGTGCTTGCCTTTCGGTCGACCGGTCCGAGAAATCGAAAACGCCCGCACAACCCTTGCAGGGTCACGCGAGCGCCATTGCTCGTGATTCTTAAGTTATCGGCACGCCGTTGTGCCGGGCGGCAAGTATATCATGCTCATATGGTCCGAGGAAACATGCTGGAAATGCGAGACGACACGGTTTCGCACGCGACACCTATCGATGAAAGGCGCCACCTCGTGACGGAAGTCATCGAACTCAAAAAGCGGTTCGCCAGGCTCTACAAGCCCAGCCCGAGTGCGCCCGCGGTTGTCAACGTGCCCACGCTGCGCTTTCTGATGCTCGACGGCGACGCTCCCATCGGCAGTCCCGGGTTCACTGAGAGCTTCGAGGCGCTCTACAAGCTCGCTTACCCGGTGAAGTTCGCAGCCAAGAAGCGGCTCGACGTCAGCTACCCGATCATGCCGTCTGAGGGCCTCTACTGGGACGCCGATGGTGGGCCCGATGTCCCTCTGGCCGAGGCCACGCGCATGGTGTGGCGGCTGATGCTGATGCTGCCCGACGCCGTCCCGTCAGAGTTCGTCGACGAGGTCCGCGAGAGCGTCATGGCCAAGAAGGGGCTCCCCCGCCTCGCCGACATTCGCGTGCAGAGCTACACCGAGGGCACAAGCGTCCAAGTGCTCCACATCGGTCCCTACGCCGCCGAGACTCCGACCGTCGAGCGCCTGCGCACCTTCGCCGCCGAGAAGGGCTTCGAGTTCTCGGGCATCCACCACGAGATCTATCTGAGTGACCCGGGTCGCACCGCGCCCGAGAAGCTCAAGACGATCCTGCGCTACCCGGTCGCGCCCAGAAAGTAAGGTGGCCCCGCGGAGCGGTGAACTCCCGGGACCATGGTCGACTCCTGGCGAGAGGTGCCGACCCGCCGAGAATACCACACGGAGACGGCGACACGCCGCGCTGTAGTACTCTGGCTCCCCTGACATCTCGCCCCGCTACCGGAGATAACGCCCGTGCCCGAACGCCGCCGACACAGTCTCATAGCAGGCGCCAAAGACGTTGCCGCGATCCTCATCGGCATCGTGCCGTTTGGGCTGGTGGCCGGCGCCTCTGTGATCCAGGCAGGGTTCGGGGTCCCGGAGGCCGTGGGGATGTCACTGTTCGTGAACGCCGGGGCGTCGCAGATCGTGGCCACGACGCTGTTCGGCTCGGGAGCGCCGCTCTGGGTCGCCCTGGGCACCGCACTCGTGGTCAATGCCCGGATGTTCATCTACAGCACCTCGATCGCCCCGGTGCTCTCCGACGCACCCGC
>JBBRWO010000004.1:0-44815 GCA_038249135.1 Coriobacteriia bacterium
TCAACTACAGAACCCTCAAGCCTGAGAAGGACGGACTCTTCTGCGAGAAGATCTTCGGCCCGACCAAGGACTGGGAGTGTTACTGCGGCAAGTACAAGCGTGTCCGCTTCAAGGGCATCGTGTGCGAGCGCTGCGGCGTCGAGGTAACTCGCGCCAAGGTCCGCCGCGAGCGCATGGGGCACATCGAGCTTGCTGCGCCGGTTAGCCACATCTGGTACTTCAAGGGCGTCCCGTCGCGCATGGGTTACCTGCTCGACATCGCCCCCAAGGACCTCGAGAAGGTGCTGTACTTCGCGTCCTCGATCATCACCTCGGTCAACGAGGAGGATCGTGAGGCGGATATCGCCATGCTCAAGGACGAGCTCACTGCCGACTTGGAGCAGCTCGACGCCGAGATGAACGAGGAGCTCGAAGAGGTTGTATTCGAGCGCGACCGCCTCATCGCGGTCGCTCGTGGCGAGGCTGAGCCCGAGGAGGGCGACGATCTCGATGACGAGACTCCTGCAGAGGATCGCGTCAAGAAGATCAACAAGGAAGCCGACCGGGATATCAAGGACATCCAGGAGGAGTACGCCGATCGTAAGGCACTCTTCCAGGAGTCGTTCGACACCTTCGTGAAGCTCTCGGTCAAGACGCTCATCAACGACGAGACCCTGTACCGCGAGATGAAGCTTCGCTTTGGCGACTACTTCCGCGGCGGCATGGGTGCTGAGGCGGTCAAGGACCTGCTCGCACAGCTCGATCTCGAGACGCTGTCGGTAGAGCTCCGCACGCAGATTCGCGACGGCAAGGGCCAGAAGCGCCAGAAGGCCATCAAGCGCCTGAAGGTGCTCGACGCTCTGATGAAGTCGAGCAACAAGGCCGAGTGGATGATCCTGGACGCGATTCCCGTCATCCCGCCAGATCTTCGCCCGATGGTGCAGCTGGATGGTGGCCGCTTCGCGACCTCCGACCTCAACGACTTGTACCGTCGCGTGATCAACCGCAACAACCGTCTCAAGCGCCTGCTGGATCTCGGCGCGCCTGAGATCATCGTCAACAATGAGAAGCGCATGCTGCAGGAGGCTGTCGACGCACTCTTCGACAACGGTCGTCGTGGTCGTCCCGTCACGGGTCCCGGCAACCGCCCCCTCAAGTCCATCTCGGACATGCTCAAGGGCAAGCAGGGCCGCTTCCGTCAGAACCTGCTCGGCAAGCGCGTCGACTACTCCGGCCGTTCGGTCATCGTGGTCGGCCCTGAGCTCAAGCTGCACCAGTGCGGCCTTCCTAAGGCCATGGCACTGGAGTTGTTCAAGCCGTTCGTCATGAAGCGTCTGGTCGATCTCGATCACGCGCAGAACATCAAGAGCGCCAAGCGCATGGTGGATCGCCAGAAGGGCATCGTCTGGGACGTTCTCGAAGAGGTCATTCGCGAGCACCCGGTCATGCTCAACCGCGCGCCTACTCTGCACCGCTTGGGCATCCAGGCCTTCGAGCCGATTCTGGTCGAAGGTAAGGCCATCCGCATTCACCCGCTCGTCTGTACCGCGTTCAACGCGGACTTCGACGGTGACCAGATGGCCGTGCACCTCCCGCTCTCCGCGGAGGCGCAGGCTGAGGCACGCACCCTCATGCTCTCCACCAACAACGTCAAGTCGCCGGCTCACGGTCGCCCGTTGGCCACGCCGACGCAGGACATGGTCATCGGCCTGTACTACCTCATGGCCGAGCGCGAGAACATGCCCGGTGAGATGAAGCGCGGCACCGCCAAGAAGCCGGACTATGTGACCGGTCGCTTCGCGAACTTCGCCGACGTTGTTCTCGCCTACGACAACCGCGCCATCGACCTGCAGGCCGTCATCGAGGTTCGTCTGCTCGAGGACATGGTCATGCAGCTCGCTCCCGGCAACCTTGTCGAGAAGAAGGCAGGGGAGCGCATCGAGACCACGGCTGGACGCATCACGTTCAACCGTTCGTTGCCCGCTGACTACCCCTTCATCAACCACGACATCGACAAGAAGGGCATCGGACGCATCGTCGAGGACTGCTCGGTCCGCTATTCGACGACGCAGATGGGCCAGATTCTCGATGAGCTCAAGCGCCTTGGCTTTCACTACGCCACTCGCGCCGGTGTCACCGTCTCGGTCTACGACGCGATCATCCCCAAGGAGAAGCCTGCGATTCTTGCGGCTGCCGACGGCGAGGTCGTCAAGATCGAAGGCCAGTACGAGGACGGCTTCATCACGCACGAGGAGCGCCACCGTCAGATCGTCGATGTGTGGACTCGCGCCAACGATGACGTCGGTGAGGCCATGGGCAAGAGCTTCGACAAGTTCAACCCCATCTACATGATGGCGAACTCCGGAGCGCGAGGTAACATCAAGCAGATTCGTCAGCTGGCCGGTATGCGAGGCCTGATGGCGAACCCGAAGGGTGAGATCATCGACCGCCCGATCAAGGCGAACTTCCGAGAGGGCCTCACGGTTCTCGAGTACTTCATCTCAACGCACGGCGCCCGTAAGGGTCTGGCCGACACCGCTCTGCGTACTGCCGACTCCGGGTACCTTACCCGTCGTCTGGTCGACGTAGCGCAGGACGTCATCGTGCGTGAGGTCGACTGCGGTACCGACGATGGCGTCGAGTTCGTCGCCATCAAGTCGGACGGCCAGCTCGATCACAACATCGTCGGACGCTGCCTGCTGGCTCCGGTCGTGCACCCCAAGACCGGCGAGATCCTCTACGACAAGGGCGATTTCATCCCCAACGACGTGGAGCTTCAGAACCTGGCCGATCAGGGTGTCCAAAGCGTCGTGGGTCGTACGGTCATGACGTGCCAGGCAAAGCACGGCATCTGCCAGTCCTGCTACGGCTGGGATCTTGCCAGCAGCCATCCCGTCGACATCGGAACGGCCGTGGGTATTATCGCGGCGCAGTCCATCGGCGAGCCTGGCACGCAGCTCACCATGCGTACCTTCCACACCGGTGGTGTGGCGGGTGAGGACATCACGCACGGTCTCCCTCGTGTCACTGAGCTCTTCGAGGCCCGCAAGCCTAAGGGCCAGGCGATCCTCGCTGAGGTCGCTGGCACGCTCACCATCGAGGATCAAGAGAAGACGCGCCTGTTCACCGTCAAGGACGAGGAGGGTCTGGACAAGGAGTACACCGTCTCCCGTCGTGCCACGATTCTTCCGGGTGTCGTTAACGGTGCCACCGTAGCCTTGGGGCAGCAGCTGACCAAGGGTTCGGTCAACCCGCACGACCTTCTGCACCTCAAGGGTCCCAACGAAACGCTGCGCTACATCGTCGAGCAGGTGCAGGATGTGTACCGTTCGCAGGGTGTAGATATCAACGACAAGCACATCGAAGTCATCAGCCGTCAGATGCTTCGCAAGGTCTCGGTCACCGAGCCCGGTGATACCGAGTTCCTGCCTGGCCAGCTGGTGGATCGCCTTGAGTTCGCGGCGGCCAACAACACGGCGGTCGCCAACAGCGGTGAGCCGGCCAACGGTCACCCGACCCTTCTCGGTATCACGAAGGCGTCGCTTGCCACGGACAGCTATCTCTCGGCTGCTTCCTTCCAGGAGACGACGCGCGTGCTTACCGACGCCGCCATCGCCGGCAAGGAAGACCACCTGCTCGGCCTGAAGGAGAACGTCATCATCGGTAAGCTGATTCCGGCAGCGACCGGCATGAAGCGATACCGCAACGTGAAGCTGACCTACAAGGGCCAGAACATCGAGTCCGAAACCACCGTCGAGGGTCCGCTGCCCGATTGGGCACCTGCGGAACTCAAGGAGATCGAGGCGTTGCTGCCGGTCGCACCTGAGCCCTCTTCGATGAGCGATGTCGATTTCGAGAATGCGTTCGCCGACCTCGACCTTGAGGATGGGGATATCGATGTGACTGCCTTTACGGGCATGACCTTCGATCCCAACGCAGAACTCGCGGTTGCGGACGGTGACGTGGAGATCGAGGAGATCGACATGCCCACGTCCGAAGCCCCTGGCTCGCTTACCCTGACTGACATCGGAGTCTCGGTGCGCTGGGTCAACAAGTTCGAAGAGGCAGGCGTCGTCACAGTTTCCGATCTGATCGGCAAGTCCGAGAGCGAACTGCTCGAGCTGCCGGGCATCGGTCAGAAGGCGGTCGACGAGGTCATGACCGGTTTGGAGAAGAACGGTCTGAGCCTGTTCTCGTAAGTGGTTGCAGCGAGCGGGCGCCCTCCTGAGTGGGGGGCGCCCGACTCTTCTCCACGTGGCGGGGTGTCGTATAGATACGCCCGGGTGCGTGGTGTTTGACAGGTCACGATGATGTTGGTAGAGTCCCACCTTGTGACTTCATGCTCGGAGTTCGGTGCACCCGCACGCTCCGATGAAAAGCACGAGACGGAATGAAGGAGTGTAGCGTTGCCTACAATCAACCAGCTGGTCCGCAAGGGCCGCAAGCAGGCGATCGACAAGAGCAAGACGCCGGCGCTCAAGGGTAATCCCCAGAAGCGTGGCGTCTGCACCCGCGTGTACACGACCACCCCGAAGAAGCCGAACTCGGCCCTTCGCAAGGTTGCTCGTGTGCGCCTGGTCAACCAGATGGAGGTCACGGCCTACATCCCCGGTATCGGGCACAACCTGCAGGAGCACTCGATCGTGCTCGTGCGCGGCGGTCGTGTGAAGGACCTTCCTGGTGTTCGTTACAAGATCATCCGCGCTGCGCTCGACTGTGCGCCGGTGAACAATCGCGCCCAGGCGCGTTCGCGTTACGGTGCCAAGAAGCCCAAGAGCAAGTAGGTAGTACGCCGTCGTACCGCCGCAACGGCGGACGCATCGTTCCAGAGGAGACAGCTACATGCCAAGGCGCGCAGCTGCTGTAAGGCGAGAAATCGCCCCGGACAGCGTTCATAACAACAGGCTCGTCACCCAGCTGATCAACAAGATCCTGCTGGATGGTAAGAAGTCCACTGCCGAGAACATCGTCTACGGTGCTTTCGACATCGTCGAGCAGAAGAGCGGCGGCGACTCGCTTGCCACGTTCAAGAAGGCGATGGACAACGTTCGTCCGACGCTCGAGGTTCGCCCGAAGCGCGTTGGTGGCGCCACCTACCAGGTGCCCGTGGAGGTCAACTCCCGTCGCTCCACCACGCTGGCCATCCGATGGCTCGTTGGCTTCTCGCGCAAGCGTCGCGAGAAGACCATGGCCGAGCGTCTCGCTGGCGAAATCATGGATGCCGCCAATGGCACCGGTTCCTCGGTCAAGAAGCGCGAGGACCTGTTCAAGATGGCCGAGTCCAACCGTGCGTTCTCGCACTACCGCTGGTAACCATTCCGCTAACCCCCGGAAGACAAGATAGAGGTCTGCGACTTCATGGCTACGAAGCATTATCCGCTTGATAAGGTCCGCAATATCGGGATCATGGCGCACATCGACGCCGGTAAGACCACGACGACTGAGCGTGTCCTGTACTACACGGGCAAGACGCACAAGATCGGCGAGGTCCACGACGGCGCTGCAACCATGGACTGGATGGTTCAGGAGCAGGAGCGCGGCATCACGATTCAGTCCGCCGCGACGACCGCATTCTGGAAAGACCACCAGATCCAGATCATCGACACCCCCGGTCACGTCGACTTCACGGTCGAGGTTGAGCGCTCCCTGCGCGTCCTCGACGGAGCGGTCGCCGTATTCTGTGCCGTTGGTGGCGTCGAGCCCCAGTCCGAGACGGTCTGGCGTCAGGCGGACACCTACGGTGTCCCGCGTATCGCCTACATCAACAAGATGGATCGCTCGGGTGCCGACTTCTACAACGTCATCGGTATGATGAAGGACCGTCTGGCTGCCAGGCCTCTTCCGCTGCAGCTCCCTATCGGTGCTGAAGACGAGTTCATCGGCATCATCGATCTTATCGAGATGAAGGCCAGCTTCTTCAATGAGGATGACAACGGTATCAATCCGACCATCGGTGAGATTCCTGCCGACATGGCTGACGACGCCGAGATGTATCGTCATGAGCTGCTCGAGGCGGCATCCGAGTTCGACGACGACCTGATGATGCGCATTCTCGATGAAGAGACTCCCTCTTCTGAAGAGATCAAGTCCGCCCTTCGCAAGGGCTGCATCTCCAATGCGATCACGCCAGTCATCTGCGGCGCTTCTTTCAAGAATAAGGGCGTTCAGCCCATGCTCGATGCAGTCGTCGACTTTCTGCCTTCGCCCCTCGACATTCCCGCGATCAAGGGTGTCGACCTAAAGACTGACCTCGAGGTCGAGCGTCCGGCTGACGAGAATGCGCCGTTCGCAGCTCTCGCATTCAAGGTCCAGACCGATCCGTTCGTTGGTCGTCTGACTTACTTCCGCGTGTACTCAGGTACGTTGAGCTCCGGTTCATATGTGCTCAACGCCACCAAGGACAACAAGGAGCGCATCGGTCGTCTGCTGCAGATGCACGCGAACCATCGTGAGGATGTCGACGTCGTGTACGCAGGCGACATCGTTGCTGCGGTCGGCCTGAAGCACACCACCACCGGTGACACTCTGTGCTCCGAGGACCACCCGGTGCTGCTCGAGTCCATGGTGTTCCCGGATCCGGTCATCGACATCGCCATCGAGCCCAAGACCAAGGCCGAGCAGGACAAACTCGGTAATGGTCTGGCCAAGCTCGCTGAAGAGGATCCGACCTTCCGGGTGCGCACCGACCAGGAGACCGGACAGACCATCATCGCGGGCATGGGCGAGCTTCATCTCGAGGTCATCGTCGACCGCCTGCTTCGTGAATTCAAGATCGAGGCTAACGTAGGCAAGCCGCAAGTCGCGTATCGCGAGACCGCGAGCAAGCCAGCCAACGGCGTCGACATGAAGTTCGCTCGTCAGTCGGGTGGACGCGGCCAGTACGGCCACGTCGTCATCAACCTGCTCCCGCAGAATCCGGGCGACGGCTACGTCTTCGAGAACAAGACGGTCGGTGGCTCGATTCCCAAGGAGTACATTCCATCAGTTGACAAGGGCATCCAGGAGTCTCTGAGCTCAGGCGTCCTCGCCGGTTACCCGGTCGTCGATATCAAGGTGCAGCTGGTTGACGGCTCCTACCACGAGGTCGACTCATCGGAGATGGCATTCAAGATCGCCGGCTCCATGGCGATCAAGGAAGCGCTGCGCAAGGCCGGCCCGGTCATCCTGGAGCCGACCATGGCAGTCGAGGTCGTCACCCCTGAGGACTTCATGGGCGACGTTATCGGCGACCTCAACCGTCGTCGTGGCCACATCGACAACATGGAGCCTCGCGGCAACGCGCAGGTCATCCGCGCCAAGGTGCCGCTGTCTGAGATGTTCGGGTACTCGACGGACCTGCGCTCCAAGACGCAGGGTCGCGCCGTCTACAGCATGCAGTTCAAGGCATACGAGCAGGTGCCGAAGTCGGTAGCTGAAGAGATCGCAAGCAAGTCCGGCGGCAACGCGTAACAGTATTCCCACGGGAGGCCCGGAACGAACAGTCCGGGCACCGCATCTGACGGAGGGTAGAGAGTTGGCGAACCAGAAGATCAGGATCCGGCTTAAGGGCTACGACCACGAGATTGTGGATCAGTCCACGAAGCTGATCGTTGACACCGCGCAGAAAACCGGCGCGAAGGTATCGGGTCCCATTCCGCTGCCGACCGATCGCAGCGTGTACACGGTCATCCGCTCGCCGCACGTGAACAAGGACAGCCGCGAGCAGTTCGAGATGAAGACGCACAAGCGACTCATCGACATTCTTGAGCCCACCGCCAAGACGGTTGACTCTCTGATGCGCCTCGATCTTCCCGCTGGTGTGGATATCGAGATCAAGCTCTAGTTTCTGGTACTATTGTTCGTCTGCGCGCCAACAGGGCGCAGCGAGCATGCAACGCGGTCCGCTGGGGAAGTGACGCACAGGGTGTCACGTGGGTCCCAAGACCGCCTGAGGTAAGGATAGGTACATGGTAGCGACGCTTCTCGGCCGCAAGTTGGGCATGACGCAGGTATGGAGTGAGGATGACAAGCTCCTGCCGGTAACGGTTATCGAGGCCGGCCCATGCGTGGTCACACAGGTCAAGACGGACAAGCGCGACGGTTATCGTGCTGTTCAGATCGGGTTTGGCGAGGTCAAAGCCAAGCGGCTCAACAAGCCGATGGCGGGTCACTTTGCCAAGTCGAATGTAGAGCCCAAGCGTTACCTCGCTGAGATTCGTCTTGGAGACGGTGATGAGATCAAGCTTGGTCAGGTTCTCACTGTTGAGTCTCTCGCCGACGCAAAGCGCGTCTCGGTGTCGGGCGTCAGCAAGGGTAAGGGCTTCGCAGGAGTTATGAAGCGTCACAACTTCAAGGGTGGTCCCGGCGGTCACGGTTCGCACTTCCACCGTGCACCTGGCTCCATCGGCCAGTGCGCCACTCCTGCCCGCGTATTCAAGGGCATGAAGCTTCCGGGTCACATGGGTTCGGAGAAGGTAACCGTTCGCAACCTCGAAGTCGTCAAAATCGACCTCGAGCAGAATCTGCTCCTCGTTAAGGGCGCTGTCCCTGGCGGCAAGAATGCGCTGCTGACCATTCGCATGGCGTAGCCGTCCGGCACCCGAGACACAGTCAAGGAGACTATTCAAGATGGCCAAGATTGAGATCAAAGACACAACGGGCAAGAAGGTGGGCAGCACTGACGTCACGGACGTCGTTTTCGGCATCGAGCCGAATGTCTTCGCTGTGCACCAGGTGGTTCGCAGCCAGCAGGCTGCACGCCGTTCCGGCACGCACTCAACGCTGACCCGCGGCAAGGTTCGCGGCGGCGGCAAGAAGCCGTGGCGCCAGAAGGGTACCGGTCGCGCTCGTCAGGGCTCGATTCGCTCCCCGCAGTGGGCCGGCGGCGGTGTGGTCTTCGGACCGCATCCTCGCAGCTACGCATTCAAGGTGCCCAACAAGGTCGTGAAGCTGGCCATGCGTTCTGCGCTGTCGGCCAAGCTGGCCGAGGAGTCGCTGTTCGTTGTCGACGCCCTCGTGTTCGAGAAGCCGTCGACCAAGCAGGCCGCTGAGGTCCTCAAGGCGCTTGGTATCAGCGGGAAAGTCACCATCGTCGTCGGCAACGAGGACATGAACGCGCTCCTGTCGTTCAGAAATCTCCCTAAGACGCGCGTCATTACCGCGTCTGAGTCCAATACCTACGATCTCGTCGACAACACTGCTGTGTTGTTCACGAAGCCGGCTTTGACCTGGCTCGAGGGGGTGCTGTCCTAATATGTACGATCCACGCGACATCATCATCCGCCCGGTCATCTCGGAGAAGTCATACGAAATGATCGAGCAGAACCGCTACACCTTCGAGGTCGCCAAGACCGCGAGCAAGCCGCAGATCGCCACGGCGATTGCGGAGATTTTCGATGTCACCGTATCCAAGGTGAACACCATCAACGTCACCGGCAAGCCGCGTCGCGTTCGCGCTGCCAAAGGCAAGACGCGTGACTGGAAGAAGGCCGTAGTCACCCTCAAAGCGGGCGATTCGATCGAGTTCTTCCAAGCTCACTAGTACGGGCCGAACAACAGGCCGACGGGGTGTCGCACTCCGGTTCCCTATGGAGCCGCCCGGCACCGTGGTAGTCCGGAGTCGCTGTCGTAGGTGGTGGGAAGACCACCGGTCCCAGACGGCAGTGGCCATCGGACGGAAGGAGATGCAATGGGACTGAAGCAGTACAAGCCGACCTCACCAGGGCGCCGTCACATGACGGTGTCAGACTTCGCCGAGATCACGTGCACGACTCCTGAGAAGTCGCTGCTCGAGCCTCTGCCGAAGAAGGGTGGGCGCAACAACAACGGTCGTATCACGACCAGGCATCAGGGTGGCGGACATAAGCGTCGCTACCGCGTCATCGATTTCAAGCGGACCAAGGACAGCATTCCCGCCAAGGTCGCCACGATCGAGTACGACCCGAACCGCTCAGCTCGTATCGCTCTTCTGCACTATGCCGACGGCGAGAAGCGCTACATCCTCGCGCCGAAGGGTCTGCAGGTCGGCGACGCCGTCATGAGTGGCCCCGGTTCGGACATCAAGCCCGGTAACACACTGGCCCTGTCCGACATCCCGGTCGGTACCGTCATGCACGCGGTTGAACTTCAGCCGGGTCGCGGCGCGGCACTTGCACGCTCGGCCGGTACTTCGATTCAGCTGATGGGCAAGGAGAACGGCTACGCCATCCTGCGCATGCCGTCCTCAGAGATGCGTCGCGTGCTCGTCACGTGTCGCGCGACCGTCGGCGAGGTCGGCAACTCCGACCACGGCAACATCAAGATCGGTAAGGCCGGTCGTTCACGCTGGATGGGCATTCGCCCGACCGTGCGTGGTACGGTCATGAACCCCGTCGACCACCCGCACGGTGGTGGCGAGGGCAAGAACAAGTCCGCTGGTCGTCACCCGGTTACCCCGTGGGGCGTTCCCACCAAGGGTCACCGTACGCGTAGCAAGAAGAACCAGTCGAGCCGCCTCATCATCCGTCGTCGCAAGAAGTAGTAGGGAGCTGATACGACAGTGAGCAGAAGCCTCAAGAAGGGCCCGTTCGTTCAGCCTCGACTCCTCGAGCGCATCCACGCGATGAACGAAGCTGGCGAGAAGAAGGCCATCAAGACATGGTCGCGTTCCTCGACCATCTTCCCGGAGATGGTCGGTCACACGATCGCGGTGCACGACGGCCGCAAGCACGTCCCGGTGTACGTAACCGAGTCCATGGTCGGTCACAAGCTCGGCGAGTTTTCGCCGACACGTACCTTCCGCGGTCACGCCGCCGACAAGAAGAAGAAGAGGTAGATAGCACATGGAAGCCAGAGCAGTTGCACGCTACGTGCGGGTAGCCCCGCGCAAGGCCCGCCTGGTGGTCGACCTCATTCGCGGTAAGTCGATCGATGACGCACGCGCGATCTTGAGGTTCTCCGAGCGCGCAGCCGCCGAAGTTGTTGAGAAGGTTCTCAACAGCGCGGTAGCTAACGCCGAGCGCAACCTGCACATCAAGTCCGACGAACTGATCGTCGGCGCCACGTTCGTAGACGAAGGTCCGACCCTCAAGCGCATTCAGCCGCGAGCCATGGGTCGTGCATTCCGTATCAACAAGCGCACCAGTCATATCACCGTAGTCGTCAAGCAGCGAGAGGGGGCGTAGGAGCCGCATGGGACAGAAGGTATACCCGATCGGCCTGCGTCTGGGCATCACTGAGAAGTGGCGTTCGCGCTGGTATGCGGGAAACAAGGACTACCCGCAGACCCTGGCCAACGATCTTGAGGTCCGTAAGTATCTGACTAAGAGACTGCGCCGCGCAGCACTGAGCAAGATCGATATCGAGCGCAAGGGCGACAAGACGATCCTCGAACTGTGGACCGCCCGTCCCGGCATCGTCATCGGCAAGAAGGGTGCGGAGGTCGACGTGCTTCGCAAGGAGCTCGAGAAGATCACCGGCGGCCCCGTTGCCGTGAACATCGTTGAGATCAAGCGGCCTGAGCTCGACGCCGTACTGATCGCTCAGAGCGTTGCCGAGCAGCTCGAAGGTCGCGTGGCATTCCGTCGCGCGATGCGCAAGGCCGTTGCCTCTGCAGTCAAGAGCGGCGCGCCCGGCATCAAGATTCAGTGCTCTGGTCGCCTCGGCGGCGCGGAGATGGGTCGTCGCGAGTGGTATCGCGAGGGTCGCGTACCGCTGCACACCCTGCGAGCGAAGATTGACTACGGCACTGCTATCGCCCGCACCACCATGGGCGCGATCGGTGTAAAGGTATGGGTCTATCATGGCGAGGTTCTGCCTGGCCAGGATGCTCCCAATCCGGCTCTTGAGGGTGCGCGCAGCTCTCGCGGCCGTCGTGGTGAAGGGAGATAACGGATGCTTCTGCCTAAGCGCGTAAAGTATCGCAAGCAGCAGCGTGGCTCCCGTAGTGGGCAGGCCAAGGGCGGTACCCAGGTCAATTTCGGCGAGTACGGCCTCAAGGCCCTCGAGCCGGCGTGGATCACCAACCGTCAGATCGAAGCCGCTCGTATTGCGATGACCCGTTACATGAAGCGTGGCGGTAAGGTCTGGATCAACATCTTCCCGGACAAGCCCATCACGCAGAAGCCTGCCGAGACCCGCATGGGTTCTGGTAAAGGTAGCCCCGAGAAGTGGGTCGCGGTCGTCAAGCCCGGCCGTATCATGTTTGAGCTTGCGGGTGTTTCAGAAGAGGTCGCCCGCGAGGCGATGCGTCTGGCCGCTCATAAGCTGCCCATCAAGACCAAGTTCGTGACCCGTGCCGAGTCAGGCGGGGAGGCGTAGATGAAAGCGACAGAGATTCGAGATCTCTCAGATGCCGATGTGGTTCAGAAGCTGAAGGACACACGCGCTGAGTTGTTCAACCTCCGGTTCCAGTTGGCCACCGGCCAGCTCGACAACACCGGACGCATTGCCAAGGTGAAGAAGGACATCGCGCGCTTGCATACAGAGTTGCGCGCCCGCGAGCTTCACGCCCAGCGTGACGCTGCTGCGTCGTAAGGACAGGTGAGGAGAAGGTATGACTACCGATCGTAACCGCCGGAAGGTCCGCCAGGGCGTCGTCGTCTCGACGGCCGGCGAAAAGACCTGCGTGGTGAAGGTCGAGGAGCGGAAGAAGCATCCGCTCTACGGCAAGATGATTACCCAGTCTACAAAGTTCCACGCGCACGATGAGAACAACGACTGTGGCGTTGGCGACACCGTCAACATCATGGAGACCAGGCCGCTGTCGAAACTGAAGCGCTGGCGTCTCGTTGAGATCGTAGAGAAGGCAAAGTAGTCGTCGACCGTGTATGTGCGCGAGGTTTGTCGAGCGCACCGCTCACGAGATCGATTCGTAACCGGAGGATGAGATGATCCAGGCAGAGTCACGGCTCAAGGTCGCCGACAACTCTGGTGCACGCAAGGTGCTGTGCATCAAGGTTCTCGGAGGCTCGAAACGCCGCTACGCGTTTGTGGGAGACGTCATCGTCGTTACCGTCAAGGAAGCGATTCCCAACGGTGCGGTCAAGAAGGGTGACGTCGTCAAGGCCGTCGTCGTGCGGTGCAAGAAGGAAGTTCGTCGTTCCGACGGCAGCTACATCAAGTTCGATGACAACGCCGCCGTGATTATCGACGCCCAGGGCAACCCCCGCGGGACGCGCATCTTCGGACCCGTTGCTCGCGAGCTCCGCGATCGCAAGTACATGAAGATCGTATCGCTCGCGCCTGAGGTGCTCTAAGGAGGATGGAAAGATGACTAAGATGAGCATTCGTACGGGTGACATGGTCAAGGTGATGGCCGGCAAGGACAAGGGCAAAGAGGGCAAGGTCCTCGGCGTGCTGCCGTACAAAGAGCGCATCATCGTCGAGCACGTCAACTTCATGAAGAAGGCGACGCGCCCGACACAGAAGAGCCCGAAGGGCGGAATCCTCGAGATTGAGGCGCCGCTTCACGTATCAAACGTAATGCTGGTCTGCCCGAGCTGTTCGCAGACCACACGCCTCGCTCGCCGTCGCGAGGACGGCACACGTATTCGTGTGTGCAAGAAGTGCGGCAACGATATCGACAAGTAAACAGGCTCTTCGCCGGTTTCCGGTGAGGAGGCGTAGGGTCGGAAATCCTGCGCTGAGAACCCCAATGGAGGACAAACAATGGCTCCGCGTTTGAAGGAAAAGTACCTGACGGTCGTCGCACCTGCGCTCAAGGATCAGCTTGAGCTCGGGAACGTCAACGAGGTGCCGCGACTTGAGAAGATCGTCGTCAACATGGGCGTTGGCGCGGCCATTCAGGACGCAAAGCAACTCGACGCTGCCGTCAATGACATGCGTATTATCACCGGTCAGCAGCCCACTATCACTCGTGCAAAGAAGTCCATCGCTGGATTCAAGCTTCGCGAGGGCATGCCGATCGGAGCGAAGGTCACCCTGCGCGGTGATCGTATGTGGGAGTTCTTCGATCGCTTGCTCTCGACCGCCATTCCGCGTGTTCGTGACTTCCGCGGAATGAGCACCAAGTCGTTTGATGGACGAGGTAACTACTCCATGGGTGTTACGGAGCAGCTGATCTTCGCTGAGATCGACTACGACAAGGTCGATCGCACGCGCGGTATGGATATCACGTTCGTCACCACTGCGAAAACAGACGAGGCCGCCAAGGCACTGCTCGACGGTTTCGGTTTCCCTTTCAAGAAGTAGTAAATGCGTCCATCTCGGTAACCCGTCTTGGGGAGCCGTGACAAGGAGGATGAAGTGGCTAAGAAGTCGATGATCGCCAAGTCCAAGCTCGAGCCGAAGTTCTCGACACGGCAGCACAACCGCTGCACGCGTTGTGGTCGGCCGCGCGCGTTCTACCGACAGTTCGGCGTCTGCCGTATCTGCCTGCGTGAGCTTGCACTTCGTGGCGAGCTTCCCGGCGTGCGCAAGGCGAGCTGGTAGCCGAAACCCACGTACGGAGGAGGCCCACTTTGAGAGGCGTGCACGCCACGGGCGTACGCGAACCGCAAGGCGGGACATCCCGGACCATAGGAGGAACACATGAGCATGACCGACCCGATCGCCGATATGCTGACTCGCATTCGTAATGCGAACTCCGCATACAAGGCGACCACCTCGATGCCTTCTTCAAAGAAGCTCGTCGAGATTGCACGAATCATGAAGCAGGAAGGCTACATCGCCGAGTACGTGGTGACCGAAGCCGAGCCCCAGGGCTCGCTTGAGGTCACCCTCAAGTACGGCATCAAGAAGGAGCGCACCATCACGGGTATACGCCGGATCAGCAAGCCTGGTCTTCGCGTCTACGCCAAGAAGGATGAACTTCCCCGCGTTCTTGGTGGTCTCGGCATCGCCGTTATCTCCACGTCGCATGGCGTCATGACCGAAAGAGAAGCCCGCAAAGCCGGTGTCGGCGGCGAAGTCGTCGCTTACATCTGGTAATCGGACAGGACTGAAGGAAAGGAGCGACCAGCCGTGTCACGTATCGGCAAGCAGCCCATCCCGGTCCCGTCCGGGGTCGAGGTACACATCGACGGTTCAACCGTCACGGTTAAGGGTCCCAAGGGCGAGCTCTCTCGCACCCTTGTCGACATCATCACGGTCGAGATGGAGGACGGCGCTATTCTTGTGAAGCGTCCGGATGACACTCGTACCGCCCGTTCGTTGCACGGACTTTCTCGTACGCTCGTGGCTAATATGGTCATCGGCGTGTCCGAGGGATACTTCAAAAACCTCGAGATCGTCGGCGTCGGATATCGTGCGGCCATGAAGGGCTCGGACATCGAGCTCCTGCTTGGCTTCAGCCATCCGGTGCTGGTCGTAGCCGAGCCAGGCATCACCTTCGAGGTTCCCGCGCCGACCAAGATCACTGTGCGCGGTATCGACAAGCAGCGTGTCGGCCAGGTTGCTGCCGACATTCGCAAGTGGCGCAAGCCGGAGCCTTACAAGGGCAAGGGTGTTCGCTACGAAGGTGAGCACGTGCGTCGCAAGCTCGGTAAGGCCGCGAAGTAACGATGAAAGCGCTCCGGCCCGCATCACGCGGTCGGCACGATCGAGGAGAGTAGTGAAGCATGGATAAGTTGAAGGCGAAGCAGGCGAAGCTCGAGCGCCGGCAGCGCAGGGTCCGCGGGAAGGTCACCGGCACTGCCTCGCGACCTCGTCTCCGCATAACCCGCACCAATACCCACATGTACGCACAGGTCATCGATGATGTCGCTGGCACCACCTTGGCGTCGGCCTCCACCGTTGAGTCCGAGCTGCGCGGCACGCTGAAGAACGGCTCGAACATCGAAGCCGCGCGTGCTGTCGGCGAAGCCATCGGAGCACGCGCCGTGGCCGCTGGCGTCGCCGAGGTCGTATTTGACCGCGGCGGTCGCCTGTATCATGGCCGCGTCCAGGCTCTTGCGGACGGCGCACGCAGCGCCGGCCTCGTCTTCTAGGGAGGAACAAGAATGGCGCGCAGGGAATCCCCTGTTTCTGATCTTCAGGAGAAGGTCGTATACATCAATCGCGTTTCGAAGGTCGTCAAGGGCGGTCGTCGCTTCGCACTCACGGCGCTCGTCGTGGTCGGCGATGGAGCCGGCAACGTCGGGGTCGGAATGGGCAAGTCCCAGGAAGTGCCTCTTGCCATCAAAAAGGGCATCGAGGACGCGAAGAAGAACATGTTCAAGGTGCCGCTGACCAAGCACAACACGATTCCGCACGAGATTATCGGTGAGTTCGGCGCCGGACGCGTCATGCTCAAACCTGCCGCTCCTGGTACCGGCATCATCGCCGGCGGCCCTGTGCGTGCCCTGCTCGAGCTTTCGGGCGTCACCGACGTGCTGTCCAAGTCCCTCGGAAGCGATAATGCGCTGAACATGGTCAAGGCTGCCGCTCAGGGCCTTGGTGCCTTGGCCAGCCCGCAGGACATCGCTCGCCGTCGCGGCATGTCTGTTGCGCGGATCTACGGGTGGGAGGAATAGCAGATGGCAAAGAAAGCCGCCGAGAAGAAACTTCGCGTCACGCAGGTGAGGAGCGCGATTGGCTGCCCTGCCGACCAGAAGGCCACCGTTCGTGCCTTGGGACTCAAGCGACTGCATCACACGGTGGAGCAGTCCGGGTCGCCCGCGGTGCTTGGCATGATCTTCAAGGTCAAGCATCTGGTGAAGGTCGAGGAAGTCTAGCCTCGTCCTAAACGGAAGAAACCACAGGCCCGGCATGCGCCGGGCCTTAGGTGTCTGATAGGATTCATGTTTGTGTCAGTCAGTCGGCGGCGAGCGGCCGACAGCGCTGGGTGGAACATCCTGCGTCAAGCGAATAAGAAGGAGCACTACACCATGCAGATTCATGATTTGTTTCCCGCACCGGGCTCTACCAAGAATCGCAAGCGCGTAGGCCGTGGAAACGGTAGCGGCCATGGCAGCACTGCAGGTCGCGGCGATAAGGGCCAGAACTCGCGCGCCGGCGGAACCAAGGGCGCTGGTTTCGAGGGCGGTCAGACGCCGCTCGCTATGCGTCTCCCAAAGCTTCCCGGCTTCAAGAACCGTAACCGGGTCGAGTACTCTGTCGTCAACGTCTCTCGTCTCGAGGAAGTGTTCGCCGAGGGCGACACCGTCGACACCGAGTCCTTGATCGCCACGGGCATCATCAAGAACGCTTCCTCACTCGTCAAAGTGCTTGGCGACGGTGAGATCACCAAGAAGTTGACCGTCAAGGTCGACAAGGTTTCGAACTCCGCGAAGACGAAGATAGAGGGTGCTGGAGGGACGGTCGAGACGTCGTGCTAACCGCGATCTCCAACGCATTCCGCGTTCCCGAGCTACGCAAGAAGATCTTCTTCTCACTCGCGATGATTGCGCTGTATCGCTTGGGCGCGTTCGTGCCGGTGCCAGGTGTGGACATCACCGCCGTGCGGGAACTAGTCAGCCAGAACGCCGCATTGGGCCTTTTGGGCCTCTTCTCGGGTGGAGCCCTGTCCCAGTTCGCCGTGTTCTCGCTCGGGATCATGCCCTACATCACGTCCTCGATCATCATGCAACTTCTCCAGGGAGTGATTCCCAAGGTTGAGCAGTGGGCGAAGGAGGGCGAGTCCGGTCAGCGGAAGATCACGCAGATCACGCGTTACATGACTCTCGGCATCGCACTTCTGCAGTCCATTGCGATGCTCGGCGTTTTCAAGTCGGCTATCACGCTGCCGACTGGCCCCGGTGCGCCTCCCAGCTGGTTCACCAGCGTAGTAATCGTCCTCACGCTAATCGCGGGTACGGCGTTCATTATGTGGATGGGCGAGCTCATCACTCAGCGCGGTATCGGCAATGGCATGTCGTTGCTGATCTTTGCGAGCATCGTCGCCAAGTTCCCGCAGGCGATTATCCAGTCAGCGCGCTTTGCGAATGGCTTTCTCACTGCAGTGTTGTTGATCATGACCCTTGGTATCATTGCCGCCATCGTGACCATGGAGCGTGCACAGCGCCGTATTCCGGTGCAGTACGCCAAGCGTGTTGTTGGCCGACGCGTGTACGGTGGTTCCGGCACGTACATCCCGCTCAAGATCAACGGCGCCAACGTCGTGCCGATCATCTTTGCGTCGGCGATTCTGTTCTTCCCGTCGCAGATCGCTACACTCGCGAATGTTTCCTGGCTCACCACCGTTGGTAACGCGCTTGCGAGTGGCTGGGTGAACTGGATCATGGAGTTCATCCTGATCGTGTTCTTCACGTACTTCTACACGGCGCTGGTGTTCAATCCCATCGATCTCGCCGACAATCTGCGCAAGAACGGTGGGTTCATACCCGGTGTTCGTCCCGGTGCGACCACGGTACGGTACATCGAGAACGTGTTGAACCGCATCACCCTTCCCGGTGCCGTGTTCCTTGGCATTATCGCGGTAGTACCCAGCATGGTCTTCTACTCCACCAAGGACCCCCTTGTCGCCCAGTTCGGCGGCACATCGATCCTCATCATGGTGGGTGTCGCACTTGAGACCATGACTCAGATCGAGAGCCAGCTCAAGATGCGTCACTACGATGGGTTCTTCAAGTAGACATCCGTCCGGGTTTCAGGGAGGACACCGAGATGAACATCATCTTGTTGGGAGCGCCCGGTGCCGGCAAAGGCACACAGGCGAAGATGATCACCGAGAAGTGGAACATTCCGCAGATTTCGACTGGTGACATCCTTCGTACTGCCGTAACCAATGGCACCTCGCTCGGCCTCGAGGCCAAACGGTACATGGATGCTGGCGACCTCGTTCCTGACGCGGTGGTCATTGGACTGGTCAAGGATCGTCTCGCAGAGGCTGACACGGCCGAAGGGTTCATTCTTGACGGGTTTCCGAGGACCGTGGCACAGGCCGAGGCGCTCGATGCCGAGCTCACATCGCTGGGCAAGGCCATCGAGTCAGCCGTCGCCGTCAACGTGGATCCTGAGGTCATCGTTTCTCGGCTCACCTCCCGGCGCACCTGCCGCGACTGCGGTGCGATCACAAGTGTCGCGGCTGGGGCTACGTGCGAGAAGTGCTCGGGCGACCTCTATCAGCGCGACGACGACAACGAGGCGACGGTGCGCAACCGCCTAGCTGTCTACGCCCGCTCCACTGCCCCACTGGTGGACTACTATCGGGGTATGGGCGTCCTGAACGAGATTGACGGCGATCGTCCGGTTGCCGTCGTGTTCGCTGAGGTTGCGGCTGTCCTCGAAGGCGTCCACGCGTGATCGTGCGCAAGTCGCCTTCGGAGCTTGAAGTTATGCGTGAGGCGGGGCGACTCAGCGCTCGCACGCTGCGAATCGTTGGAGACGCGGTCAAGCCCGGAGTGACCACCGAGGAGCTCGACGAGCTCGCTGAGACGGTGATTCGCGAGGGTGGTGGGATTCCAGCGTTCAAAGGCTACCATGGCTTCCCCAAGACACTCTGCACGTCGGTGAACGCTCAGGTCGTGCACGGTATACCTTCGCCGCTTATTGTTCTTGGCGAGGGGCAGATAGTATCGGTGGATGTTGGCGCTATCATCGATGGGTATTACGGCGACAACGCGGGCACATTCTCGGTGGGAGTCATCGATTCTCAGGCGCAGGCACTGCTCGACGCGACCAAGGCGTCACTTGCTGCCGGCATCAAGCAATGCGTCGTCGGCAATCGGCTGTTCGATATCGGACACGCAGTGCAGAGTGTGGCCGAGGGCGCAGGATTCTCGGTTGTACGCGAGTACGTGGGTCACGGCATTGGGCGTGCCATGCACGAAGATCCCAACGTGCCCAACTACGGCACAGCCGGCAAGGGTCCTCGGCTGGAAACCGGTATGGTGTTCGCCATCGAGCCGATGGTGAACGCTGGCGGTCACCAGGTAGAGTCGCTCTCGGACGGCTGGACGGTGGTCACGCGGGACGGCTCACTGTCTGCGCACTTTGAGCACACTGTGGCGATTACAGAGCACGGGCCGATGGTGCTCACATTGGAATAGTTGGGCTTGTTCGACGGCCGAATCCACACAGAGTGGACGCGGCGACGCTAGTGCGATAAGATGTCCACTTGCGATTTCACCCTCTGTGAGGAGCGGCATTTAGTGACAAAGCGCGACGACGCAATTGAGCTCGAAGGCACGGTTGTTGAGCCTCTCCCGAACGCCATGTTTCGCGTGGAGTTGGAGAACGGTCACAAGGTTCTTGCTCATATTTCCGGCAAGATGCGGATGCACTACATCCGAATCCTCCCGGGTGACAAGGTCGTTGTTGAGCTTTCGCCGTACGACCTGACTCGGGGCAGGATCACCTACCGATACAAGTAGGGCGCGACGGAGGTCGAGTGGAGACTCCCGGAGCCGTGTGAAAACACGATGACACTGACAAACCACGCCTGCGGCTGGGTGTGAAGATAGATTCAAGTACGAAAGGGAGAACGATGAAGGTACGTCCTTCGGTTAAAAGAATGTGTGACAAGTGCAAGGTAATCCGGCGCCATGGCCGAGTTCTCGTTATCTGTGAGAACCCGCGCCACAAGCAGCGTCAGGGCTAGGAGGGAGTTCGAGTGGCCCGAATCGCAGGTGTCGACCTTCCGCGCGAAAAGCGCGTTGAGATCGGCCTGACCTACATTTTTGGTATTGGTCTCACGACCAGCCAGACTATCGTCCGCGAGACCGGCATCGGTGCGGATACCCGCGTACGCGACTTGACAGAAGAAGAAGTCGTTCGACTGCGCGAGTACATCGATCGTAATCTCAAGGTAGAGGGTGACCTTCGCCGCGAGGTTTCGCAGAACATCAAGCGCCTCATGGAAATCGGTTGCTACCGTGGCCTTCGCCACCGCAAGGGCCTTCCGGTCCGCGGTCAGCGCACGCATACGAACGCGCGCACCCGAAAGGGTCCGCGTCGCCAGATCGGCGCTAAGAAGAAGGGCAAGTAACACATGGCAGCGAAGAAGAAGAACGTCCGGACTCGACTTAAGCGTTCAGAGCGCAAGAACATCGCGGTCGGTCAGGCGCACATCAAGAGCACGTTCAACAACACTATCATCAGCATCACGGACCCGCAGGGCAATGTGATCTCCTGGCAGTCAGCTGGCACGGTGGGCTTTAAGGGCTCACGTAAGTCGACGCCGTTCGCGGCGCAGATGGCTGCAGAAGCAGCCGCCAAGATGGCTCAGGAGCACGGCCTTCGCAAGGTCGCCGTGTTCGTGAAGGGTCCCGGCTCTGGTCGGGAAACCGCAATCCGCTCGCTTCAGGCCACTGGTCTTGAGATCTCGAGCATCCAGGATTGCACCCCTGTCCCGCACAACGGCTGCCGGCCGCGCAAGCGCCGTCGCGTGTAACTCGGGAGGAACCGTACTATGGCTCGATACACCGGGGCGGACTGTCGTCTGTGCCGCCGTGAAGGCATCAAGTTGTTTCTGAAAGGCGACCGCTGCTACTCCGACAAGTGCGGAGTGGAGAAGCGGCCGTACCCGCCTGGAATGGCGGGCAAGAAGCGCCCGCGTGACTCGGAATACCGGGTTCAGCTTCGCGAGAAGCAGCGCACCAAGCGCATCTATGGTCTGCTCGAGAAGCAGTTCCGTGGCTACTATGTGATCGCCAGCCGCCAGACCGGCATTACTGGTGAGAACCTGCTTAGGATTCTCGAGAGTCGTCTCGATAACGTTGTGTACCGTCTTGGGTTTGCAAAGTCTCGCGACGAGGCACGTCAGGTTACTCGTCACGGTCACATCACCGTGAACGGCAAGCGCGTCGACATCCCGTCGTACCGCGTTCGTCCGGGTGAGGTCATCGCAATCGCTGACAAGTCAAAAGACCTGCTCGTGGTCAAGACGGCACTCATCTCGTCAGAGAAGATCGAGCTGCCGGGCTGGCTTGAGGTCGACGTGACGAAGCTGCAGGGCAAGGTCCTGTCGCTCCCGACGCGTGAGCAGATCGATTGCCCGGTTCGCGAGCAGCTCATCGTCGAGCTGTACTCGAAGTAACGACTGGGAAGCCAAGGAGGCTGCTGGATGACAGAGTTCATGAGGCCCCAGGTCAAAGTCGACCGTATCGACGATCGTGTTGCGCGTTACATCGTCGAGCCGCTCGAGCGTGGCTTCGGGTACACGCTGGGCAACTGCATGCGTCGCGTGCTGCTGTCGTCGCTTCAAGGCGCGGCCGCCACGTCGATTCGCGTGGAGGGTATCCAGCACGAGTTCGCGTCTATCGAGGGCGTGCGTGAGGACATCACCGACGTTGTTCTCAACGTCAAGGGTCTTGTCTTCCGTGAGACCGGAATCGGTGCCGCTGACGCGGTAGCGACCCTGTCTGTGTCCGGCCCCAGTGTCGTGACCGGTGCGGACCTCAAGGTCCCTGCCGAGTTCGAACTGGTCAACCCGGAGCACGTTATTGCTACGCTGAACAAGGGCGCGAAGCTCGAAATGGGCATTCGTGTCGGCGTTGGGCGCGGCTATGTGTCGGCAGACCGCAACAAGCGGCCCGAGGATCCGATCGGCGTCATCACCGTCGATTCACTCTTCAGCCCGATTACGCGGTGCACCTATGTGGTTGAGAACACTCGTGTCGGTCAGCGTACCGACTACGACAAGCTCACCCTTGAGGTTGAGACCGACGGTTCTATCGATCCGAGTGACGCAGTCGCTCGCGCGGGTCGCATCATCGACGAGCACATGATGCTCTTCGTTGACCAGGCAACCGAGTCGATGTCGGATGACGGCATCTTCGCTGCGGCCATCGACGAAGGCGAGGGTGTGCTGGACACACCGATCGAGGAGCTGGATCTTTCGGTCCGCTCCTATAACTGCCTGAAGCGTCAGGGCGTCAATACGATCGGCCAGCTCAACGAGTGCTCGGAGAACGACCTGCTCAACATTCGGAACTTCGGCGCTAAGTCGATCGAAGAAGTCAAGGACAAGCTCCAGCAAATGGGCTTGGGCCTCAAGCAGTAGTGGGAGAGCGCACAAGATGAGACACCAAAAAAAGGGCCGTAAACTCGGCACCGATGCAAGCCACACAAAGGCCATGCTTAAGAGCATCGCCGGTGCCTTGTTCACCCATGAGCGCATCAAGACGACCGAGGCTCGCGCCAAGGAAGTCCGTGGACTCGTGGACAAGGTCATCACGTGGGCGAAGAGGGGCGATGTGCACTCGCGTCGTCTGGCTATCGCGGCAATTGGCGACAAGCAACTCGTCGCCAAGATCTTTAACGATCGTGAGCGTTACGAAGGCCGTCCCGGTGGATACACTCGTATCCTTAAACTCGGACCCCGCAAGGGCGACTCGGCTCCCATGGTCATCATGGAGCTTGTTGACTAGCTTTCGTTTGCCGCCTCTTTGAAGGCGTATCGCGTTACCATGTGAGGGCTCCCGCTTCGGGGGCCCTCACTTTTGGTCAAAGTTCTTCCCGGCAGGCGACGATTTGAGCGGAGATCCAGCCGCGTGCTCAGCTATTGCAACATCATATTCAGGTACCCGTCGTCTTCAGATGAGGCAGCGGCGCTGTGCGACGTGAGCTTCGACGTTGCGCCGGGCACCAGGGTTGTCGTGTTAGGCGCGAACGGGTCGGGAAAGTCGACCCTCGCTCGTCTTGCCAACGGCCTACTGCTACCGGAATCGGGGTCGGTCACCGTTGACGGTTTGCGAACATCCGATGAGAACGTCATTCGCGAGTTGCGGCAGCGCGTGGGGATGGTATTCCAGCGACCTGATGACCAAATTGTTGCCACCACCGTCGAAGAAGATGTGGCGTTTGGACCGGAGAACCTCGGAATTCAGCGCGATGAGCTCCGGCTGCGTGTCGATGCGGCGCTTGCAGCCGTGCATCTGACAGGCCTCGAATCGCGCGAGCCGCACGTGCTGTCTGGCGGACAGAAGCAGCGGCTCGCCATCGCCGGTGCAATTGCGATGCACCCCGCCTACCTTGTGCTCGATGAGCCTACTTCCATGCTCGATCCGCAAGGGCGAGCCGACGTGCTGGCCATCATTAAGTCGCTCACGGGTCGCGATCGCGGGGTTTTACACATCACACACGACCTCGCCGAAGTAGCGGGTGCCGAATCGGCAATCGTGCTCGACAGGGGGCATGTGGTGTTTCAGGGCGATCCGCTCGAGTTGCTCGGCGAGGGGCGACTGCTTTCGCGTTGCGGCCTCGAACTGCCGCCCTTGGCTCGGATGGCGATCGAGCTCAGGAGACTCGGCGCACCGGTTGAGGGATCACAGACTGTTGCCACGTTGCAGGAGGCCTTGTGGGGCTGATAGCGCGCGATATCGGATACACCTATTCCGAGGGCACGGACTTCGAGCAATCTGCGTTGTCGGGTGTCTCGTTCCAGGTTTCCCCCGGAGAGCTGATGCTGGTGGTCGGGTCGACGGGTTCCGGTAAGTCGACGCTCCTGAGATTGCTTGCCGGGCTCCTCGAACCGACGAGCGGCGCTCTGATGGTCGACGGCGTGCCCTTGAGCGCCAAGACCACCCGCGGTGCAGTCGGACTGGTGTTCCAGGACCCAGAGTCGCAGATGTTTGCCGAGACAGTGCTCGACGACGTGTGCTTCGGTCCCCGCAATCTCGGAGTGAGCGACTCTGATCTCCATGTGCGCGCCGAGGAGGCGTTGTCGGCAGTGGGGCTTGACCCTGACGAGTACGGGGCTCGCTCGCCGTTCGGGCTCTCGGGCGGCGAGGCGCGGCGTGCGGCGATAGCCGGTGTCCTTGCGATGCGGCCGCGATATCTCCTCCTCGACGAGCCAACCGCATGGCTCGACGCATCGGGGAGGTCGGCGATACGAGAGGTCGTGAGGGCCTCTCGCAACGATGCGGGCGTGGTTGTTGTGAGCCACTCGGCCGAGGAGTTTCTCGGCGAGGCTGACGGGCTGGTGATTCTGTCCGAGGGGCAGATCGCGTTCAGCGGTACGGCTCGTGACGCCATTGACGACCCGGCGGTGTTCCACCGCGCGGGGCTGCAGCCACCTGAGATACTTGCAGTTCTTCAAGGTGCGCGTGATCGCGGGTTCGATCTCCCCGAGTTGACCCTCGACCCTGTGTGCGCAGCGCAGCTGCTCGAAAAGGCGGGGGCGTGGTTGCGATGAGCATCCCGATTCCGTTTGGGCAGTTCGTGCCGGGCACTTCACCCATTCACCGTCTCGACGCGCGCGTGAAATTGGGTCTGGTGGTGGCCTACGTCGCAGTGCTCTTCAGCGCTGATGGCTGGGCGGGCCTCGTCGTGGCGATGGGTGCGGCGTTGCTCACGGTGGCGCTCTCGGGAGTCCCGGTTCGGCTCGCGTTGCGTGGATTGCGGCCTGTCGCGTGGCTGCTTGTCTTCACGCTCGTCGCAAACTCGCTGCGCCTTGATGTGTCCGATCCCCTGGTGAGCGTCGGCCGTGTAGGTATCGACTCTGAGGGTCTGCTGAGCGGCTGCTACTTTGCCGTTCGGATCATCGCGCTCGTGCTGGGGACATCGATTCTCACGCTCACGACGTCGCCCATCGCACTCACCGACGCGCTGACCCGCATCATGGCGCCGCTTCGCCACGTGCGCGTCCCCGTCGACGACATCGCGATGATGTTCTCCATCGCGTTGCGATTCATCCCCACGACCGCCGAGGAAGCTGAGAAGATCGTCGTAGCGCAGACCGCGCGGGGAGCCGTGTTCGACCAGGGGGGGCCGGTGAAGCGCGCGCGTGCGTGGGTGCCCGTGCTGGTGCCCCTGTTTGTGAACCTGTTCCGGCGTGCCGATGACCTTGCTCTGGCAATGGAGTCGCGGTGCTACACGGGAAGCCGCCGCACCCGCCTCCATATGCCGATGATGCGACCCGCGGATTGGATAGTCCTCGCAACGGGCGTCGGGGTCGCTGTGCTCGCGGTGGTACTGCTGTGATACGTTCGATGGAGAATCCCGAGCACGAAGGAGCCCGTCACATGTCCGAGGAGATGACCGTGCGTTCTCCCTACGCGGTCGCTGCGTTGGTGGCCTACGACGGCTCATCGTTCGCGGGATTCGCAGCGCAGCCGGGTCAGAAGACCGTGCAGGGTGTGCTCGAAGACGCCTTGGCCGTCGTGTTGCGACGCCCTGTGCTGCTGGCCGTTGCAGGGAGGACGGACACTGGGGTGCATGCCCTTGGACAGGTGGTGAGCTTTCACGGTCTGGACGAAACGCCAGATCTCGCTGAACTGCGGCGGTCGGTGAACGCCTTGGTGTGTGAGGGCGTGATCGTGCGCTCGATGCAATTCGCGTGTCCGCAGTTCTCGGCACGATTCGACGCGGTCGCTCGCGAGTACCGCTATCGCATCAGCAACGGCGACGCCCCTTCTCTCTTCACAGCAGGCGTGAGCTGGCGCGTGCGCAAGCCCCTCGACGTCGAGGCAATGTATGCGGCATCGCGCTGCCTGATCGGCGAGAACGACTTTCGCTCGTTTTGCCTCTCGGCATCCTCGTTGGGGAAGCGGACATTTCGTCGGCTCGACACCATCGAATTCGCATGGGAGGAGCACCTTGGAGAGCCGTGTCTTACTGTGCGCGTCGTGGGAAATGCGTTCTTACACTCGATGGTGCGTGTGATCATCGGGACGCTCGTGGAGGTCGGTACGGGGCGGCGGAAGCCTGAGTGGGTGGCTGAGGTTCTCGCCGCTCAGGGACGTGTACACGCCGGCCCGACGGCACCTGCTCAGGGGCTCACACTGTGGTCTGTGGAGTACCGTCACGACGTCGGGTTGGGAAGCGGATTCCTCGGATAGACACGCCCGGAGGCGTTTGTTTGACGCATCCCGATGGCGACGCTACTATGTGAGGGTTCGTTTCAGCAGCCCCGTGAAGGTCAGAACCGAACAGTGATGTAATCGTACGTTGGAGGACTTTGTGAAGACCTATCACGCCAAAGTAGGCGAAGTAGAGCGCGAGTGGCTCATCATCGATGCCACGGACCTCGTACTCGGCCGTCTCTCTACCCGACTGGCAACAATCCTCAAGGGTAAGACCAAGCCGCAGTACACCCCGCACGTGGACACCGGCGATTTTGTCGTTGTTATCAATGCCGAGAAGATTCGTCTGACCGGTAACAAGGCTGAGACCAAGATCTACTATAGTCACAGCGGTTACGTGGGCGGACTCAAGGAAGTCTCCTTCCAGCGCATGCTCGCCAAACACCCCGAGCGCATCATCGAGAAGGCCGTCAAGGGCATGCTTCCCAAGAACACCCTTGGTCGCGCGATGAACCGCAAGCTGAAGGTGTACGCCGGTCCGAACCATCCTCACGCTGCCCAGAAGCCGCGCGAGATCACCTTGGAGGGCTAGTCATGGCGGAGAAGAAGGCCACCTATTACGGCACCGGTCGCCGCAAGACCTCGGTCGCTCGCGTCCGTCTGGTCCCCGGTACCGGCGTCATGACCGTGAATAAGAAGCCGGCGCTGCAGTTCTTCGGTCGCGCAGGCCACGTCAACTTCTGTGAGCAGCCGTTCAAGGTCACCGAGACCACCGGTCGCTTCGATGTTCTCGCGCAGTGCCACGGCGGCGGCGTATCCGGCCAGGCAGGTGCCCTGCGTCACGGTATCGCTCGCGCCCTGCTTCAGGCTGGCGATGAGTACCGTGCCGAGCTCAAGTCCGCTGGCTTTCTGCGTCGCGACCCCCGTATGGTCGAGCGCAAGAAGTACGGTCTGAAGAAGGCCCGCAAGAAGCCGCAGTTCTCGAAGCGCTAGGAAGACTGCTGCACAAGGAAACAGGTCGGGGCTCGCCGCTTGCGGCGGGCCCCGTTTCGTTCACGAGAGGACGAGCATGACCCGACTCTTCGGTACCGACGGTGTGCGTGGCATAGCGAACGCGGAGCTGACCCCCGAACTCGCGTTTCGGCTGGGCGAAGCCGCAGGGCATTTCCTTGGCGATCATGGCCGAGGACGGATTGTGGTTGGCCGCGACACGCGCAGAAGCGGCGAGATGCTCGAGGCCGCTCTGGTTGCCGGCTTGATGGCCGGCGGAGCGGATGCGCTCGTTACCGGCATCGTGCCGACCCCCGCTGTCGCGCTGCTTGTGCGCGAGTTCGAGGCGGATGGCGGCGTGGTCATTTCGGCATCGCACAACGCTCCGGAGTACAACGGAATCAAGCTGTTCTCGCGCGACGGATTCAAGCTTCCGGATGAACTCGAGGACGAGATTGAGTCGTTCTGCACCAAGGCCCGCGACTGGGAGCGTCCGATGGGCGCCGGTATCGGTCGTCTCATCCGCATCGAGGATGCTTTGGAGCGCTACATCGCGCACTGTGTCGATGCGATCGATGTCGACCTGACGGGGCTCACCGTCGCGGTCGACTGTGGGCACGGTGCGTCCGCTATCGCGACGCCGGAGGCGTTTCGCCAGCTTGGAGCCAAAGTAATCGCGATCAATGCGGACTTCGACGGTATGGATATCAACGTCGGATGTGGTTCCACTCACCTGGGTCCCATCACTGAGATCGTGCTCGATCATGAGGTTGACTTGGGTATCGCCCACGATGGCGACGCCGACCGCGTGCTCGCGGTCGACGAGGTCGGCGCGGAGGTCGACGGCGACGCGATCATGGCTGTGTGCGCGGCGCGGATGCTCGATCTCGGCACGTTGCCTCTCGATACTGTGGTCTCGACTGTCATGTGTAACCTCGGCTTTGAGATCGCCATGAAAGAGCGCGGCATTACGGTGATCAAGACGAAGGTCGGCGATCGCTATGTGCTTGAGCAGCTACAGACTTCGGGAGCGATGCTCGGCGGGGAACAGTCCGGGCACATCATCTTCCTTGAGCACAACACCACCGGTGACGGGCTGGTTACCGCGTTGCATTTGGCAGCGGTCATGCAGGAGACGGGGCTGCCCCTCTCGGAGTTGCGTCGTGTCATGCGCCGCTACCCGCAGGTGCTTGTCAACGTCCCGGTCGCCGACAAGGCGAGACTCGCGACGAGCGCTGCGATTGCCGACGCGATCCATGCCGCGGAGCAGGAGCTCGGTGAGAGCGGACGTGTGTTGGTTCGCCCGTCCGGAACCGAGCCGTTGGTTCGCGTGATGGCGGAAGCCTCCGACGAGGCGAGCGCCTCGCGCATCGTCGAGCGCCTGGTCGATGTCGTCAAGGCTGAGCTCTCCTAGTCGCGGTCGCACCGACCTGGGTCCACTCTGAAGTGGTTTCCATGGCGTTACGGTGGGTTGGCTTTGCCATGCCCTCGAGACTGGTACACTTCTACCGTCAGATGGTTACGATTCGAAGGGGAGGGGAGCCGCCCAAGCCGATTGCACGTGAAGCGCCGGGACTGGTGAAATGCTCGCACACTGCGAGCGGTTTCGATCGCCAGTTGACGAGGTGGGAGCTCATCGAAAGATTCGGCGGATGGCTCTCCGGCCCTGATCGGGGTCGAAACGTTGTCGACAAAGCCCGCTGGTGACGGCGGAACAAAGCGACACCGCACCGATCGTACGACATATCACAGGGGCACTGCGCCCCGGCCGCCGGCGCATAGACGCCACGCGCGGTTCTTCGCGGCACATCGGCCGCCTTTCTGTGAAACCGAAGACCTGAGGAGGTCTGTCCTCTATGTGTGGAATCGTTGGATACATCGGCCCGCGCCAGGCAAGCGAAGTGCTTCTCGGCGGGCTGGCTCGTCTTGAGTACCGTGGGTATGACTCGGCAGGCGTCGCGATCGTCACGGGCGAAGAACTGACCGTTGCGCGTCGCGTGGGCAAGCTCGTGAATCTTCGCAACGCGATTGAGGCCTCGCCCATCGTCGGTAGCATCGGCATCGGGCACACCCGTTGGGCGACGCACGGAAAGCCAAGCGAGGAGAACGCGCACCCCCACATCGATTGCACCGGGCGCATCGCCGTCGTGCACAACGGCATCATCGAGAACTACATGGAGCTTCGCGAGCGCATGGCCGCAAACGGCCACATTCTGCGTAGCGAGACCGACACGGAGACCATCGCCCACCTGGTTGAGAGCTACTACGACGGCGACCTGGCTCACTCGGTCGCGCGTGCGATCAAGGACCTCGATGGCAGCTATGCGCTGGCGGTGGTCCACATGGACGAGCCGGACACCATCATCGCCGCCCGCAAGGATTCGCCGCTTATCATCGGCATCGGTGAGAACGAGAGCATCGTCGCGAGCGACATCCCCGCTGTCCTGCAGTACACCCGAGAAGTGCTCGTGCTCCACGACGGCCAGATCGCGATCGTGACGCCCGCCGGCGTACGAGTCGTCGAGGCCGATGGCCAGCCAGTCGCTGAGCCCGAGATGATGCACGTCGAGTGGGACCTCGATGCCGCCGAGAAGGGCGGCTACGAGGACTTCATGCTCAAGGAGATCTTCGAGCAGCCCAAGGCGATCCGAGAGACCCTCCGTGGTCGTATGGGCGAGGACGGCATGGTTCAGCTCTCCGAGTTGGCGATGTCGCCCGAGCAGGTCGCTTCGATCGGTCGCGTCTACATCATCGCGTGCGGGACATCGCTTCACGCCGGTCTGGTCGCGAAGAACCTCATCGAGAACTGGGCCCGCATTCCCGTCGAGGTGCAGTGCTCAAGCGAGTTCCGCTACTCCGATCCGATCGTGGACGAGGAGACCCTCGTGGTCGCCATCACCCAGTCGGGCGAGACGGCGGACACGCTGGCGGGTGTCCGTGAGGCTCGCGAGCGCGGCGCCAAGGTCATTGCCATCACCAACGTGGTCGGCAGCCGGGTCACCCGCGAGAGCGACGGCGTCATCTACACCCACGCGGGACCTGAGATCGGCGTCGCCGCCACCAAGACGTTCACCGCGCAGATCGCGGCGCTCACTGTGCTGGCGCTCAAGCTGGCGCAGGCCAAGGGAACGCTCGGGGTTGACCGCATCGGCGCGCTCTTTGATGAGCTGAGCCGCATCCCCGACATCGTCGAGGCTATTCTCGCAGACCTCACTGAGCTTGATGCCGCGGTCGCCCCGTTCATCCCCGCTAGGAGCGCGCTGTTCCTTGGCCGTGGCATTGGCGTTCCAGTCGCCATGGAGGGCGCGCTCAAGCTCAAGGAGATCAGCTACATCCACGCCGAGGCGTACCCGGCCGGCGAGATGAAGCACGGTCCGATCGCACTCATTACCGAAGAGGTGCCGGTCGTCGTCGTGGCGACTCAAGGCCACGTCTATGAGAAGGTCGTGAGTAACGTTCAAGAAGTGCGTGCCCGAGGAGCCCAGGTCATCGCGGTGGCGACAGCCGGCGACGACGACATCCGGCACCAGGCCGAGCACGTGCTCTACATCCCGCAGGTCAGCGAGGCTCTTTCTGCGATTCCGGCGACGATCCCGCTGCAGCTGCTTTCGTACTACATCGCGAAGGCGCGCGGGTGCAACGTCGACCAGCCGCGCAACCTGGCCAAGTCCGTGACGGTCGAGTAGGAGTCCCCTGTGAGCGTACTCGGCCTCGGTGTCGATATCGTTGAGATCGATCGCATGAAGGCGGCCATGATCCGGACCCCCCGGCTCAAGGAGCGTATCTTCTCGGCCGATGAGCGATGGTATTGCGAGCACAAGGCGCGGCCTGAAGTTCATTACGCGCTCCGCTTCGCAGCCAAAGAGGCCGTGCTCAAGGCGCTGGGGACCGGGTTCTCGGGCATGCGCTTCTGTGACGTGGAGGTTCTGCGCGAGGGCACCGGTCGCCCGGTACCGCGCCTGACTGGTCGCGCCGCCGAGAGGGCCGCAGAGCTCGGTGTGATCGAGATGCACCTCTCGCTGTCGTTCACGCATACGACGGCGGTGGCATCCGCGGTCGCTATCACCGCTGACGCGCGCCCGGCCAAAGACGAACGGATCGATCCGCGTGCGCAACTTGCCGCGGACTTCAAGGAGGCCAGGGCCCTGCTCGATGACATCGCCCCGCGCGATGGGGCTGAGGATTCGGAGTAGACTCGACGGGCGGTCGCGCACACAGCGGCCGCCCGTTCTCGTATCGGAAGGAGCGCGCCGTGCTTCGGATAGTCACCGCTGCGGAGATCCGATCCGCAGAAGAGCTCGCGATCGGACGCGGAGCTACGCTGACGTCGCTTATGGCGGCGGCGGGCACTGCGCTCGCCGAGGTCGTCTCGGAGCGCGTCCCGGGAGGCGACCTTCTGGTCGTTGCGGGGCCCGGGAACAACGGGGGCGATGGCTGGGTGGCGGCACGCATTCTCCATGCTGCCGGCCGGGCGGTCCGTGTCGCGTCACTTCGCGCTCCCAACGCCCTTAAGGACGAGGCGGCCACGGCTGCGCACGCAGCGATCGAGAGCGGCGTCATCTGGCTGCATGCTTCGACGCCTTCAGGTGTCGACCTCACGGGAGCTGCCGGAATCATCGACGCACTCCTCGGCATTGGCGCATCCGGAGCACCCCGACCCGACATCGCGGAATGGATCGAAGCGCTGAACTCGAGTAGCGCCATCCTGATATCTGCCGACATCCCCACAGGAGTGGATGCCGACACGGGCGTGGTGCCCGGCGGCGCAGTCCAAGCCGACGTGACCGTGACCTTTGGTGCCGTGAAGCGCGGTCTGGTGACATTTCCCGGTGCCGAGTTTGTGGGGGATCTGGTGCTCGCAGATGTCGGCATCCCGCCCGAGCTCATTGCGCCTGACACCGCTCCCGAGCTATGGACCGCCGAGGAGTACGCGGTACTGGTCCCGAGGCCGGCAGCTGGTGTGCACAAGAACCAGCGAGGCCGGGTGCTCGTGGTGGCCGGATCCGCGACGTACCCCGGCGCTGCTATCCTGGCTGCTCGGGGAGCCGCGCGGGCAGGAGCCGGCTATGTGACCCTTGCCGTTCCCGAGGCGATCGTTGGCGTGGCGCAAGCTCACCTGGTGAGCATTCCGGTGGTTGGGCTTCCGAGTGGGAGGACGGGCGCGTTTCTCTCGGCGGCGCTTGAGCGGCTTCTCCGACTGGCGCGCGACTTCGATGCGGTGGTGATCGGTCCCGGGATGACTCTGGCTGATGGAGCGGTCGTCACCGCACGGGGGCTGGTGAAGCGACTCCCGGTTCCGATAGTGGTAGACGCTGACGCACTCAACGCGCTCGTTGACGCGCGAGGGATTCTCGACGCGCGCACAGCGCCGACCGTCCTGACGCCGCACCCCGGTGAACTCGGACGACTGCTGTCCGTGGCGACCGCAGAAGTGCAGCGAGATAGGATATCCTCCTCGGCAGAGATGGCTTCTGCGTTGCGTGCCGTGGTGCTGAAGGGTGCGGGCACGGTCACAAGCTGCGACGGCCGACAGGTGATCAACACGTCGGGGACACCGGCGCTCGCGACGGCGGGAACCGGCGACGTGCTTGCGGGCGTTATCGGTGCGCTTCTGGCAAGCGGACTCGATCCGCTGCACGCAGGGGCGCTGGGTGCGTACGTGCATGGCCGAGCGGGCGAGGCTGCAGCTTCTGTGCTCACTCCTTTGTGTGTGACCGCCGAGGACGTTGTGGAGTATCTGCCGACGGCGTTTGGTGAGGTTCTCGGCGAGTGGTGATGTCAGACGATGGGCTTTGGCCCGCACGAACTTCGGAGGTAGTGAGCACGTGACCGAGAACCGCTGGGCCTGGACACGCATCGAGACCGGTGCGATCGGTCGCAACGTGCGCACACTGAAAGCACTCACCCGGCCAGGCACGCTGTTCATGGCGGTCGTTAAGGCGGATGGGTATGGCACCGGTGCCGTTCGTGCGGCGCGGGCTGTGATGAGTGGTGGAGCGGATCGTCTCGGAGTGGCGACGCTCGACGAGGCGGTCGTGCTGCGTGATGCGGGAATCTCGGCGCCGATCCAGCTGCTTTCCGAGCCGCCCGAGACAGCGATTCCCTCGATTCTGGACCACGCGCTGATCTCCACAGTGACCACCCGCGAGTTCGCTGTCGCCTTGGGCAAGGCGGCTGCTGCTCGAGGGGTCGAGGCGCCCTACCACCTTAAGATCGACTCGGGGATGCATCGGATAGGCGTTCGTGCCGAAGACGCGGCGGAGTTTGCGCGCGGTTTGCACGATTTCCCGGGGCTCTCCCACCAAGGAACGTTCACCCACTTCGCGACTGCGGACGTTCCCGGCGATTGGGATATGCAGACGCAGATTCAGCGCTTCACCGAGGCGCTCGCCGAGATGCGCACCGAGGGCGTCGACCCCGGAATCGTGCACGCGGCCAACAGCCCAGCGACGATCCTGTACCCGGAGACCCACTTCGACATGGTGCGCTGTGGCATCGCGATCTATGGGCTGCATCCGGCGCCGAGCACGCGGGGGCTCATCGAACTCGAGCCCGCTCGTAGTGTGTTGGCTCGGGTGAGCTTCGTAAAGCGCATCGGGATGGGTGACGGCGTGAGCTACGGGCTCACGTGGCAGGCCGCGGCGCCGACACAGATCGCGACGATACCGCTCGGATATGCGGATGGGGTTCACCGCGCTTCCTCCAATGGCATGGAGGTCCTCATCGGCGGTCAGCGGTGTCGGCAGGTGGGGCGCATCTGTATGGACCAGTTCATGGTCGAGGTGCCACGGGGAATGACGGTCTCACGTGGGGATGAGGTCGTTCTCGTCGGCACACAGGGATCTGAACGCATCACGTTAGATGAGCTCGCCGAGAGCGCATCCACGATCAATTACGAGCTCTCTTGCTCTCTGGGTGCGCGCCTCGAGCGGGTCTACTCCTAACGGGATCCGCGGCCCGGACTGATCCTCGGCCCACAAACCTCAAGCTAATCGAGACGAACTCCTGCATCCGATCAAGACGGTTGCAGGAGTTCGCTTGTCTCATGCCGAAATGACCCCTAGAAGGCACATTCATGTTGTTAGTCAGTGCCGTTCCGGCTACCACGGTTCGAGGGGGCTCTACGTGGAAGACAGGGTCGTGGAAGACATCAAGCTTCATCAGGAGACCATCGCATCCGACTCCAATTCGCCGCTCCACCAGATACGCGAGAAGGAACTTGAGATTTCCGGTCGCGTCCTCTCGGCGAAGCGGCAGGCAGACGAGATCGTTGCGGCTGCCCGGAAGAAGGCAGCCGAAGTGCTGGCGGCCGCCGAGAGCGAAGGCGGAGTCGGCGCTGAGGAGACCGAGAAGGCGATCAAGGCTGAGGCAACGGCCGAAGCGACGCGACTTGGTGCAGAGGCGGGGCGGGAAGCTGCAGTGTTGAACGAGCAGGTCGAAGCTCACAGGGCAGATGCGGTTCGCATCGTCTTGAATGAGGTCAGTTCGATCTGACGGACGCCTGCGTGGATGGTCCAGACCCTGGGGAGGGTGGTCGACGTGCTAGTCCCGATGGCAAAGGTCGAGATAATCGGGCCGAAGAGCCTGTTTCTCGATGTCGTCAGCCTGTTGCATGATCAAGGCAAAGTACACATCGAGGATCTCTCGAAGAAGATTCGCAGCGGAGAGATCGCTCTGGACTCGATGGAGATCCAGAGTAGCGAGGTCCAGACCTACGATCGACTGGACGAGCTGCTCATGCGCGTCCGCTCGATTCTCAAAACGCTGAAAGAGCCCGAGGGCGGTACCGACCCAAAGGTTCGCTCGATCGAGTACGCCAGATTGTGGGTCCTTTCTCCCGACGAGCTGGGCGAAGAGATATCTTCCCTCATCGTCGACGTGGAGGAGCGAACAGCAGAACTCGCCACGATGCACGCCTCGGCGGAGTCTGAGATCTCGCTCATGGCGCGCTACGAGCCGATTCTCGGCAAGATTCAGCCGCTGGCGAAGCAGATCGTCGTTACTGGGGCGTTCGACAGCGTCGCGCTTTTGGTTGAGCGCCGATATAAAGCCGGGCTGGAGCATCTGCAGATCGAGTTGGACAAGATCACCAACTCGCAATGCGAAATCATCTCCACCGACATCGATGAGAACACCACCGCAGCTATCGTGGTCTACTCACGGCAGTTCGCAGAGCCGGTTCACAAGTTCCTGGCGATGGAGAACGTCAACCAAATCCGTCTCCCGCAGGACTTCCAGGACATGCCCATGGATGTGGCGTACGAGAACATCCGCCAGCGCAGAGCTGAGCTTCCCGCTGAGCTGGAGAAGATTCGTGTCGAGCTTGATACGATGTCGAAGCAGTGGTACTCCAAGCTGGCAACCACCCGCGACGTTCTGATGGACCGAATCGACGAGATCGTTTCGATTCCCAAATTTGGTCGCACCGAGTATGCATTCATGATCGACGGCTGGATTCCCGTTAGCGATTTGTCGGAACTTCGCGATTTGATGCAGCAGCAGTTCGGTGATGACATCGTGGTGACGCAAACCGAGGTCACGGAGAAGGACTTCGCTGAAGCTCCCATTGCGCTTAGGAATGCCGGATGGGTTCAGCCTTTCGAGGGGCTTCTCGGCATGATGGGCAAGCCCAGCTATGGGACCTATGACCCGACGTTGTTGCTCGCGCTGTTCTACCCGCTCTTCTTCGGCATGATCGTCGGTGACATCGGCTACGGCATCGTCATGCTGGGAACAGTGATGTGGCTGCGCTCGAAGTTCAAGGACAACTCCGGTGTCCAGATGGCCACGGCAATCCTCGGACCAGCGGCTACCAGCGTCATCATCTTTGGATTCATCTACGGCGAGTTCTTTGGGAACCTGCTTGGTCCCAAATTCGCCAATGTGATTCAGCCGCTCTGGTCGTTGAGCGGGGGCTATGGACTCGGGTACCCGATTCCGACAGGGGCACACGTCATTCTCCCGTTTGAGCGCACGCAGCAAGAGATGCTCATGACGTTCCTGATCATCGCGATCGTCATCGGATTCATCCAGGTGGTGTTGGGATTGGCGATCGGCGTGTACAACGGCATCAAAACCCGTCACTGGTCACACGTGTGGGAGAAGAGCGGCATCATCGCCTTCATCTTCGGGTTCACCGCGCTGGTCCTCATGGTCGTGTTCGGCACCGTGTTGACACTGAACGTGGGAACCACGATGGCGTATACCTTCCAGGCGATCGCCGCGTTGGTGCTCTTCTTTGGGATGGCATTCGCGGTCAAGGGTGGCGGAATCGTTGGGGGCATCGAGACGATCCTTTCGATCTCGCACATCGCGAGCTACCTGCGAATCATGGCCGTCGGTCTTGCCGGCGCAATCTTCGCCGAGGCGGTCAACGAGATCGCCGCGTCCATGGGCAGCCCCATTCTCGGCCTCATCATCGCCCTTCCGCTTCAGGTGCTGAACTTCGTGATCTGCGCGTTCAGCCCGACGATCCATGCAGTGCGTCTCAACTTCCTCGAGTTCTTCGGGGGGTTCTACGAGACCGGAAACAAGGATTACAAGCCGTTTCATAAGACCGGAGGGGAGAACAAGGCATGATCAGTAAGAGGCTCTCGAGGTTCCTGTTCTTTGCAACGTTCGTTGGGGTCCTGCTGATCCCGTCAATGGCAATGGCGCAAGAGGTCGCTGCTGTGCCTGCCACGATGGCGGACGCCGTCAAGACGCTCGGCGCAGCGCTCGCGATGGGTCTTTCCGCTCTTGGTGCCGGCTGGGCGCAGGCCCGTATCGGATCTGCGGGACAAGGTACGCTCGCAGAGCGCCCAGAAGAGCGCGTCTTCGTGCTCGTACTGACGGCGCTCCCTGAGGTCATCGCACTGCTCGGCTTCGTTATGGCGATCATTCTCAACGGCTAGTACGGAGCGCGCAGGTACCGTGCTGACCGATTTCACACAGGAGTGAGCCATGGCGATTGAAGACATTCTCAAGACTCTGGACGAGCAGGCGCAAGAAGACTGCGAGGCCGTTCTCGGTGAGGCGCGCGAGCACGCGACGCTGATCCTTGACGACGCACAGCGGGGCGCCCGGGAAGTCCACGAGGGCTTTGCTCGGCAGATCGAGCGCGTGGCGCGCGCCGATGCCGCGCGAGCTGTGAACGCGGCACGCCTGGAAGCCAAGATGCGGGTGTCCTCGGCACGAGGCGATGGGGTCAGTGAGGTGTTCGAGACCGCGAAGTCGGAACTGCCTAACCTGCGTGCTGCAGGCTATGACGCGCTCTTCGCAGGCCTCGCGGCCGAGGCGCTATTCGGTCTCGACGGCTCCGTCGTGGTGCGCGTGGCTCCGGAGGATGCTGAGCGGGCACGCACCGCTGCGGCAGCCGCTGGACTGTCAGCGGAGATCGATCCGACGCTGGTAACCGCTGGCGGGCTGGTCGTCGAGGCCTACAACGGTCGCGTGATCAAACGTAATACGCTTGAGGACCGGCTCGACCGGGTGGGCCAGTTCATGCAGGCTGATGTCGCGAAAGTGCTGTTCTCATGAGCGAGGCCGTTGTAACGGCCGGCAACACCAAAGCCCCCGAGACCGATGCTGGCTATGCAAATGCTCGGCTCAGGGGGATGCGGTCGCACTTGTTGCCGACTTCGTTTTACGAGCGGCTCATAGAAGCAGGCGACGTTCAGCAGGTGGTCAAGGAGCTGATGCAGACTCCCTACTCGGCGGATCTCGAGAAAGAGCTGGTTCGCGGGCGCACGGCTGCGATCATCGATGACGCGCTGAAGGACAACATGGTGCACGCGTACCGCAAGGTGCTCGGATTCGTCCACCCGGAGGCACGCAAGCTGTTGTCGACACTGCTTGGCCGGTGGGATGTGTTCAACATCAAGACCGTTCTTCGTGGCGCGCACAATCATGTCGGCGCCGATGAGGTCAAAGAGAGCTTCTTTCCCGCCGGGTACCTCGGCTCGACTGAGCTCGAGGAACTGGCGAAGACGGACGACGTGCGCGTCGCCATCGACACTATGGCGATGTGGAAGCTCGTGTACGCGCCGCCGCTGCGCCGCGCCTATCCCGATTATGCGAACAGCGGGGAACTGGCGCCGCTTGAGCTCGCGCTCGACAGGCAGTACGCGCAGTGGGCATCTTCTCGGCTGGTTGGCGCCAAGCCTGACGTCGAGATCGCACGCAGAATTCTCGGCATGCAGATCGACACCTCCAACCTGATGATCGTGTTTCGTCTACTCAAAGCAGACGTCAACTCCCGTGAGGCCGACAAGTACTTCCTCGAGGGAGGTATGGCGATTCGCAATGAGCTGTATCTCGAGCTCGCGCGCATGTCCGATGTCGACGAGGTGCTGGATCGACTCAAACGCACGGGGTATTCGGATGCACTGGATAAGGCTGCGCTGCTCTATCTGGAATCCGGCTCGATCCCGGTCTTCGAGCGTGCGCTTGAGGAGCAGCTGATGCGCAGAGCCCTTATCTCGGGGGTCAAGGATCCTCATGGTGTCGGCGTCGCAATCGCGTATCTCTACGGTAAGCAGAACGAGATCACCAACCTGCGCATCGTCGTCAAAGGCAAGGCTGTCGGTATGCCGGCGGACCGCGTGAGAAGGGAGCTCATCCTTGTATAAGCTCGTCGTTCTCACGGACGCCGACACTGCGGACGGGTTCCGTCTTGCCGGCGTCGATGTGGAAGTCGCGGAGTCTCCTGAAGAGGCCCGCAAGGCGTTGTCGTCGCTTGTCGACGATGACTCGAGTGGAATCATCGCCGTCAATGAACGACTCATGTCGGGAATTGACGAGCGTCTTAGAAAGAAGATTGATTCGATTTATCGGCCCATCGTGGTCTCCCTGCCGATCAGGGAGAAGCTCGAGATCGGCGAGGACCACCGCGCCTATCTCTCACGGCTCATCAGGCGAGCGATCGGCTTTGACATCACACTGAGGCGGGGATGACATGATCGTCGGAACGATTGCGAAGATCACCGGCCCGGTCTGCGTTGCGGACGGCATGATCGGCGCCCGCATGTATGACATCGTCCGAGTGGGCGTAGAGGGCCTCATGGGAGAGGTCATCCGTCTCGAAGGCGAAACGGCAACGGTGCAGGTGTACGAGGACACTTCCGGACTCAAGGTCGGGGAGATTGTCGAGTCCACCGAAGGTCCGCTCACAGTCGAGCTCGGACCGGGGCTACTCACGTCGATCTACGACGGCGTGCAGCGACCATTGCCAGTCATTGCAGCGCAGAGCGGCGACTACATCGAGCGCGGAACGGTCGCCTCGGCATTGGATCGAGAGAAGTTGTGGGAGTTCACGCCGGTCGTCGGGGTGGGCGATGTCGTCGCTGCAGGAGACGTGCTGGGCACGGTTCCCGAGGGTAAGACCATTCTGCACAAGGTCATGGTCCCCCCAGCGATGAAGGGTGGAAAGCTCGCGAGCATTATCGCCGCGGGCAAGTACAACGTCGATCAGGTAGTTGCCACACTTGAAGACGGCACTGAGATCCGGATGAGTCAGCGCTGGCCGGTCCGTCAGGGCAGGCCCTACATCAAGAAGATGGATCCGACCACGCCGTTCACCACCGGCATGCGGATTCTGGACACGTTCTTCCCGATCGCCTTGGGGGGTAACGCGATCATTCCGGGTGGCTTCGGGACAGGCAAGACGGTCACGCAGCAGTCACTGGCCAAGTGGGCCGACGTCGACGTCATCGTCTACATCGGCTGCGGCGAGCGCGGCAATGAGATGACCGAGGTGCTGACCGAGTTCCCGCACCTCGACGACCCGCGCAACGACGCACCACTGATGGACCGCACCGTGCTCGTAGCCAATACCTCGAACATGCCGGTTGCGGCACGCGAGGCCTCGATCTACGTGGGTGCGACGCTGGCCGAGTTCTACCGCGATATGGGCTACAACGTCGCAATGATGGCCGACTCCACCAGCAGATGGGGCGAGGCACTTCGCGAGGTCTCCGGTCGACTGGAGGAGATGCCGGGCGAGGAAGGCTACCCGGCGTATCTTGCGACGCGACTTGCGGCATTCTACGAGCGCAGCGGTCGAGTGAAGCCTCTCGGCAGCGATGACGACGACCGCATCGGTTCGGTCACGATGGTCGGCGCGGTTTCGCCGGCAGGCGGAGACATGTCAGAGCCGATGACTCAGAACTCCCTGCGAGTGACCGGCGCCTTCTGGGCGCTCGATACCTCGCTTGCACACCGTCGCCACTTCCCGGCGATCAGCTGGACCAAGAGCTATACGCTCTTCCTCGGCCAGGTGAAGGGGTGGTACCAGACGAACGTCGCCTCGGACTGGCTCGAGTCTCGCGAGCGTGCGATGTCGATCCTTCAGAAGGAGACCGAGCTTCAGGAGATCGTTCAGCTGGTCGGCCCGGACGCTTTGCCGGAATCCGAGAAGCTGATTCTCGAGATCGCGCGAATGCTTCGCGAGGACTTTTTGCAGCAGTTTGCATTCGATGAAGTGGACGCGTACTGCCCGCCTGACAAGCAGTACTGGATCCTCAGGACCATCCTGAACTTCAACGACGCGGCCACGACTGCCCTCAATCGAGGAGTTGCACTGCGCGAGATTCTCGAACTACCGGTACGCGACGAAATATCCTCACTCAAGACCACGCCGCACGAGGAATCCTTGGAGATCATGCGCGGCATGGCCGGCAAGATCGCCGAGGACATCGCTGGAATCGAGGTGTACTAGACGTGCCGAACGACACTACGACAGCTGCAACGCCAAAGCGGTCGCTGCTCTCAACCGACTACCGTACGCTCAACTACGTCACCGGACCGCTGATCTTCGTCAACGACGTCCACGGCGTGGCCTACAACGAGATGGTCTCGATCCTGATGCCTGACGGTTCCCACCGATCAGGGCAGGTGCTTGAGGTCTCCGGCTCGATGGCGGTCATCCAGGTCTTCGAAGGCACTGCAGGCATCAACATCTCCGGTACCGAAGTCCGCTTCCTCGAAGAGGTCGCCAAGATCGACGTTTCGTCCGAGCTACTCGGTAGGGTGCTCAACGGCACCGGCAAGCCGATCGACGGCGGGGCACCCATCATCGCCGAGGCTCGGCTCGACATCACCGGTGCACCGATCAACCCGTATGCGCGCGACTTGCCGGCTGACTTCATCGAGACCGGCATCTCGGCGATCGACGGTCTGACGACGCTGGTGCGCGGTCAGAAGCTGCCGATCTTCTCGGGCTCGGGACTGCCGGCGAACGAGCTTGCGGCCCAAATCATCCGTCAGGCGCGCGTGAAGTCCGGCGAAGAGTTCGCGATCGTTTTCGCTGCGATGGGCATCACCAACCGTGAGGCGGCCTACTTCCGCCAGCAGTTCGAGGACACCGGCGCGCTTGAGCGAGTTGTCTTCTTCCTGAACCTCGCCGACGATCCTACCGTCGAGCGTCTGCTGACGCCGAAGGCAGCGCTTACGGTCGCTGAGTACCTGGCGTTTGAGAAGGACCTGCAGGTGCTCGTGGTGCTCACCGACATGACCAACTACTGCGAGGCGCTGCGCGAGGTTTCGACGGCACGCGAGGAAGTTCCTGGGCGCCGAGGCTTCCCGGGCTACATGTATACCGACCTCTCAACCATCTATGAGCGCGCCGGCCGCATCAAGGGCCGCAAGGGTTCGGTCACCCAGCTTCCGATTCTCTCGATGCCGGATGACGACATCACGCACCCGATTCCCGACCTCACCGGCTACATCACCGAAGGTCAGGTCGTACTGTCTCGCCAGCTTCACCGTCGTGCGGTGTATCCGCCCATCGATGTGCTGCCGTGCCTGTCTCGACTCATGAACCTCGGCATCGGCGAGGGCAAGACTCGCGAGGATCACCGAGCCGTCGCCAACCAGATGTACGCGGCGTACGCGCAGGGCCGAGACCTCCGCAAACTGGTCGCTATCGTCGGCGAAGAGGCTCTCTCCGAAGTCGATCGAGCCTACCTGCGATTCGCCGATCAGTTCGAGGAGCGGATCGTCGGCCAGGGTGATGAGGGACGTACCATCGAGGAGACCCTCGACATCGGCTGGGAACTCATGAGCGGGCTGCCGATGGGTGAGCTCAAGCGAGTTCGCGACTTCATCGACACCTACCATCCAGAGCGGGTTCGCGATCGGGAGATCGAGGCTGCCGCCAAGGCTGCGGCGGAGGTTGCAACGGGCAATAACGCCGAGCCCGCACCGGCAGAGGCTGCGGGGGCGTAAGCCATGGAAGAAGTACGGCCGACACGCGCGGAGTTGCTCGAGCGCCGAGCCCAGATCGGGCTGGCGCAGCAGGGCATGGACCTACTCAAGCAGAAGCGTGACGCATTGCTCATGGAGTTCATGGGCGTCATGGACGAGACCCTGCGTCTCTCTGACTCGTTGCAGCGTACGGTTTCCGAGGCGCAGTACTCGCTCGCGGTCGCGCAGGCGGTTGACGGCGTCGTTGCACTTCGCTCGGCGGGCCTGGCCACTAAGGGCGAAGTTGTCGTCGACATGACGGGGACCAAGATCATGGGTGTATCGGTACCGGTGGTCACCAAGGGCGAGAGCCCGGTCAAATCGTCGTTCACTCGCGGTTACTCGGTGACCGGTGTCTCCTCGCGCGTCGATGAGACTGCCGAGAAGTTCGAGGAAATCCTCGACGTCATCATCGAGTACGCCGACATCGAGACGCGGCTCAAGCGGCTGGGCGAAGAGATCAACAAGACCAACCGGCGCGTCAACGCGCTTGAGCAGGTCACCGTACCGGCACTTCGCGAGCAGGTGAGTTACATCAGTCAGACGCTCGACGAGCGCGCTCGCGAGGATCTCTTCAGGCTCAAGAAGGTCAAGAAGAAGATCGAAGCCAAGAAGCGTGCCGCGAGCCAGATGTAGCATCTCTCATCAGAATCGACGCATGGCATCTGAAACGCAGTAGTGCCCTCCACGCTCGCGCGGGAGGGCACTACGTTTGAGACGGTGGTCTTTTGACGATCAATCGGTCATGTCGTCGGAGAAATACGCGCTCTCGGCGAGTATCACCGCGTAGACATCCTTCAGTATCTCGATGCTGTTGCGCGCATGGCGGCGCATCTGGCTGCCGTACGTCAGGATCTTGATGATGTCGCGCATGGTGACATGACCAAAGCGAAGGTCATCCCAATCGTGTCGCGCGACGTACGCCCAGAGCTCCCCGAGAACCCACTCAAGCTCCTCAATCTCATCGCCGGTTAGCTCGGCCCACTGGGCGCCCAAGGCGTGGCGAACCAGTTGTATCGCTCGTTCGACGGCCTTCGCCTTCTTGATCTGAAACGCGCGAATACCCAGTTCTTCTTCGTTGACATCTGATTTGTGCATTGCACACATCACCCCCAATCGCTCTATTCGACGCGCGCCCCGTCGCCCCTGCCGAGAGATGAAACACATTCCGCCGTCAGCCGGCGTGATTCGTTGGGCTAGAATGAAACGTCGCCACAGCGCACCAGCGCCGAGGCACGTACCTGCCGTCGACTTGGAAGGCATCGCGCATGGAGTTCTCGGAAGTCATCGCCAAGCGTCGCAGCGTGCGGCACTTCAACAGCAAGCTCGATGTCTCCGACGCAGACGTGCGAGCACTGCTTGACGCCGCGGTGGCCGCGCCCACGGCCGGCAACATCCAGCCGTGGCGGTTCACCGTGGTGCGCACGCTTGAGGCCCGAGAGAAGCTCGCGGTCGCATTGCGCCAGCGCTGGGCGACCAACGCGCCGGTCATCATCGTGGTCTCAGTTGACCCGCGCCCGTGCTCCGCTCGCTACGGCGACCGCGGGGAACGGCTGTACGCGATTCAGGACACCTCCGCCGCAGTTGAGAACATCCTCCTCGCCGCCGTGGATCGCGGCCTCGCATCCTGCTGGATCGGCGCGTTCGATACGGACGCTGTACGAGAGGCGCTCTCGATCCAGTCTCCCATCGAGCCGGTCGCGATCCTGCCCATCGGCTACTCGGCTGAGTCCGCCGGCCGCCCGGCCCGCCGACCACTGGCCGAAGTAGCCACCTGGATCTAGTCATGCCTGCCGAGCAGTCCCCGGGACTCGGTTGTTCGACCCTCGCCGACGTTGAGGCGCTCATCGGCGACTGCCGCAGGTGCCCACTGAGCGAGGCCCGCACGCGAATCGTCTTGGGATCGGGTGACCCTGCAGCCAAAGTGATGCTCATCGGGGAGGCGCCCGGAAAGAGCGAGGATCTGACCGGCGTGCCGTTCGTTGGCGCAGCGGGCAAACTCTTGGACGAATTGCTCGCAA